>NZ_JBMHFZ010000009.1:0-148166 GCF_049166755.1 Halomonas terrestris | reverse complement strand
TTCTCGTCGTACCCCCCAAGGGCATCTCGACGCAGGGGTGGTTGGTCGAACGGGGGATATCCTGACTCCCATTCCAACGTTCTCCCTGGATGGGGTATCTGATGCGAGCACTACTCACCTCTGGACTGGTAGCCGGGATCTTGGCGGCGCAGCCGACCATGGCGCAAACGAGCTTCGAAGACTTCAACTTTTCGGACCTGGATATCCGCGGGGTCGTGGAGCTTCCGATCTCCGGTATGAGCGCCGTCGATAACGGCGGGCAGGTGTTCTTCACCTCAAGCAATGGTCGTTTCGTGATCGTCGGGGAGATCTACGATCTCTGGAAAGGGGGCTCACTGGATTCCATGAGCCAGATCCAGGATGCCGCTACCCGCATTCACCTCGATGGGTTGGCCATCGATACGGCCAACCTGAACACGGTCTCGTTCGGTAGCGGTGAGCGCACTGTCACCATCTTTACTGATCCGCTCTGCGAGCACTGTCATGCACTGAGCCATGAAGCCAAGCAGTACGCCGATGACTTCACCTTCGATCTGGTAGTGGTCCCGGCGCTCGGTGATCGCTCTCATGAGCTGGCAAAGCAGCTGTACTGTGCCGAGGCGAAAGAGACGCAAGGCGTGGAAGCGTTGCTGAACGGCACCATCGCCACCATGCCCACGGTCTCCGACTGCGACACCACTGGCTATGATCGCACCCTGATGACGGCCGAGCTGCTGGGCGTCGACGGGGTGCCCTTTGTTATTGCAGACGATGGGAGGGTCAATCGCGGTCGCCCGTCGAATTTCGCCGATTGGCTCTATGCCGGGGAGGATCGCTGATGGAAGTCATCATCAACCAGGGGCGTCGTGACAAGCTGATCTCCAAGGAGCAGCGGGCGGGGTCGTTGATCCCTGTTCTGGCCTACGACCCTACTAACCAGCTGTTCCTGAATGATGATCAGACCCTGGGGTTCGCCTTTCTCTGCGAGCCACTGACATACGGCGACGAGAAGATCCAGGAGCGGGTTTCGGGACTGCTCAACCAGCAGTTCCCGGCGGAAACCACACTCCAGTTCATCATGTTCCGGTCACCCGATGTGACCAACAAGCTCAACAACATGCTGACCCTGAGAGACGGGTTCAAGCACCCGCTGCTGAGCAAGGTGGTTGAAGAGCGTGCGGAGTTCCTGCGCAAGCACACCATGGAGAACCTGCATTCCGCCTCAAACAAGGGGGTCTTTGACAACGGGCTGGTGCAAGATCTCAAGCTGATCATTACCTGCAAATGCCCGATCCGTAACCACAAGCCGGACAACGACGAGATTGAGGAGATGGTCCACCTGCGGACCAAGATCGAATCGGCGCTCAAGACTATTGGTACCAACCCGCAGCCCATGACGGCAAAAGGCTTCGTGAGGGTGATGGGTACCATGCTGAACTGGGGGCCGGGTGCGTCGTGGAGGTCGGGGCCGGATGGCTGGGATGAGGACAAGCCGCTGTGCGACCAGGTCTTTGATTACGGCACTGACATCACCGTCACGAAAGACAAGCTGACGCTTGGTGACTATCACGTGAAGGTGATGAGTGCCAAGAAGCTTCCGCCCATGTTCTATTTCGGCAATGCCTTGTCCTACGTTGGTGATATTTCGGGCGGTACCTCCTCGGTTCGCGAGAACTACATGGTGGTGACCAACGTCTTTTATCCGGTACCGCAGAAGACCAAGGACAAGCTCGAGCAGAAGCGTAAATTCACCATCAACCAGGCCTATGGGCCACTGCTCAAGTTTGTACCCATTCTCGCGGAGAAAAAGGGGAGCTTCGACATCCTCTATGACTCCATCAACGATGGCGCCACCCCGCTTCAGATCAGCTATTCAGCGGTCATCTTTGCCCCAACAGAGAAGAGGGCCCAGGCCGCCGCTACCTCTTTGGCAGGGTACTGGCGCGAGAATCGCTTCTCGCTGCTTGAGGACAAGTTCGTCAGCCTGCCGATGTTCATCAACTGCCTGCCGATGTGCACCGATCGGGCCGCGGTGCGCGACCTGAATCGCTACAAGACCATGACCAGCGAGCAGGCAACGGTGTTGCTTCCGATCTTTGGCGAGTGGAAGGGGACCGGGACGTTCCATGCAGGTTTGTTGTCCCGCAACGGGCAGTTGATGTCGATGTCGCTCCATGACTCGAACACCAACAAGAACCTGGTGATCGCGGCCGAGTCAGGCTCTGGTAAATCCTTCTGGGCAAACGAGCTTCTGCTCTCCTACCTCTCGGAGGGTGCCCAGGTATGGGTCATCGATGCCGGCAAGTCCTACCAGAACCTCTGTTCGGTGCTGGACGGCGACTTTCTTCAATTCTCGGACGGCGCCGACATCTGCCTGAGTCCCTTTGAGCTGATCCAGAACTACGAGGACGAAGAAGACGCCCTGGTCTCCTTGGTCAGTGCCATGGCATCGGCGAAAGGCCAGCTGGATGAGTTTCAGATCGCATCACTGAAGCAGGTCATGTCCCACCTCTGGCTCGAGCATCAACAGCAGCTGAAGGTCGACCATATTGCTGAGCGCTGCCTCGAATCGAACGACCAGCGTGTCCGGGATATTGGTGCGCAGCTCTTCGTGTTCACGTCAAAGGGAAGCTACGGCAAGTATTTCGCCCATGACAACAACGTTAAGTTCAAGAACCAGTTCACGGGTCTGGAGCTGGATGAGCTGCAAGGGCGTAAGCACCTTCGCCAGGTGGTACTGCTGCAGCTTATCTACCAGATCCAGCAAGAAGTCTTTCTTGGCGAAAGGGACAAAAAGAAGATCGTGTTCATTGATGAAGCCTGGGACCTTCTGAAGGAAGGCGAGGTGTCGGTGTTCATCGAGCATGCCTACCGGAAGTTCCGGAAATATGGCGGCAGCATGATCATTGCCACCCAGAGTATCAATGACCTCTACGAAAATGCGGTCGGTAGAGCCATCGCTGAGAACTCGGCTTCCATGCACCTTCTTGGTCAGACCGAGGAAACGGTCGAATCAGTTCGCCGTAGTGGTCGTCTGACGCTGTCCGAGGGTGGTTTCAACATGCTCCGCTCCGTTCATACCGTTGCCGGGGTCTACTCGGAGATCTTTGTAAAGTCCAAGAGTGGGATGGGTGTTGGGCGCCTGATCGTGGGTGAGTTCCAGAAGCTCCTCTACTCTACCGATCCGGTCGACGTCAACGACATTGCCCGATATAGCCGTCAGGGCATGCCGGTCCCCGATGCCATTAACCAAGTGCTGCGAGACAGGGGGCTTGCCCATGACTGATCACATCAAGACGACCTCCCAGCGCGGGCCCGGAGGGATGACGCTGTTTACCCTCTTTGCGCTCGTGGCGATTCTGGTCATGGGTTTCTTCCTGCATCAGCGGCTCAGTGATCTGGAAGCAAGTGGCAGCGAATCCGCTCCTCCAGTCCTTATCGTCGATTACGACCAGGTATTTGCGAGCTTCCCCAGTAATGCGACTGACGAGCAGATGGAGGCACTGATCATCAACCTGAATCAGCGGATCATCGGACTCCAACAGGCCGGCTACCTGGTCCTCTCCGCCGATGCGGTCCTGGGCGCACCTAACGCACTGCGTGTATCGACCGACTACCTGCTGAGCGAGGAGGGTGGTGATGAGTAAGCGCGAGCGCCAGTCAACGCCACTTTTCGTTGTCAAGATGGGGGTCGTGGCCACCCTGATCTTTGCTACTGGGTACGCCTTTGCCAGCCGGTACCACTTCGGGATCGATTCCCAGGAAGTGAAGTGCATCGGCGACTACAGCATTTTCCTCGTTGACCGTCATGACAAGGATCTTCAGCGCGGCAACATCTACGCCTTTTCAGCACAAGGCGTTGAGCCCTACTTCGACGAAGGGACGCAGATGGTGAAGATCCTTCGAGGCCTTCCCGGCGACCATGTGCGCATCACCGACTCTGGTGACGTGTTCGTCAATGACGAACTCGTTGGGGAAGGGCTGATCCTTGCCGAGGAAGTGGGGGCCAATCCGGCGGACTTCGCAGGTGAGACGATTCTTGAAGAAGGTAGCTACTGGTTCATGGGTGAAACCCCTTACAGCTTCGACTCCCGTTATTGGGGTACCGTCTCTGAGGAGCAGATCATTGGACAAGCACGCCCGATCATTTAAGCCTTCACGCTTGGCCGTTGCCATCCTCCTGGCCATAACCCCTCTGGCTGTTACTGCCGGCGAGCGCGGTGCGGCCAATCCGCTCACGGACGAGGATCTGCGCTGGATCGAGCGCGGGGAGGAGATCATCGAGCAGTCGCAGGAGATTGTGGGGCAGGAGTCCCTGTTCCCAGACAACTACGAGCGTGCTGAAGATGATGCTCAGCAGTTCTTCTCTGACCTGCGGCGTACCAACCCCACACTGAAGGCCATGGATGCCCAGCAGCCCCCGGAGGGCAAGCGATACGCCAACTACAGCACGCTGATCTTCGCTTCTTTCTCCCTGGAACGGGAAGGCCTGGAGGACATTCTCGAACTCGCCTCTATGGATGAGCAGCTTGTCGTCGCTTTCAGGGGCATTCCTGATGACATGGAGGTCGCTGAAGGGGTTCGCTTCCTCCAGGAGCTGGCTCTCCAGTATGACCCCATCCCCAACATCGTCCTTGATCCCACCCTGTTTCAGGAGCATGGCGTAACGTCGGTGCCCACCATCGTTCGGCTTGAGCAGCGGACTACCGTTGAGGGCGGAGACAGGGAGGTTGTGGCGCGGGTCACCGGGCTCTCCGATCCCGCATGGCTGGAGCGCCAGATTGAGTTGGGCGAGAACGGTGACCTTGGGGTGCGTGGACCAGTAGCCGAGATTGCCGAGCGTGACCTGGTAGAGGTCATGCAAGAGCGTGTCATGGCCATTGACTGGGATCTGAAGCGAGAACAAGCGCTCGAGCGGTTCTGGTCCAACCAGAATTTCGAATGGCTACCACCGGCCACGCGGTCCAGGACGCGGCGTCTCGATCCCAGAGTCCATGTTCTCGAAGACATCGTGGGGCCCAACGGAGAGGTCATCGCCGAACAGGGCCAGATCATCAATCCGCTCGATTCTGTCCCCTTTACTCAGGCCATCGTGGTGATGAACGCCACTGATCCTCGTGAAATTGAGTTGGTTCAGGAGGCGCTACACGGCATTTCCAGCCAGCCTGGCGTCGCCCGGGTCACGTTCATCGCTACGGAACTTGATGCTGACGAGGGCTGGGACAGCTACACCGCGGTCTCTGACGCCTTTGATGCCCCGATCTATCTGCTCACCCCGGACGTCAAGGAGCGCTTTGCCCTGGAGTTCACACCATCCGTGATTACCAGTGATGGCGAGGACTTCATCGTTCGGGAGCTCACCTGGGAGGACGTATGATGACTGGAAGCCTCCTTGCACTGCAGCCTATCGTCTGCGGGAAGGCCCGTTCGCACAGAGCCTACGAGGCGCTGGCCCGCTTCCCGGGTCCCAACGGGCTGCGTGGTCCCTACGAAACGCTGGCGGATGGGCAGTGGGCTACCCTGGACCGGGAGATGATTGCCCATCTGCGCGATTGGACTCTGCAGGGCAATCGTCGATTGTCTCCTTTGTTCATCAACCTCTCCGCTGAAACCCTAGCCTGCGACGATAACTTCGACGCCTGGCTGGAAGATTTCAAAGGCTTCCAGGCTGATGCGCCGGCCCCTGTGACGCTAGAGGTAAGCGAATTCGTCGATGACGACTTGCTCGATAGGCGCTGGCCAAAACTCGCCGCCCTCAGCCATGGCATCGCCCTTGATGACTTCGGGGCCCGCTATGCGTCTCTGGACCGACTCAAGCGCTATCCCTGGGCCATTTGCAAATTTGAATGTGCCTCTCTTGACGCACCGGCGACCCAGGAGGCCATGTCCTTCTGCCGCAGCCATGGCATTCAGCAGGTGGTCGAGCGCATCGAGTCATCCAGTGATGCGGCCCGGGCTAGCGGGGTGGACCTGCACCAAGGGTACTTCTACGGCCGTCCACAGGCGGTCGCCATGGATTTCAGCATTCGCAAGGTGGGGGTGGCATGAAACGACTTCTCAGTGGGGCTCTCCTCGCGATTACCCTTGGCTTGGGCACCAGCAATGCTCTTGCCTCAGATCCCGGCTGCTCCAACTCGAACCTGATCGGTCCCAAGCTCGTGACGGACGTGTGCTGGAATTGCCTATTCCCCATTCGGGTCGCCGGCGTGCCGCTGGGAGGCAGCAGCAACACGGTTCCCGAGGACGCTGCGGATCGCCAGATTTGCGCCTGCCAGGACAACCAAGGCGTGCCCCATCCAGGTGTGGTCACTTCGTTCTGGGAGCCCGCCCGTCTGGTCGAATTCCAGCGGGTACCAGGCTGCTCGTCCGTGCTGAACGGCACAAGATTCCCCATGGATCGCACGTTCCAGGGCATGCACGGTGGGACCGATTACGACGGTGGTGATGGTTCGTTCATGCACTATCACTACTACGCCTTCCCGCTGATGCTGATCATGGACATGTTTGTCTCCGGCAAGTGCAACGCGGACGGCTATACCGACCTGGATCTGATGTATCTCAGCGAGCTCGACCCGACCTGGAACAACTCCGAGCTGGCTTTCTTCACCAATCCTGAAGCCGCGGCTGTGGCTAACCCGATCGCCGCGGCGGCCTGCACCGCTGATGCCGTGTCATCCACTGCCGGGCGTCCGCTGACCTCGATGTTCTGGTGCGCCGGCGCGTGGGGCGCCATCTATCCGATATCGGGCCATCAGACGGGTGGCGATGACGTGATGCGCACCAGCAGCCTGCTCAAGACGCGGGTGATGGCCGCGCTCCATCGCCGGGGCCTGGCGTGGCAGACCATGGGCACCTCTGCCATGTGTGGCGGTGGCCATATCCGCCCGACCCTGCCG
Source organism: Halomonas terrestris (assembly GCF_049166755.1). Lineage (NCBI taxonomy): Bacteria > Pseudomonadati > Pseudomonadota > Gammaproteobacteria > Oceanospirillales > Halomonadaceae > Halomonas > Halomonas terrestris. The sequence goes on along the minus strand of NZ_JBMHFZ010000009.1, from coordinate 141,291 downwards.
AAGAGCCAGTACAAGTTCAGCCTGATCTACCCGCTCCCCGAAACAGAGCGTGCTCATGTGATTGGCGAGTCCACGCTGCGCTGGGGCCTGGGTAGGACGATCCCTGGTATCGGCAACGATCCCATCTACACGATCTGGCGCTGGAATGACTGCTGCAACTGGTGAGGTGTGGGTATGACAGAGCTCTGGATCGCTGGCGGGCTGCTCGTCGCCGTTGTGCTGGGGGTTGCCGGTTGGCGGATGAGATACCCCTACAAGGCTCAGAAACGGCTTTTCACCAATGCCGAGTGGCGTTTCTACCAGCATCTGGAACGGGCGATCGGCGGCAGCCACCTGGTCATGGCCAAGGTGCGCATCGCCGATGTACTGACAGTACATGGTCGCAGGTCCCAGACCCGAGGGTGGTGGCGTGCCTTCACGCGTATCAGCTCCAAGCATATCGACTTCATCATCTGCGATCGTGACAACGGCACCATCCTCTGCGGTATTGAACTGGACGACCGTTCTCACTTCCGTGGGGACCGCCGGCGCCGTGATCGCTTTGTCAACGGCGCCTTTGAGAAAGCCGGTTTGCCTCTTCTCAGGTATCCCGTCCAGCGCCGTGGCTATGACATCCACGGGCTGAGGCGTTCTGTCCTTCAGGCCATCGCTGCGGCTCGCCCTCAAGGAGGTATCGCATGACCCGCCACGGAATGTTCTATCGTGCCATTGCTTGGATGATGGTCATGCTGATGTGCTACATGCCGGTGGCGGCATTCGCGCAATCCGTCGGCAACCTCCCAACTCCCGCCGATACCGCTCGACAAGCCAACGAGGGGCAGGGCTTCGGTGAAACCATAGCCCCGAGCGACATCGGCAGCTTCGACAACGGCAAGGTCACATTCCCGGGCGGTGGGGACATTTCTCTCAACGAGCTTTTTCCGGATGCCCAGAGCGAGGAGGGTGGAAGCTCGAACTTCCCGCACTCGCAGCCAGAGAGCAACCTCAAGTCCGAGGCGTCATCGGACCCGGGCCTGAATGCTATTGGTGGAACAGCGCTTTCCGGCATGCGTTCCGAGGTCACCCGCCCTGGCGGGCCTACCTCCATACAGGGCATGGCCTATGAGGTCATCCATAAGGCCGGCGAGCAGTCCCGTCCGGACTTCTCCAATGACCCCATGCTCAACTCCAGTCGGGACACCTACGACAACATCGACCTGATCACGGAGGGGTTCGCTGACTGCAGCGTCGACGAGCAGATGAAGGAGTCCTCGTTCGAGGCCCACGTCCCTGATTACTACCAGTGCACACGTCGCAACAAGCCGGAAGGCGATTGCACCATCACCCACCACATCGAGATCGACACTGAGCCCACGGACCTGGTGTTTATCATTGACCGTTCGGCATCGATGGATGCCGAGATCGCGGCGCTGCGCGAGGGGGTGAGCAACTTCGCCACCCTGCTTAGCCAGGGGCGTAGCGCCAACCTGCGTGTCGGTGGCGTTGCCATGCGCAACGACAACCACCTGACCATGCACCGCAAGCTGACCTACGACATCAATGCCTTCCAGCGCTGGATCAATGGCATTGGTACCGAGGGCGGTCAGACCAGCTCCTGGAACGTGATCAACTGGACAGCCCAGAACTTCAACTGGCGCTCCGACCCTGAGGTCCACAAGGTCATCGTCATCATCGGTAACGACGACGACTGGGGGAGCACGTCGCCGGCCGTGCAGAACCTGATGGCCAAGGGCATCGATCTCTACGTGTTCCACAACAACTACAAGAAGAGCTGGTACGGCACCCATGTCGATGACACCTTCGACAGCCGCACCTTCATGCGGCTCGCCCAGTTCTTCACGGTGGTTTATGACTACTGGGCTCCGGATGGCTGTATCGACGATGCCGTTGCGACTCTGGAAGAGTTCTGTGATGGCTCCTACTCCCAATACCCGGCGAACCCTCGGAACTGTGTCGACATCGATGGTTTCTATGTCTGCCCAGGAGATCCGATCTACAAGCAGCTGACAGCGCCGCCGATCCCCAATGTTGATCGCCTGGCGGCTCGTGTCGATGTGACGCCCCTGACCTGCGATTACGACCAGGGCACCGAGACCTGCTGGACTGACCAGTATGGTGACACTCAGTGCGTCTCCAGCGGTGAGGCCATCGAGGAGTGCGCACAGTACGAGAATGACCCCCAGTGCGGCTTCGTGAAGTCCGAGTGCGTCGATGGTGCTGAAGGGTCGAAGGGTACCTGCTACGTTCACGACGAGACATGGGACTGCGGCGAGAGCTACGAAATCCCCACCCTGGAGAAGGAAGGCGAATATACCTGCGCGGGCCCGATCCGCTGCATGGGTAGCGAGTGTTTCGACTTCCAGCCTGAGCAGAGTCAGGACTTCGCCCGGGCCACGGCCATGATGAATGCGGCCAACAACATGGTCTCCGACATGACCTGCGCCGAGGGGCAGACCGGCCAGGCCTGCACAGTCTTCAAGGGCGATGCCGGCGAGTGCAAGAAGGCCGTCGGTGGAGTGGTGGACTGCTGCGAAAAGCCGTCTGGGGTATCCCTCAAGGACTACCTGACCTTGATCATGGCGGTGCCCAAGATCGACTCGGCCATCATAGGTTTGGAAGACGGCAGCTCGTTCAGTGCCATGAAAGGGGCCTACCAGCTGCTGCGCGATCCTGCCGTGGATAGCTGGTCCACGGTGACCCAGCCCTTTACCTCACGCCTGGATAGCGTGACGGGTGCCTTCGACACCATGAAAGGCACGGTACAGGATGCCATCCTCGATGCCGTACAGCCGCTTAAGGAAAAAGTCGCCGAGATGACCGGCAAGACGTTGACCAATGCAGCAGCTGAGACAGGCGCGGGAGGTATTGTCGAAGGTGCGGGTGGTGAGGCAGCTCAATCGTTCAGCGAGCAGCTCCTCGGCGCCCAAGGCGCCAGCTTCCTCAGCATGGCCATGACCGCCTACCAAATCTATGTTGTGACCATGCTGGTGATCCAGCTGATCTGGAAATGTGAGGAGGAAGAGTTCGAGATGAACGCCAAGCGCCAGCTCAAGTCGGCCCACTACGTCGGTTCCTACTGCAAGACAAAGGTCCTCGGGGCGTGCATCGAGAAACGCGAGGTCTACTGCACCTTCAACTCCCCTCTGTCTCGCATCATGCAGCAGCAGGTTCGCAGCCAGCTGGGCATGAGCTGGGGTAGCCCGGAGAGTCCCAACTGCGGTGGCATCCCCATCGCCAGTTTGGATCAGGTCAACTGGGACAACGTGAACCTCGATGAATGGCTGGGTATCCTTCAGTCCAACGGGCTTTACAAGGGCACCATGGACTTCGATCTGGAGTCGATCACCGGCACGGGCTCACACCTCGACATCGATGCCAATCGCAACGACGCCATCGATCGGACCCTGGGCCGCTTCGAGGATACCGACCTCGACGAGTTCCGGGCCAACGCTCGCGATGAGCTGAGAATCGAAAACAGCCGCTGATACAATGGGGCCGGTCGCCATCGGCGGCCGGCCCCTGTGGGTCACACTGGGATCGAGCTTATGCTCGCTTGATGAACAGCTCCGGCTCACCCTTTTCGAGGATCATCGGCGGCTGGTCGTCCTCCGGTGCCAGGTAGAGGAAGAACCACTCCGGCATGTGCTCGGAGATCTTAACGGCCAGCGGGAGCTTGGCCATGGTGGCGTCCTCGTTGGGCAGGAAGAAGAAGCGCATGGACTTCTTATGGTCCGTGGCGGGGTAGGCGTAGACCGGCCCCTGCACGCTGATGCCCTGCGGTGCTGACAACGTTTTCTCGCCAAGTTCGGGCACCTGCAGGGTTACGATGCACATCTCGTCAGCGGAGTTCGCTTTATCGTACCCGTAGCAGTTGTCCTCTTCGCTCACCACAACCATGCCAATGGCAGTTCTGCCGTGAGCGGCCGAGTGGCGAAGGTCGGTGCCCTTGTAATCGACCTCATACCCCAGATCGGCAGCAGCCTCCTGCACCGCGTTGAAGAAGCTGTCCCGCAGCAACTCGTTCGCTTCCTCCCGAGACGCCGCTTCGCTGGTGGGAACGAAGGCAAAGGCGCTGTCCCGTTCCATGTGCCCCGGTGCGGCAAACAGAGCGCCAGCAAGCCCCAGGCCCAGTGAGGCTCCACCGGACAGCCCCAGGCCCGCGGAGCTGTTGAATAGAGCTGCGTCGCTGAATGCGTTGGTGATGTTGGTCATCGCCGAGCTGTATTCATCGTCCCCGAGGGCGGTATCACGCGCCTTGTGCAGACCACCTGCCTGCGCCAGGTTGTAGGCGCGGCTGTTGTCCTCGCTGTACCTAGCGGTCGTGGTGGTGGTGGCACAGCCGGCCATGGTGGTCGCCAGCAGGGCAATCCCGGTTAGCTTGGTGAGAGTCTTCATCGTCCTGTCCCCTTGTTTCTGCCCCGGCGGGGCGTGTTGGTGTCGTCTTCTGGTTCCATTCTACTGATCGACGCGATTACGCAAGCCCTCGATATGGGCAAATAACCAGGCCCAAAAAAGCCCCTGCGACCACGGTGGGCGAGGGGCTATGAAGCGTCGTGACGGGCTATCAGGTGCTCGACGCCACTTCGGCAGTGGCCTTGGTGGCATCGTCAGCCTTCTCCCCATCCTTGTCGGCCTTGGTGGCGGAGGCCTTCTTGGCGCCGGCGGCGGGCTTGTCCGCTGCCTTGGCATCTTCCTCGTCGTCGATGTCGCCATCCACCTCGCTGTCATGGCGATACGGCGCGGCGGCGTCCACCTCCTCGTGCTTGCCCTGGTTATGGGCGGCCACGCGGGCACGCTTCTCGACCCCGATGATGCGGGAGGCCAGGCGGTTGAGCAGCTGCTGCCACTCGAGGCCGGCCTGGGTACGCTGCTTGCTGGTCAGCAGGCCATGCAGCCAAAGGCTGTCGATCTTGGCCATCAGGCTGTCGAGCTTGCGCACGAGCCGCAGGAACTGGGCCACCTGGGGGGAGGTGATCTCGACGTCGAGGCTGATGGGGTTGGTGTAGCTGGGCACGTCCTGGATCTCATGCTGCGTGAACAGGACATCCATCTGCTGGATCTTCTCCTCCAGCTGCTCGTCAGCCTTGGCGATATGGCCCTGGACGATCTGGGACACTTCGTCGACCTGCTCGCGGACGCCGATGATCTGCAGGATCACGTCCAGAGAGAACAGGCTGTAGCTGACCCGAGTCAGGGAGCGCTCGACCACGCGCTGTGCCTGCAGGGTGTAGACGGTGAGGTTCTGCTTGAAGATCGGGCGCGAGTAGACCGGCTTCGGCTCGGACTTCTGGGACTTCCCCCGGGTGGGGGCGGTGGTTTGTGCGGCGGCCTGAGCGCTGGGGCTCTGAGCGACGGCGGTGTCAGTCATGGCGAATCCATCCATAGTGACAGGTTTTTGGTAAACGCCCCGTCACCATACCTCCGTGTCAACTCCCGCCCCCTGTCGGGAAACGCCCTTTAAGGGCACGACGAGAGGGGTGTCACCCCGGGAATGATGGTTTATATTGGGGATGTTAAGTCGCTCTGCGGCTTGCACCTGAAGGTAGCGCTGGCCTTCCCAAACAATCAGCAATTTTCCCCGCCACGTTCTGTGGCACCTCTCGCTCCGGCGAGACCCCTGCGATGATGCTGCTTGCAGCTTTGTCGTGTCCCGTGGAGTCGTGCGCCCTGCGTTCACCTCCCGGCGGCCCGTTGTTCAGGCCGTTACCCCCATGGTTCGCTCAGCACCCCTCAGTCATCTGACTGTGGCGCTGTTGTGTCCGCTACCTGCTCGTTCTCGCTTCGGTGAGTTCGTTCCGGTGCACCCTTGCCAGACCCTCGGATTCGTCTGAGGTCATTACCTACCCACTAGGGAGGCCCACTCCCTATATGGGAGTGCCCTCTGCCAATTGATGAGGAATCTCTCATGAGCAACGTTGAAGCTTTCACCCTGCAAATCCTGATCGGTGGTCTGATTCTGTGTGCGGCCATCCTGTGGCTCATCGTCAAACTGCTGGTCAAGACGGCACGACAGGCCATCCCTGTCATTGCCAAGGGCATTGCTAAGTCGACCCCGGCCGTTTACGCCGGAGTCTCCAAGGGCGTCGTCACCGCAGCCGCTGCGGCTCGTCGCTCCGGGGTTCACCACACGGTAGCTAACGCTGCCAATGTGGCGTCTCTGCGCTGTGTCGCTTCCCTGCAGGCCCTGGCCTGCCAGAAGAAGCAGCAGTCTGAGGAAGCAGCACCTGTCGATCTCGGCAGCTGCTGGGACCAGTACGATGCTCCCGCCTACCAGCGGAAGGGTGTTGTGCTTTCCTTCTGATGCATGTTTGACCCACGCCGGGACACTTCTCCCGGCAGGGGGCGGTGTCCTCCCAACCTGGAGATCGCCCTCATGGATCAACTGCCGACGCTGCTGTTCGGTATCAGCATCGCATCTCTGGCCTGCGCTGCCTTCAGCTACGCCTGGGCAACCGCGGACTGACCTCTGGCCTCTGGCCTTTTCAACCCTCACGGGGAGCACCTCCCGTGATGGGGAGTGCTCCCTGCCTTGCTTGGAGCACTTCCCATGGAACGCTTGACTCGTATCTACGTAGAAATGGACATCCTTACCTGGCTCGCCATGAGCAGCATTCTGATGCTGCTGGTCGGTGCGGTCTTGGTATGGGTGGCTCGCCTCGCGGCTCGGAAAATCTCCTACGCCCTCTGGGAGCGTCGGATTCGTCGCGTCCAGAACGGCCGCCGTGAGCCGATTCTGCGCAGATCTTGAAGAGAAGGACACAGAGGGGGCATCGCCCCCTCTGCTGTTCCCTCGCGACACCGGCCCATGCGGGCCCGATGGTCGTATGCCCAAGCGGTGTTGTGCCGTCGTAACAGCACCCCTCGGACATCCGATTCTCGTGATGCTTCGGCATCGCAGAAGGAGGTAGCGCTGGCCTCCCGAAACAATCAGCAACTTTCGTCTGACCTTACCTGCCCTTGCCGGGAGCCCACTCCCGCAAGGGGATGGGTGTCTCTCGGCTCAAGGCCAACTTGACTGGAGATCTACCCATGACCGTTTCAGCCCCTTACCAGGAGTTCCCCGTTGCCACCACGTTTGGCCTCGAAGTTCCGGCCAAGGTGATGGCGCTCGGCTTTGCCGATGCCAGCAACCCGCATATCCCCGCCAAGAGCGACGGCTATGCGTTCCGCCGAGTGTTCCTTCGGGAGCTCTTGGCCTTCCTGCGAGACCCGTCCGGTGACGCGCTGTATGTCACTGGCCCGACGGGTTCAGGCAAGACCTCCGGGATCTGCGAAGTGGCCGCCAGGCTCAACTGGCCGGTCCAGCAGGTGACCTGCCACGGCCGGATGGAAGTGACGGATCTCATCGGTCATCACACCCTGATGTCCCGTGTCCCTGGAGAGACGCCTGTCATGACCTTCCAGCACGGCCCCCTCGCGGTGGCCATGCGTGAAGGGCACATCCTCCTCCTGAACGAGGTGGACATGATGGACCCCGGCGAGTTGTCCGGCCTCAACGACGTGCTGGAAGGGCGGCCCCTGGTCATCCCCCAGAACGCCGGCGAGGTCATCAAGCCCCACCCGATGTTCCGGGTGGTGGTGACCGGCAACTCGGTCGGCAATGGTGACGCCACGGGCCTGTACCAGGGCATCGCCATGCAGAACCTGGCTGCCATGGACCGCTACCGCATCGTGGAAGTGGACTATGCCAAGCCGGAGGTGGAAGCCAAGATCCTCGCCGCTGTGGCGGGGCGGCTGCCCGAGAACCTTCGTGATCGCATGATCAGCGTTGCCAATGAAATCCGTCGCCTGTTCAAGGGCGAGGAGGGCATGGGTGGCGAAATCGCTATCACGATGTCGACTCGGACACTGGTTCGCTGGGCCAAGCTCTCGATCCGGTTCCACAAGGCGGTCAATCCCCAAGGGGAGCGCAACGCGCTGGCCTATGCCCTTGATCAAGCCCTGCTGCGCCGGGCACGCCCTGAGGAGAAGGAGGCCATCGTTCGCATCGCGAGCGATACCTTCGGCGACCAATGGGTGGACGGCGATCAGGGGGACGATTAAGCCCATTGGCTTGTCCCCGGTTCACGCCGGGCACTTCGGTGCCCGGCGTGGCCTTCCTCCCAGGCTTCCGGCCTGAATGTGTGTCCCGGAAGTGCTGGGTGTCTCACGACCCCTGGCACCGAGACCATTCTTCCCATCTCATCACCGCCGCGATCCAAGTGGGCAGGTGGTAAACGCAGATGACGTGAGGTTGATATGAGTGACGTTGCACAGGAAATGAATGCCCAGCCGGGCATGGCAGAGTGGAGCTGGCTGCTGTTTCCCCCCAAGGATCAGTCAACTATTCCGCTCAGGAAGGGGTTCATTCGCGGTGTGTTCGTTGAGGCAGCCAAGCGGCTGGGCTTCAAACACGGCGAGGATGCCCCTGACGTTGAAAAAAACGATGCTGACGGGTATCTCCCCAACGTCCTGATGGACACCGGGGCGGCCCGTATCGTTGTGGATCGCAAGATGCAGGTCAACGAAGTGAACCCCGACACCCTCGAGGGAGGCGGGTCGTTCACAGCAGTAGCCGGCCACAAGCCGTTCCTGATGCTGTTGTACCTGCAGAAGCGGTGGCGCGAGGAGTTCAATACCAGCGAGGGCGACACGATCGAGATCTGCGATGGGCAGCTTGATCTGATCAACTTCACCAACTGGGAATCCCTCCAGCCGTTCATCGAGAGGTTCGAGTTCGATGCACCATCCATGCGCGTGGACGCTGAGGCCCTGGGCCTGGTGGTGCCCATGCTGGATTACGATGCCATCGGCTGCACCGAGATGGACGCTTACTTCTAACCAACGGCTCCGGCCGTGACCTGCTAGCCGCTACCACCCGGTAGCGGCTCCCCCTGGGGGACACCACGCCCCTCGGGGCGTGGTATCTCCGCTTTCTGCATGAGGAGACTGCCATGAGCAATGCAACTGTCCACCAGCATCCCGCCGCTCAGAACGAGAAGCGGAAGCTGCTGACCCGTTTCGCCGAGCGATTCGAGATCGAAGAAAAGGTCCTGCTGGACACGCTGAAGACCACGGTCTTCAAGCAGCGTGATGGCTCAGCCCCGACCAACGAGCAGATGGTGATGCTCATGATCGTGGCCGACCAGTACCAGCTGAACCCCTTCACGAAGGAAATCTACGCCTTCCCTGACCAGCAGAACGGCATCGTGCCAGTGGTTGGGGTCGACGGTTGGGCACGCATCATCAACAACCACCCCCAGTACGCGGGGATGGAGTTCGTCTATTCCGGCGAGATGGTGAGGATGCCCGGCGCCAAGGTAGATGGCCATGTGTGGATCGAGTGCGTGATGTACCGCAAGGACATCGACCGCCCGATCCGGGTCCGCGAATACCTCGACGAGGTGTACCGCGAACCCTTCGTGAAGAATGGCTACACCAAGAACGGGCCGTGGCAGACGCACATCAAACGGTTTCATCGCCACAAGGCGATGATCCAGTGCTCTCGCCTGGCCTTTGGCTTCACGGGGATCTACGACAACGACGAGGCAGAACGCATCGTTGGCGGCGAGGTCGACGTGACCCAACAGGGTAGTCATAGCTTCCAGCGCCCTCAGGGCAGCGAGCAGGACGAGGCCCCGCTTCGTGAGCTCACTGATCCTGAGAAGGCAGCGATCGAGCCCATGCTCCAGAAGGCCATCCAGCGTTCCCAGCAGTTGAACAACTGGACGCCGGCAGAGCAGTGGGTAAGGGAGAGCTTCCCGAGTGCCGAGCAGAAGGCGTATGCCCTGTCTCGCCTCGAGCAGGCCAAGGCCGCCACCCAGGCGGATCAACCTCCCCAGGAACCCCAAGACGCCACGGCGCCGCAGGGTTCTGCCACACCGGAACAGCAAGCGGCACCTGCTGAACCGGCCAAGCACCACGCCCCTGGTCACGATGAGTTCCCTCGTCCCGAGGATCGCTTCGATGATGAGGATGGCGTTGGTTTTTGACCCCGCCCCGGGTGGAGCTCCCGCCTGACGGCGGGGCTCTGCCCTCTGATCCAGAGAGGAGGGCTACATGAAGATCGTCGATCTGACCCAAGGCGATGACGCCTGGTTGGCATGGCGGAAGGGCGGTATCACCGCCACCGACGCGGCCATCCTGCTGGACCGCTCGCCCTACAAGACGCGCTGGCGCTTGTGGGCCGAGAAGTCCGGCTTCGCCCGGGAAGTCGATCTCAGCCTCAATCCTCTGGTTCGCCGGGGGAGAGAGAACGAGGCGCTTGCCCGCAAGGCGTACGAGGAGCATGCCGACGACATCGTGTTCCCGGTCTGTGTCGAGTCATCCGTGCACCCTCTGATGAGGGCCTCACTGGACGGCTTGAACTCAGCCAACGAACCGGTGGAGTTGAAGTGCCCCAGCGACAAGGTGTGGGCCGAAGTGATGGCCGACGGCCGGCAGAGCCGAGCGTTCAAGCTCTACTACTGCCAGGTCCAGCACCAGATGTTGGTGACAGGGGCCAAGCGTGGCTGGCTGGTGTTCTGGCATCAGCAGCATGGGCTTGAGGTCTTCGAGATCCAGCTGAACGAGCTCCTGCTCAGGAAGCTGATCCAGGCTGCCGCCGAGTTCTGGCGGCAGGTCCTGGACCGCAAGGAGCCACCCAAGGACCCGGAGCGTGACCTGTTCATCCCCGAGGGGAACGTGGCGAAGGAGTGGATCTACGCCGCGGAGCAGTATCGCTCCTATCAGACGGAGCTGGATGAGCTCGAGGCACGCATCAAGGTGCTCAAGGGCCATCAGGCGCCGCATCTGGACCGTCTCAAGGAGTTGATGGGGGAATACTTCTACGCCGACTATGCCGGCGTGATGGTGACCCGCTACAAGGCCAAGGGACGTATCAACTACTCCCGGCTGCTCAACGAGCAAGCCGGCAACCTCCAGGAGGGTGATGTAGAGCAGTACCGGAGCCCGCCGTCAGAGCGCTACCGTGTCACCGTCACGGAGTCGCTGGCGCCACGTAACATCGTCGATGAAGAGGCGCTCGCGCCACTTGACGAGGCAATAGAAGACGTGGACTCTTGTTTCTGGTAACTTCAAGGAAGGGGCGAGCAATGCTCGCCTTTTTCCAGAACCGCTTCGCCGCTGAGGCGATTCTGGAAAAAGGTTTCCTCTCCTCTGGAGAGCGAAAAACGTGGTAGCGCTGGCCACGTTCAACTAAACAATCAGCAATATACCTTCCATGACCTAGCCCATCGGGTGCCACCACCCGACAGGGCAGGTGCATCTGGTGGGCTTCTTTCGTTAAGGAGCACCACCATGATCTCTCCCTCTACTACCACTACCGCGTCTCAGATCCAGCATCTGGACCAGGTGTGCGTGATCCATGCCGACTTCGATATCTGGAGCGGCCAAACCCGTCTTGATCCGAAGGACCTGAAGTTGGGTGTCGGAGGTGAAATTCCTCCGGAGAAGCTGGCGCTGTTGGGTAGCAAGAAGATCTGCGACCCCGCTCGCCTCAAGGGCTTCTCTCGACTCAAGACCAAGGCTCGCCGCGTGCTGGCGCACTATGGCTTGCCTTTCATGAGCGGATGGGCGGTACCGGCCGAGCGGCTGGATACCATCATGAAGCAGCTCGACCAGATCAAGGACGAGTTCGAGGAGGTCCGCCAGACCTTCCTGACGCAGTACGACACCGCCGTTGAGGCGTGGATTGCCGACAACCCGGGCTACGAGGACATCATCCGCGCAGGCGCGATGCCCCGTAGCGTGGTAGAGAAGCGGATCGGGTTCGATTACGCGGTCTACCACATCCGGCCCGCCGGCGCTGCCTCCGAGCAACAGCTCGGCCGGCAGGTGGAAAGCCTTGGCAATGATCTCTTCTCGGAGATCGTCAAGGAGGCCAACACCTTCTACGAAGAGAAGCTTCGTGGAGCGTCAGAATTGTTGACCTCCACGCGGCCGACCCTTCAGAAGCTGTACGACAAGGTGGATGGTCTGTCCTTCCTCAACGCAGCGTTCGATCCGCTTGCCCGTCTGCTGAATGAGACGATCAAGGGGTACGCGACGTATGCCTCTGGAGGACGCATCCTGGCGCCCTACCTGTACCAGGTGGTGGCGGCAGTGTTGATCTGCTGTGACCGGCAAAAGATCGAGGGCTATGCCAACGGCACCGTCCAGGTGCAGGACATGGCGCCCGATCCCAGCAGCCTCGCTGCAGACCCGGCTCCGGCCCCGTCTGCTACCGATGTTGCAACGGCTCCCACAGCTACCGAGCCGACCCCCGAACCGACTGTCCCCGACGTTGCTGGCGCTGATGCGCAGTCTCAGTCGACGGACCAGCCGGCACAGGGTTCAAGCCCGGTGGAAACGCCGCAGCAGGCGGAGTCGCCAAGCTCGCATCGCGCCAGCGATGAGAAGGAGGTGACGTCCGAGGCTCCCGCCCAGGAGGCAGAGCCAACCATGCCTGTGGCGGAAGCCGAGCCGGCGCTGGATGCCTCACCCGAGGCGCTCCAGGCGTCGATGGATCGCTTCTTCGCTGATTTCGAGACCGACGAGTCCCCTGCGCCCGTCGCAGAGGAGGATGAGGTCGAGAGCAGCGCAGTCGCGTTCCCCACGCCGGCCCCGGCGACTGTCCAGCCAACTGCACCGGCCATGCCGATGCAGGCGGCTCCCGCTCCTGAACCGGTCCCGGTCCCGGAGCTGGATGATGAAGAAGACTGGGCCTGGTAAACCCCGGTCACGCGCCACCTTCGGGTGGCGCGGTCTTCACCTTTCTTGCCACCAGGCGGGGCGTCGTTCCCGCCCGGGGACTTGACCTCGCACGCGTTGGAGACGTGCCATGCGCTACATGCATTACTACACCCAGAAGGCCTCTGTTCCCGAGGAGCAGTGGGCCGCCTTCAAGAGCAAGCTGAAACTCGCCTTCAACAACCTCCCGGACAGCTCGACAAGCGCCGGAGGGTTCTACAAGGACTGTCCTATTACTCTGTGCTACGGCCCAGGAAAGCAGGGCGTCCGAAAGGCGGACAAGCTGTTCGTCACCGGTCAGGGGAATGACTTCACCGGCGAAGCCACCTGGTTCAACGGGGATCGGCTGGTAGGCCATGAAGCACAGTCCTTCATCCTGCCCAACGTGTTCGATCCGGAGAACCAGAAGTGGATGCACTGCAATACCGAGTGCAAGCCCTACGACTGGTTCGTTGTTACGGCACTGATCCTCATCCACCACGAAGCCCCGGGCTGTTTCGAGATCTCCTCGGACGGCCGCAGGGAGCACTGGGAGCCGGTCATACGCTGGCTGGCCCCGGTCGTGGGGCATGAGCTAACGCTGCCTCAGGCAGTGGATGGAGTCGGGGAGCGGTACTACCCCGATTCGTTCGAAAACAGGTTGGTCGGACTCCCGAGCTTCCATTTCTAAACCCTTGAGGGGCACCACACCCTCCGGGGGGTGGTCTGTCCCGCTTTTGATGCAGGAGCACCACCATGAAATCCATGAAGCGACGTACCATCGAGAATGCCCTTCCCATCGTGGCTGCTGCTTACGGGCGCAAGTTCGGTGTGAAGGTCAAGATTGGTCAGGACATGGCGTACACCGATGGCAAGAGCATCGTGGTACCCAACATTCCTGAAGACTGGCCCCACAAGGATGCTCTGTGGGGTTACCTGGCGCATGAGGCAGCCCACGTCCGGTTCACCGATTTCTCGGTGGACATGGGCAAGGGGACGCTGAAGCACCTGCTCAACATCGTTGAGGATGCTCGGATCGAGCGTGAGATGATCGCGATCTATCCCGGCACCGCCCGTTCCCTGAACGAGGTGGCGCGGTACATGGCGGCAGCAGGCCATTACCAGATCCCCAACGATGACTCCCCGGCGGCCTCCATCCTGGAGGGTTTCTGTCTCTACCACCTGCAATGCCGCGTGGTGGGGCAGGACGCCATCTCGGACATCCTCGAGGCCACCCGCGTGGTGTTCGAGAGGAAGTTCCCGAGGGGGGTGCAAGTACGGCTCCATGCGCTTCTGCGCAAGGTGCCGGCCCTGAGCAACACGGCTGAGGCGATGCACCTGGCCCGAGAAATCCTGAAGATGATTCAGGAGGAAGCGGAGAAGGAGCGCCAGCAACAGCAGCAGGGTGATCAAGGTGATTCGCAGCAGGCACAGCAACAGGCCGGCGGCGGTGATCCTGATGACAGTGCTTCCCAGGGCTCTGGGTCACCCGGTCAGGATGATCAGGGTGATCAGGATGGCGACGACAGCCAGCAGGCCGGCGGTAACGGCCAGCAGGGTGACGGCGCCGATGACCAGGATGGTCAGGCTGGGAAGGGCGGTGACGATGCCTCTCAGGGTGACGACGCTTCGCAACAGCGAGGTGCTGGCGCCGGTGAGGGGGATGGTGATGATGCGAACGGCCAACAGGCCTCTGGCGATGACCAGGGGCAGGGCGGTCAAGCGGACGCCTCGAAAGGGGATGATGCGAGTTCGCAGCCGGCTGGCAGCCGCGGCGCCGGGGCAAAGGATGCCCCATCAGGCGACGATGCTGCTCAGGTCCTGCAGCAGGTGCTTTCGGCAGGAGAGGGCGACCACATCGGCGATGCCCATCAGTCGCTCCGTGAGGAGCTGGATGGTGTCGCACGACGTGGTGGTGATGCGAGTTACCGGACCGTGCGGGAAGCAGCCGACATCATCTCTCGAGATGCTGCCGGGAATGCGATGCGCGATGAGGTGAAGCGCACTACCAGTCGTATCCGCACTCAGCTGCAGGGGATGGTGCAGGCCAGCCAACGGGTGGCCCGGCGCACCGTTCGCCACGGCAAGCGGGTCGATGCCAGTCGTCTTCATCGTCTGCAGTCCGGCGATACCCGGGTGTTCCAGCGCAACACGACCAAGCGGCGTCCGAACACCGCGGTCCACCTCTTGGTGGATGCCAGCGGATCGATGAACCGTCAGGCCGACTGTGGCGATCGCATGTACCAGGTGGCCAGCAAGGCTGCCATGGCGATCGGCATGGCGCTGGAGGCGATCAACGGGGTCAACCCGGCGGTCACCTACTTCGGGGGCGATGGACACCAGCCGGTGTTCAGCGCGGTGCGACATGGTGAGAGGGTGGCGCCCAACGCGGGCAAGTTCACCTTCGCGCCGACCGGCACCACGCCCATGGCAGAAGCGCTCTGGTACTCCGCCTTCGAGCTGGTTCAGACGAAGGAGGAGCGCAAGATGCTGATCATCGTGACGGACGGCGACCCGGATGACCCGGAAGCCACCCAGGCGGTGATCGATCTTTGCACCGCCAGCGGCGTGGAGGTCATCGGCATCGGTGTCGTGTCCGGTGCCATCGCGAGGTTCGTCTCGAACCACGTGGTGATCGACCAGGTCGAGGACTTGCAGAAGACCCTGTTCCGGCTGATGGAGCAGACCCTGACGGCAGAATTGGCTGCCTGATGGGTGTTCCGCCCTAGTGGCGATCAGGCTGTCTCCCGCGCAAGCGGGGGGCAGCCTCTCTTTTCTCGCGCCCTTGAGGGGCACGTCGGCAGGGTGTCATCAGGTCGACGACGCGCTAGAGTCATGATGTCTTGGGTTGCCCTTGCCGGTTGTAGAGAGCCGGCAACGGCAACCCCAGATTCACTCTCCTCTGGAGAGAGATCAGTGGAAGCGCTGGCCACTGTCAAAACAATCAGCATTTTCCCAACCCACTGCGGGCGCCAGCTGGCGCCTGAGCAGTTCCCCAGCCTGGCGGGCACCTTCCCGTCAGGGAGGGCGTGCGCCTGGCCACAACCAAGGAGCACACCCATGTCCGCTTTCACCCCCGCCCCGACGCTCGTCCATGGTGCACTGACGCCGTTCCCGATCATGTGCCTGACTGTCGGCGCGGCAACGCTGCTGGAGGTCGTCGATCAGTACGAGGTGCTGGATAACCTCTTCGGCCCCTCGGAAGGTCTGGTGGTCGATTTCGTGGCGTCAGGAGAGGACGAGGCCAGCGAGCTGGCAGAACTCGTCGGCTACCCCGGCGCTCCGAGCGATCTTCAAGGTCACTGGCTGGTGCTGGAATGCGCCATGCCACACTGCGAGACCGAGCTTGAGACCCTGGCCTACGCCAGTGCCATCGCCCCCTTTGCCTCGTTCGAGAGCTACGGCCGCGAGATGCCCCCCCGGGAAGCCATTGAGCTGTTCGAGACTGGCATCAAGGGGCTGCCCCTGCTGGTCAAGGCCGGGATGCTCTCAGGCGCCATCGGCGAGGCTGAGCGTACCTACGCGGCCATGCAGCACGTCCTGGGCCTGGCCGAGGATGCGCTGAAGACCGAAAGGCGTGACGACGACCACCGTGCACAGCATGGAACCCTGTCGGCGCGTCTCGAGGCGTTCCTGGTGGAGTGCCACAACAAGGCGGCGTGATCGTCGCTTGACCCCCGGAGGGCCCTACCCTTCGGGGTAGGCCTCTTCGCATTTCGATGAAGGAGAGTCCCATGACCAAGCAAGACTTTGTTCCCCGCCCGCAACTGTGCGAGGCCGTGGCGCTAGGCATCCCCGCCGATCGCCTCGAGGCCCTCCAAGAGCACTTCGAGGTTTATACCTCCAGTGACACCAAGGAGATAATCCTCGACATGAGCGCGATCGGTTTCGAGCGGATGGCTGAGCTGGAAGAGGCCCTGGGCTTCGATGCTGCCGTCCTCGGGTCGGGCCTGGTGAATCTGTGGGCCGAGTCCCCGCAGCCACTCCAGTCCTATGCGGTGCTCTACCGTGACCCGGAGCAGTCCGTGCTCGACCCGCCCGCCATGTTCCGCTGCCTGGCGGAAGACGGCGACCATGCGGAGGAGCAGTGCCTGTTCGACAATCCCGACGCAGACGTTGTCTGGCTCGTGGATGTTCATGATCCGGCAAAGTCGGATCTCGAGGTCATCGAGCATGCCCTGATGATGTACTACACAGCCGATATCGGAGGAGGCCTTGATGTCGCTGCTAACCAATGAGCACATCGCCCTCGAGAGGGTGAAGCGCATGGGGGTGGAGGCGGCTCAAGCTCGTCTTGACCGCCTCTGCGCAGATGCCGAGGCCCGCAGGCAGCAGGCCCTGGCGAACGCGCACCCCGGCGCTGTGCCGAGCGGGTACACCCTGCTGAACTATATGAGCGATGCCGAGCTGGTGCTCCGGCACGAGCTCATCCTCGGACTAAATCTCCACACTGATGAACAGTTGGAGGCCAAATACCGACTCACCGCACGCCTGATGGCGCGGCGCCAGCAACGCCAGAGCCTACGGTCCCGCCGCCAGGCCTGAACGTTCCAGCACACGACTCGTGTGCTCCACCCACCCTGCCGGGGCCTTCCCCGTCAGGGGCGGCCTCCGTGCAGGTAACCGAGAGGAGGCCGGGCATGGCGACTGATCCGATGTTGGGCAAGCTGGTACCCGCCTGTGGCGGTGCCGAGCAGCCCTTCACAGTGAAAGGTCGGCGTTGGCTCTACTGCTGGCACCCCAGCTCGGGGCGCCACGCCTACCTGGATGTCGATAATGATCGCGTGGTCTGGAACCGGAGCTTTCATCCGGTGACGGCACCACATCTCGAGTTCGAGGAGGAGGCCATGCCGCCCCCTCGACCTGCACCACGGGTCGAGCCTGAGCCTGACCCGTTCTACTGGTAGCCCGCCGGGCTGCTGGATTACCCCCATGGGGCCACGTGCCCCCAGGGGGAGCTGTGGCCCTTCTTTATGAAAGGAGGCTGCCATGGCTGCCAAGCGTCGTATTCGCGTGCTACGCGAGGAGGTCCAGCTTTCCCTGGACCTGAGTGCCCCGGCACCCGATGAGCGGTCATCACCGCCATCGGCACGGGTCGTCCCGTTCCCTAAGCCAGTCGCGGTACCCGACGTACCGGCAACGCCAAAAGAGCCCGAGGCTCGACAGGCTGCGCCACTCGTCGAGGAAAAGCCGTTCTGGTCGGAGCAGGACATTCGAGTGCTCCGTGAAGAGCTGCTGCATCACACCCTGCATCAGCTGGGTGATCCCCGCGTGACCGAGGCCACCAAGGCTGAGATCAGGCAGTGGGTGGCGTCAGACGAAGTTGGGCCTTTCTCCTTCTCCATCTGCGCCGGTGCCTGTGGCTATGACCACGAGGATCTTCGCGAGCGTCTCCACGACCTGCTGGATCTTGTCCGGTCGTGATGCGAAAGTAGCCAGGAGGGGGCAATGCCCCCCTCCCGGCTTTCCCCGCTGCCTCTGGCTGTTCCGCATGCGGAACAGGGGTACCGAGGAAAGCCGAGATTCACTCTCCTCTGGAGAGAGATCAGTGGAAGCGCTGGCCACTGTCAAAATAATCAGCATTTTTCCCACCCTCACCGGGGTACTGCCCCGGACAGGGGCGTGCCTCGTCTCAATGGAGACGCTTATGTATTCCCGCACGACCCCTCACTCGATGCAGCAGCTGGTGCTTTGCCCAGCGCAGCCTGCACCGCATGTCCTGCGCATCACCTTCGCCGAGAACGACGAGCTGTGGTGCTACGAGATCCTGCGAACCCCGCCCTCCGGGCTCAGCAGTCATCGGCTCACCGAGTGGATCGATGATCTGACCTACGCGCTCAATGCACGGCATCGCGTCGCATTGGCCAGGGAAGCCAGCGCCAAGCTCTATCAATCGGTAGAGGAGCGCCAGGTCCATGCGGCATGGCTACATGCGCATGCCGACGCCCTGACCCGCGAGGCCAAGCTGGCTCGCACCCTGGCCACTCGCCTGGGTGCGGCATGCGAGGCGGCGTAACGTCGGCACGCCGACACTGATCAGCACTTTTTCTCACACCCCTATCGGGGCCGCGTCCCCGATACCGGGGCCGGCTCCTGTCTTCACGAATGGAGCACGATGATGAAATCCAACCAGAACTCTCTCGCACAGCGGGTAATGGCCCCTGGTGGGTATGCGGTGACGCCTGACCTTGCCGAGGCACTGAATTGTGCTCGGCAAAGCGTCGCCTGTTTCATGGAGAGCACCGATGAGACGCGTATCGACAACTACCTTGGTGCGCGTATGGCGGTCAGCAAGCTGGTCTTCAGCTCGCGTGCCGTGCAGCTTCTCGAAGGTGTGGAGGTGTCTGTACCGGATGACCTTGTGTCTTGGGGTGGCCCCGATCCGTCCTCGACATGGCCCCAGGTGCAGGCCTGGTGCAGTTGGCGCCTGGGTAATTTTGCCGGGGTGACCTACCCCGAGTGGCAAGCAGCACTGTCCGCTCCCGACGGCCAGACGCGGCTGGCGGGGCTGATGGCGCTGATCGATGAGCTGCCGGAGGAGATGTTGGACCTCAAGCAGTTCGACGGTGACCACAACGGAATCGAGACGCTTCGCAAGGCGATGCGTCGAGAGGCCGTGTCACTGGTGGCAAGCGAGCAGCACCTCGTGCACATCCTGGAACTCTGGGATGCCGCGGTGACCGCTCTCCCGGGTGACGACGCCATCGCGGCGTAACCCTCACAACGTTTGTTCCCCACGGGGGCTGTCTTGGCCCCTTGGGGTCATGCGGCCCTCGCTACCCAAGGAGAATCGCATGAACCATCAAACGCCTCACCGTGTTGTCGTGACCGTGACCGAGACCCGCACCTATGAGCGTGTCCTCGAGATCTCCGACGAACAGTACGACGCCCTGTGCGTTCGTGACACCGATGATCAGCTGATGGAGCTGATGGACGGGGTTCAGCCGCAGTGCTGCATCTCGGACACCTCCATCAACCTGGTCTCTCCCCTGTGTCCGTTGACGCCGGTCGATGATTCGCCGGTCGAGGCGACACTGACCTTGCTGATGGAAGGCGGGGTCATCCAGAACATGTCGGCGGACAAGCCGCTGCGTGTCTTGGTGGCCGATCTCGATCTGGACGAGGACAGCCTTGCCGAATACCGCGAACCCGCAGACGGGACAGTGGTCATCGGCGATGCCCTTGTCACCGATCACCGCCCCCAGGTAACTCGGGAGGCGGTGAGCAGCGAAGTGCTGGCCTACCGTGTCGCCATGAAGCATGGCGGTGCGGTAGTCGATACCCTGGAGAAGCTTGGCCTTTCGGAAACTGAGCTCGCTCGGGAGCTGGAGGCCTCCGCCGCTCGAGGCGCCTTGCACAACTGGCAGGGAATGGACCTGGAGAAGCCCGCCGTGCGCCAGCTACTGGTGGACGAGCTTCTGCAGGTGGCCATGTCACTACCGGTCCAGGAGGGATTGGGCTGGAAGGACGTGTGGCGTGAACTGGAGCAGGCCAACCGCGCCTCCGCGGCGGCGTAGCCCCAGGAGCTGGACCTTGCATCATCATTCAACCCGACAGGGGGACGCTCTCCCTGTCGGGGGGAGGTCTCCCGTGCACCGCAATGGAGATCCACCATGACGATGTCATCACGCAACACCGAGCCTCAGCAGGCTGATCATCCCCACTACGCCTGGCTGCGTGAGCAGCTGGACGAAGCACAGCGGGACGGGGATCAAGGCCTGATTCTGCTGCTCTCCGATGGGCTCGAGTTTGCCCAGGCATGCAATGCCGCCTGGCACCGCATCCTCGAGGCCGCCCAGGGCAACCTGGTCGGCATGGAGGTCGTCGATAAGACGCTGTCTCGTTACGCCGCCATCCTGCAGGACGCCTCGGAGCCGGGTCGGTTCCGGGCGCAGTTCTTCGATGCCAATGGCTTCAGTGGCCATGCCACCTACGACACGCCGGAAGATGTCCTCGAGCGCCTCGTCCAAGACGGGTATCGGGAGCCGGCAGCAGGCGCCATGAATACGCTGAGCCAGACGCGAGAATGGTCCCTGGGAACCCTCATGGCCCATCTCATTGCCAAGTTGAACGCTGGCAAACTGACCTACCGCGAGATGCAGGACGAAATGCACGCGGCAGACGCCAGACTCACCTGACCCAACAGGGGCTCCTCCGCCGGCCGGCGGCGGGGCTCCTGCCTACCATGGAGAATCCCATGCCTTACATGACGAACGTACCGCCACAACCTGCCGTAGAGGATCACTCCTACGGGCTCTACGAGGTGACCCTCCCGGGGTTCGATGGCGGCACCGATGAGACCGATGACCTCGTGCTCTGGATGGTGCTGTCCGACGAAGAGGCGGTGGCCATCAAGCGGCTATGCTGCTGGACGCCCAACGCCTTCGGCAAGATGCCGGGCATCGAGCTCGACGCCGCTGGCATTGACTTCGATACCCGCAAGCCTGGGCAATTGGACGCCCTGAAGGCACGGCTGTCACCGGCGCGACTCGAGCGTGACCGGCTGGCGCAGGCAGTGTGACGCTTGCGACCTCTCGGTAAAACTACGGTGCTACGGTACTACCGAAGTACCGTAGTTATTGCCTAGCCCTCGCGAGGGGGCTTTCCCTTCCGGGTCGACCGTCGCCGGCCCTGAACGGAAAGCCGAGTTTCTCTCTCCCCTGGAGAGCGATCAGTGGAAGCGCTGGCCACTGCATAAACAATCAGCATTTCCCAACTCACTGCGGGCGTCAGCTGGCGCTTGAGCAGTTCACCAGCCTGGCGGGCACCTTCCCGTCAGGGATGGCGTGCGCCTGGCCCCTACCAAGGAGTACGACCATGACCACAACGCATCGAGACGACCACGCATCAGTCCAGGACCTTGAGTCACTGAAAAGGCTCTGGAAGGCATTGGGGGACACCCCCACGGATGCCACCGGCTGTCTGGAGGAAGCGTTTCAGCACTTCCCCGCAGGCACCCAGCGCGAGGAGGTCTGGCACTGGTTCGAGGCTCAGAATCCGGCGTTCTGCGTCGGCGAGCTGATGAATCCAGGCCAAGGCACCTGACCGAGTGATCGCTGCCCCCACCTCACCTGGGAGGCGGCTTGTCTTACCCATTGAACTGCCACCTCCCTGGAGGCAGTGACCTGCCTGGCGGGCGACCTTCCCGTCAGGGATGGCGTGCGCCTGGCTCCTACCAAGGAGTGCAACCATGACTGCTGTGTATTTGACCGACCTCGACTGGGTAGGCATTGATGCCTTCGATCGTCCGGTGTGGAAGCGCGCATCGGACGGCCAGCATTTCTGTCTCGTCGACACGTTGCTTGATGACACGCCCCAGGCGCGTCACCAGGCAATGGAAGCGCTGATGCTCAACCCGTTCACTGAGCTCTATGCCAAGGGCGGGAAGCGGGATGGCGAGCCGTCGCATCCCGTGGACTTCCGCCACCGTCCCGCGGCGCTTCGGTGTGTCTACGCACCGCAGGGGCAGGGGATGTTCTCTGCTGGCCGGACCTATGAGCTGCATCCGCCTATCCACACCGGCGTCCAGCCTCATGATCCCCGCAACGCAGAGGTCCATGACGACCTGGGGCATCCGCGGATGATCCGGCTTGAGCCGGATTTGCCCAGAACCTTCCACACCGGAGTCTCCGCGCCCGGCGGGCGCAGCTTTGCCGTGTTGGAGGAGGTGCGCCATGACGACTAAGTGGCACTACAACGTCATCGCCAGCGCCACGGCCAAGGCGCTGGCCCACCTGCCCGCCGCGGTGGGTACCGAGACGGGGTGGCAGCCGGCGTCGAGCCTCACCAGAGCCAAGCGATCGGCCGCCAGCATTGCCCACGCCTTTGCCCAGCTTACGGGTGACATGGGGTTTGAGCCTTGCTGGCGCCGGGTCAGCCCGGATCGTTACGAAGCGTCCTCGTCGAGCGGCGAGGTACACGTGATCGTAGCGCGTGCCGGGTCCTGTGCCGGAGAAACCGACGCTACCCACGGGTTTCGCCGAGGTGTCGCCTCGAAATGAGACGGCCGAATCGGACCTGTGGCGTGACGTGACAGTGATCTCGATCGGCTTCACGCCCTTCAGGGTCACGACTAGCCAGTGGCACCCCCGCCCGGGGGTGCTATTGTCCCTTCAAGCCCTCGCGAGGGGGCTTTCCCTTCCGGGTCGGTGGGTACCGGCCCTGAGCGGAAAGCCAAGTTTCTCTCTCCCCTGGAGAGTGATCAGTGGAAGCGCTGGCCACTGTCAAAACAATCAGCATTTTCCCAACCCACTGCGGGCGCCAGCTGGCGCTTGAGCAGTTCCCCAGCCTGGCGGACGACCTTCCCGTCAGGGATGGCGTGCGCCTGGCGATTACCAAGGAGCACGACCATGGTCAATGACCCCACCACCCTCGCGTTTCTGGCGGCCGGCTTCCTCGGCAGCGAGCAGGCTGACGCTGCCGCCGAGCTTGGTTTCTCCCGGATCGATGTGGTTGAACAGCTGACCACCCTCGCCCCGGCTCTGGATGCCCTCTATGAGCAGCACGGGGAAGCCTATGAAGGCTGCTTCGCCTACGACGTGGCGGAGCCGATGGGCGGTTGGTATGCCCTCTACATGGACGAGCATGGCCAGCTTCCCAGCGAGGAGGAATTCCTCGAGGAGGGCTGCCGTTACCTCGGCCTTGAGCCACGCAGCCCGGAAGCCAAGGCGCTCGATGCCATCCAGGCAGTGCTGAGTGGCCAAGAGTGGAACCCCGATCACCTGGACGCCGTGGCAGCGATCGTCCGCGGCACTGGCCGTGAGATCAAGGACTGCGACGACACCCTGGATGATGCCGCTTAACCCCCGACCCGTTCGGGTTACCCGCCGGCTGTGCCGGCTTCGGTGGTCCCCGCCCCTGGGCGGGGGCCACTGCCCATGACCAAGGAGACATGACCATGTCCTTTTCCCAAGTGACCCTCTCGCAGGTAGAGCTTGATACCGTGCTGGCCGCCCTTCGCCTGTTCCAGGCCACACCCCGGAACCAGATCCCGGAGGCCATCATGGAGATCGCCACGGACCACAGCGCCTCGGCGCTTCACCCCGAGGAGATCGACGAGCTCTGTGAGTGCCTGAATGTCTCCCCGGAGGAGCCGGCAGGTGCAGGGCAGGGCGACTACCACCTGGTGAGCTATGGCCACGGAGAGCATGGCGAGGAAAGCCTGGCGGTAGTGGATAGCCAGCAGTTGCCGATCCTTGAAGGATTGTGCGCTGACCAGTCCATGCCGTGCGTGGTGGTAGCCGCTGGGTTGACCGTCGCGCCCGACGGCCTGGAGCGGCTCCACGCGGGGCTGGATCACGCGGTGATCCAGCTGGTCGGGATGCAGACGCTCTTCCGCTATGCCTGCGGTCGCTGTGACCACGCATGGACACAGCTGCTGACCGGCGAGCGCTGGCGCCAGCAGTGTCCCATCGAGGACTGTGAAGGTGAGGCCGTGGCGGCATCGCCCACCGATGCCGGTCTCGCGCCACCTGAGGGTGTGCGGGTCGAAGAGGTCCCCGCCTCAGGTGGTGACGGCGTTCGGTACCGCTGGGTCTCACCCTGTGGCGAGACAACGGGCCAACCCGAGCGCACCCCTCGCCAGGCGCATTACGACGCCTGGGCGTGGTTCCTCAAGGCGGATGCCTACCAGGACGTTGGTTGAGGCTGGCCGCACATTCCCGGCAGCGGTATGCTGGGGCTGTTCGATGCACGTTCAAGCTCACCCCTCGAGGTGGGCTTTCCCCAGCGGGTTGGTGCCCAAGGCGCCAGCTCGATGCGGAAAGCCAAGTTTCTCTCTCCTCTGGAGAGCGATCAGTGGAAGCGCTGGCCACTGCATAAACAATCAGCATTTTCCCTCCCGGCAACGTTCGCCTGCGTGTGAACCGAGCTTCCCTCGATGCTTCGGCATCTTCCCCTTGTGGGCCATCGCGCCCATTAGGGGTGTATGGCCCCGTGACCCCTCATGGAGCCTTCTCATGTCTCATGAATCCGCCTTCGGGCTGCAGTGCCCGAACTGTGACGCCACGGATCACTTCGAGATCACTGTCGAGGCCTTCGCCTCGGTCAGCGGTGATCAGGTCGATGATCTGACCGGTGGTGAGAACGACTGGTACCCGGCGAGCAGCATTTCCTGCCGCGCTTGTCGTCACAGTGGCCTGGTCTGCGATTTCGATGGCTCGCGTATCCCCGGGGAGGAGGTTCCTCCCTTCGGCTACGGCATCGAGTCGAACGGCAAGATGGGCCGTGACCGCCAGTGGCGCTGGTATCACCCAGCACCGCATGGCGGGCACGGCAATTGGTGTGCAACGGACATCGAGGCCTGTATCGATGCCCATGGCAACGCCGACTGGCCGTGCCGCACGACTGACTAGCGTTACCCCCAGCCGCTCACTGGCGGTTTCCCAACCCTATCGGGGCCCTCTCGCCCCCTGGGGTGATGGCCTCTCTCGCAAGGAGAAAGACCATGTCTGCTGTAAACACCAACTGCCTGGTAGGAATGGCCTGTCCGGAGTGTGGTTACACCGAGCGCTTCAAGATCATTGCGCTCACCACGGCCACCATCGCCGATGATGGCTGTGAGGACCATGCCGACTTCGAGTATGACGAAAGTGCTCGTTGTGAATGCGTCGGCTGTGGCCATGTTGCCACGGTGGGCGCCTTCTACGGCCGGCCGCCTAAGCTTGCCTTCCCCGAGGAGCAGCGCATGGCGGTGATCTCCACCGGGCATGTGACCGAAGAGGACAGCGAGGCGATACCTCGGCTGATCCGCAACGGCACCATCAACGGGATGACCCGCGAGCATGGCTGGATGATCTCTGTCAGCAGCAACGACGGCGATCTGCCCAGGCTCCACGCGATCCTGAACGCCGCTCGCGAGAGTGGCTTCCACTGGGTGCTGCTGGACTGTGACGGCGACACTGTCGATGGCCTCGAGGTCTTTGACTGGTAGCCGGGGCAGTCCCTTCCCCCCTTGGTCCACTGATCTGCTACTGCCGCCCCGTCGCCCTTCGCGGCGGCCGGGCGGCTTCCAGGAGGCATATCCATGGCTCGCTATGTGATGAATGAACACGGCCATTTCTTCGTCGTTGAGCTCAGCATCGATGAGGCAAAGCTGAGCGGCTGCGAGCTCTACGACACCTACGACGACCTGATGGACGCCGTTTGCCGGCGTCACTCGCTGAGTCGAGAGGAGGTGGAGGCGTGTGAATACGTGGTGAAGGACACGAAAGATGGCCCGGCCATCTTCGAGGATCGAGGTTTCAGCGAACCGGTGACGGGTAGCGTCGAGGCCGCGATCAGTCAGTACATCATGTGATGTCAGAAAGCCGTCGTTCGATGATCACGAGCGAAGGCGATGACCAACAGTCCCGGCGATCGGGACTTTCCCCCCGGGGGCACACCACGCCCTCGGGGGTGGTGTGCTCCTCTCTACCCGAAGGAGCAACACCATGACCAAGCCAATCGGTTTCTACGTGACCTTCCAGCGCTTCACCCCTGAGTCCATCGATATGGGCGATGCGGAGAGCCGCGGCTGGTGGGACAGCGGCAACTGGATGACCGATGACAAGCCGGAGGCACCCGCCTTCATCTTCGACCCTGCCCTCGACTTCGATGAAGACGAGCATCAGAGCGTCGATGACGCCGCGGTGCAATGGGCCGTCGACCGCCTCAAGCGGGAGGGCGCCACTCAACCGTCTTCCACGGAAGACCCGGAGTGGTGGTCCACCGAGTCAGAGGTGGAGGACTTCGGCACCGGCGCCACACTGGTTCGCAGCTTCCACTTCGAAGGGTTCACCCCGGAGCAGCAGGAGGCGATCAACCGGACGATGTTCGGACAGGACACCAAGCCGATGGCGACCCGCAAGGTCGAGATCACGCTGCGTGCCCTGACGGCCATGGAGTACACCGTTACAGTGGACGTGCCTGCAGATGCCGACGATGAGGATCTCCAGGAGATCGCTCGGGAGCTCTACAGCAACACCGATGGTGGTGAGTTCCATGACGATGAGGTGACCTGGGACGAGGGCACGCACACCTGGCAGGAGGTCGACGACGATACGTCCGAGACCCAATCCAGCGTGCTGCACCTGACCTTCCGGATCACCGTGCCAGAGCCGGTGGCGGAAGACTTCGAGACCCTGATCAACGAGGCGGACTACACGGTCAGCCACGACCTGATCGAGGGAACGGAGATCACCGAGGTGGATGAGTCGTCACAGCGTGTCATCGTGGCCGCGACCCTCCACCACACGGTAACGGAGCAGGGAGCCCAGGAGATCGCTCATGGGCTACACCACCTGTTCCAGGCCGCGGATGCGAGCCTCCAGTATGCATCGGAGCTCGTTGACGTGGACTTCCCGGCATGGGTCTGACCCTGTCCTGGTAGTGGCCTGCCAAGAGCACTACCCCATGGGGGCCTTCGGCCCCCTCAACACCTTCTGGAGGCCATCCGGCCTCTTCCCCCGGCGGGCCTACTTCCCGTCAGGGGGTGGTGCCCGCCTCATCCATGAGGAGCAGCACCATGAAGAGTGATTTCATCACTGAGCGTCAGTTCATCACCGTGACCCTGCGCAGTAATGAGTGGGCGGACATTGAACGCCTGCTGGAAAGGGGGCATGACGACCTGTCGCACTACCTCGAGCACGGTGACCCCGTCGAGGATGACATCGAGCCGGAAGCGGTTGAGGAGCTCGAGCGTCTGAGCCAGGGCAGCGTCTCCAGTGAACTGGAGCGCTGCCTGTCCGCAGCACGCCAGGGGAGCCCTTGGTCTGTGGATGATGCGGCTGCCGCAAGCAGGGAGGGGTGGAATCTCTTTCGTGCCGATGGCAGCCAGCTCGCGTCGTCCTTCTGGGACATCGAGCGCGAGGACGAGCAGGACCCTGCGGTGTTCCAAGATGACACCGAGGCCCTCAAGCACGTCATGCAACAGGCGGATGCCGGCAGCGAGCTTCATTGCCGCGCTCTCGGTCTGTACATGACCATTGCTGACTGACCACTTCCCATCGGGGCTCTCTCCCGCTGGGGAGCTGAGCCCCTTCTGACTGCAGAAGGAGATTGACCATGACCACCGACATCAGCTGGATTCGCGGTGCCAACTACGAGTTCTCGGTGCAGGCCGTTGTGGTGGAGGAGGGCGAAGCCCCCCGTCTTGCCATGGCTGGCCAGGAGGCGCCGGATGGCTGGGTGATCTATCGCCGCTTGCGCGGTGCCGAGGTTGAGGGCCGCCCGATGCTTGAGTCCCATGGCGTCCACCGTGATGAGACCCAGGCGCTGCTCAATGCCTCAGCGCTGGCGCTCGAGGAGTACCACGTCCAGGAAGCCTCACCCGAGGAAGAGGACGACGAGCATCCGCACGACGAGCGATTCCGACAGGTTGCTGCGGAGATGTACGAGGAGGAAGGAAGCCTCGAGATCGATGCCAATGCCCCGGTAAGCCGTGGTGACGATCCTGGTGCCTACGTTCAGGCGTGGGTATGGGTCGCCTACAGCGATATCCCGGATCTTGAGTTCGACGACGCCGAAGACGACGCCGCCTGACCAGGATCACTGCCGGCCGCCATGCTGGCGGCCGGTCATTCAACCCCCGCGGGGTCTCACCCCGCTGGGGGTGAGCCCTGCTTGTCTACCTGCTGAAGGAGATGAAGCATGGCCTATCGCACTTATACCGGTGTCTCCCACCATTTCGAGGTGGAAGCCATCGTGCTGGAGGGTCCCGGCAATGACGTGACCGTCGTCGATCCTGACGTCACCACGCCGACGGAGTGGGCGGTCTACCGCCGTCCCATCGAGCCGGACGCCGATGGCTTCCGTCGCGCAGAGCACTACAGTGATGCCGCCAGCAGTGAGGAAGCTAGCCGCATTGCGGCCGAGCTGGCGCTGGAGGAGCTGTCCCAGCCGGTGATTCCGCAGGTGCTGACCGAGCAAGAACGGCAGCGATACCTCCAGGCTCACGGCGCCCATTGCCCGATCTGCCAAGCCTCTGAGATCGAGAGCGGGGCGGCAGAGTTCCAGGGGCATCAGGTCGTCCAGGAGGTCTCCTGCCTCCGCTGCAAGAGTGAGTGGATCGACGAGTTCCGCTTGGACGATGTCTCGCTGCAGCGCCGTCGTGCTGCACGCTAACCCTTAAACCCTCTCGGGGCACGATCCCCGAGAGGGGATGCGTGCCCTCCCTGACTGTTGGGAGATACGCATGAAAGACATGATCTACTTCAACTGCTGTGTGGACTGGGACCCGAAGGATGTTCACGTGGATGGCGGCCTCTGCGACATGATCGATGAGGAAGTCTCCATCACGCGCCGGACGTTCCTGGCCCACGTTGACCCCACCGAGCTCCACCACGTGGAATCGGGGTTGGGTTATGCCAAGCACCATCGCCAGGGGCTGACGATGGCTGGGGACTTCCATGTCTCCTACCACCGCTCCCGGCTCCATGGCGAGTGTGTCTACTACTTCAAGCATTCGGCGATCGAGTATGTCTTCATCGATCCCGAAAGCCGCTTGAGGACCCGCTGGCTGAACCACTACGAGTGCTCCGAATGCGGCAACGAATGGAGCGACGAGTGGAGCTGCCAGTGTGATGACCGCTGTCCTGCCTGCGACACCAGCTGCTCCCCCATCGAATCCGATGACCTACGGGAAGCGGCATAGCGGGGGCAGCCATGGCCGGCCCGGGGGTGACCCCGGGCTGCACCGTGCTACGCTAGGCTTGGCTCCGCATCGCGGAGCCGGGCTTTCCCTTCCGGGTTGGCTAGCGCCAGCCTGGAACGGAAAGCCGAGTTTCTCTCCCTCTGGGAGCGAATCAGTGGAAGCGCTGGCCACTGTCAAAACAATCAGCATTTTTCCCATCCCACTGCGGGCGCCAGCTGGCGCTTGAGCAGTCCTCAGCCTGGCGGGCGTCCTTCCCGTCAGGGGCGGCGTGCGTCTGGGCTATCTGCCTGGAGGCATTATGAATACCGCAATCCATACCATTCCCACCGTGGAAATCGCCCAATGGCCGAGCGTCGATTATGCACCGCACTTCGCGGGCATCGTCGAGAAGGCTGAAGTGGCGATCCGTCGCATCGGCGAGATCATTGACGCTGGCTACACCCTGTCCGGGGCGATCAGCTTCGGTAAGGACAGCTCGGTGATCCTCGTGTTGATGATCGAGGCCATCAAGCGCCGCGTCGACGCGGGCATTCAGGTACCCACCTGCTATGTCTCGCACAGCAACACCCTCGTGGAGAATCCCGCCATGGACACCTACACGGAGGCAATGCTGGTCGAGCTGGAGGCCTACGTGCAACGCCATGGCCTGCCCGTCGAGGTGGTGAAGGTCACCCCTTCGATCACCTCGTCCTTTGCGTACAGCTCCATCGGCCGCGGCAAGCTGCCGGTGTTTGCCGGCGCGTCACGTGCCTGCTCCATCGACTGGAAGCTGCGTCCGCAGCAGAAGGCGTTGAAGCAGATCCTGGCCACCCTGCAGAACCCGGGTGATCTGGTGACCCTGCTGGGTACGCGCTTCTCGGAATCCGCGACACGTGGCAACAACATGCGTGGCCGCGGCGAGAATGCGACAGACCTGGTGCCGACAGAGGGAGGTGGCTACACCTGTTCGGTGATCGCCGAATGGGAGGTCACCGACGTCTGGGAGCTCCTGATGGCCTGTGAGGGGCGCCGCAACGGCCCCTACCGGACCTATGTGGAGGACTTCTCCTGGTGTCTTGAGCTGTACAAGGACGCCAATGAGGGGCTCTGCGCGATCATCACCGGCGACGGTGGCAATCGTGCGTCGTGCGGTAGCCGGCATGGCTGCTGGAACTGCACGTCCACTGGCGATCGTGACAAGAGCATGGAGGCGATGATCGATTCGGCGCCGGAAAAGCACGGGCACCTGGATGGGGTGAACCAGCTGCGTAACTTCCTGATCCAGACCCGCTGGGACATGTCCCGTCGGGAGATCCTGGGCAGGAAGGTGTCGGAGGCGGGGCACTTTGGCGTAGGGCCGACGAACTACTCGGCCGATATGCGCCGCGAGTTGCTGCGCTACCTGCTGACCCTGGATGTGCTCGAGGAGGAGCGTGCCGAAGCGCATGATGCGGCGATGTTCCGAGGTGACATCACGGATGGCGGCCTGGAGATGATCCAGAGCCTTCGTGGTATCACGTTCCAGCACATCACGCCCAAGCAGTTGATCGCGATCGACTTCGCCTGGAGCCTGAGCCACGGGTTCGGACATGCCTTCCCCGCACTGCGGGAATGGTATGAGATCCGTGTCCTGGGTAAGCGCTATCCCATCCCGCCGCTTGAGGCGGTGCAGAAGTCGGGGGTGCCGGCCATGTGCTGGTATCCGATCCCTGAAGGTGAGGGGCCGGCTTACGAGGAAGGCTTGCAGGATGCCTTCATTGCCGCGGCCAACCGTGAGCAGTACCCGTCACGTCCGCCCATGCGGACCATCCGGGACCGCTACCAGGGGAAGCCCCGGCAGGTCGTGTACTACGAAGAAGCCGATGAAATGGAGATCGATGCGGCGGAGGCCACGCTGTTCGTCGAGGCCTTTGACGAAGAGCGCTACCTGGTGTCGCAGTCGTTCCCAGCCTGGGACTCAGCCAAGATCTACCTGAACCATGGGCTGATTAAGCTAGGCCGGGGCAAGGCGGCTGACTACGACGAGCTGGCACGCCGGGCGCAGTATTGGTCTCGTGTGCAGCGACGTCTGGGTGGTGATGACCTGGGGGAATACCTCATGGCCAACGCCATCACCGATGCCGAGCACAAGCGCCTGCTCGAGGCGCTGGCGCCGGCGCAAGCCGAGGAGCCTCAGGGCGGGCAGGTCTACGATCTGTTCGCATGACCCTTTGCGGGGACTCTGAGTGACGGCTTTCGCGGCTGAAACGCCCTTGAAGGGTGCCACGGGGCCTGCCCCTGCTGGTATCACTTGGGTAAACTTCAACCTGTCCAGCCCCCCACCGGGGGGCTTTCCCCTGCGGGTTGCCGGTGGATCATCCAGCCTGCAGCGGAAAGCATGGTTTCTCTCCCTCCGGGAGTGAATCAGTGGAAGCGCTGGCCACTGTCAAAACAATCAGCATTTTCCCAACCCACTGCGGGCGCCAGCTGGCGCTTGAGCAGTTCCCCAGCCTGGCGGGCGACCTTCCCGTCAGGGATGGCGTGCGCCTGGCGATCACCAAGGAGCACGATCATGCAAACTACCCAACTCAACCAGGCCGCCTCCACCCGCGCTGCCGCTTCTTACCAGCTGCTGCGCATCCATGGGCCGGAGCAGGTCTCAGACGACAACCTCACCGATAGTGGCCTCACCCAGCTGACGCTGGTGGACCGCTCCCTCGAGAGTCGTCGAGGCACGCTGGCGGATCTCCAACAGCATGTCTTCCCATCCGAGGGCCATGCCATTGCCTATGCGCGTGACTGGGCCATTGAAAAGCTCAGTGAGCAGACCGCCGGGGACGACCTGGTGGCCTGCGAGATACTGCACCCCATCGTCGCTACCCTTAGCGATGTCAGCGAGGAGGACTTCCTCCGCCAGCTGTCGATGCAGAGCTCTGACGAGCCCCATGCCCTGGGCATTGAGCGCGTCATGAAGCGCCATGCAGAAGTGGCGTCGCGGGACTCGATCCTCGAGTTCATCGATGCTGCCCTGATGTTCTTGGAGGACGACCTGACCGAGGTGAGGGCAGCGATCACGCCGGTGATGGTGGCCGACACGTCGGCCGCCGATAGCCTGCCGGTTGACCCCGCCGCCGTGGCCGACTGGCTGGTGCACTGTCTCGCGCCTTCCGACTGCTTCCACCTCACCCACGAGCGGGTTGAGGCTGAGCAGCAGCTCATCGAGGCCTTCGACGAGCTGGTCTTCCAGCACATCGGCACCAGCAGAAGCGTCTCTGATGGCATCAACAACCGGGGCCTGGAGGCCCAGGTGGAGGCGCTCCTGCGCTCTGGCGTTTATGGCGAGGCCCCGCTGGGGTCGCTCGTCGCCGAGCTGTCCCAAGAGCTT
Organism: Halomonas terrestris; assembly: GCF_049166755.1. Lineage (NCBI taxonomy): Bacteria > Pseudomonadati > Pseudomonadota > Gammaproteobacteria > Oceanospirillales > Halomonadaceae > Halomonas > Halomonas terrestris. The sequence continues at coordinate 108,631 of NZ_JBMHFZ010000009.1, read as the reverse complement.
GAGGGATTCCAGGCCGACGCTTCGACGTTCGATGCCTGGGTCTCAACGGCTCGTGAGACGCTGGTGCAGAGTGTGTGTGCCGACGAGGCGGATAACATGGCCAGTGTGGTCCTGAGTTCCAGCCCCGGAGAACTGCGCGGCTATGCACGCAGTGATCTCGGCCTCAGCGAGAAGTCCTACGCCGAGGTGCGTGAGATGGCCATGGATCGTGGCCTGCTCGATGGCTAAGGGCGAGAGTCCTTGCCGTGCCTACCGTTGCTCCGGCGTCATGCCGGAGCAGCGTCCAGCCCTGCGGCGGCCGTCTGGCCGCCCTGGGCTCTTCCAAGGAGCCATCACATGATGACGATGAACGAGCTCACCCCGCAGGAAGCCCATCTTCAGCGGCGTGTGAATCAGACCCTGCTGCGTCTGGTGGAGCAGGACAATCTGGATGCCCCGGCCTTTGATGCCGACCTGGCACAGTTGCAAGGGTTGATCGGCCAAACGTCAGGAGACGTGGCGGGTCAGCACTTCGGGGGCCAACAGGAGGCCTGGCGGGAGGCCACCAAGGCTGAACGCCTGGAACGTCCGAGCCGTTACCTGGATGCCGAATTCGCCGATGTCGAGGCCACGCAGCACCCGTAAGGGGCACGACGTGTGCTTCTCACGGCCATGCCATTCGGTATACTGGTTGCATGGTGAGCCCCTCTGCGAAGGGGGGCTTTCCCTTCAGGACTGGCTCGCGCCAGCCCAGAACGGAAAGCCGAGTTTCTCTCTCCTCTGGAGAGCGATCAGTGGAAGCGCTGGCCACTGTAAAAACAATCAGCATATTACCTTCCGCAGCGAGCGGCCCCGCCGTGCTCTGCGTTACCACCGGTGCGACAGCACCTTTCATGGTCGAGCGTGTCCCTACGCGAGACCTGAACCTCAGCCTTCACGGGAAGACATCTTCCCGGCGGGGGTGTCCTTCCTGTGATTCACCAGGAGGGCACCATGGGCATGAAGCGAGCTCGCGAGCTGATGCTGCGTGCTATGCTGGATGTGGTGGATAGATCGGCTGCGACGATGTCGGCAGCCTGCTTGGTGGCGGCACTGCTGGGTACGGTCATCCGTCCCGACAAGCAGGCCACCGCCTACGCGGGATCTGTCCTGTTCTTCCTGCTGGCCTGTGCGGCAAGCACCATCAAGGCCATGCTCGACATGGATACGGAGGAGGAGTCATGAATGACCTGCTTGAGTTCCTGGTCGGCGTGTCTCCCATTCTGCTGATCATGTTCGGCACCCTGGGTGCAGGGCTCTATGTCCTGATCCGGCGCAGGAAGCACCACCACTGAATCCCCTACCACAGTGATCGGCCCAGCCGTGATCTGACCTTTCCCCTGGCGCTGAGCGCCACTCCCATCGCTCATTGAGCGATTTGACCCTGCCCGGCGGGCGTTGCCCCCGCTGGGGCGACGTGCGCTTGGGCATTACCCAAGGAGCATGTCATGACCACCACCCTTACTTCCGATCAGGCCCAGCGCATCCTCGAGATCCTCAGTGATGTCCATGATGAGCAGCAGCCTGACAACCCGGAGTATGCGGCAGAGATCGATGCCCTGTGTGCTGCTTTGCAGCCACAGACGTCGCATCTCTACACCGTCGTCTACCAGAACGAGGAGGGCTACTTCTTCGAGTTCACCGCTCGAGCGGAGAAGCACGACGACGTTCTGACGATGTTGGAGGCCCACCCCCATCTCCCGCAGGTGGAAGGTAAGCCGATCACCATCGTGGTCCACCATGCCGAGTACCTGCTCCCGACGGTGGATGCAGAGCACCCGGCCATGGTGGGCGAGCACCTCTACTACCGTGATCCCGATGACGATGCTTCCTCCGGTCTGTACCGGGTGGCCTCGGCGCCGGAGCTGGTGGAGGAGGAGCGCAGCGACGAGGAGTATGCCGGAAGCGTGATCCGGCTCGTCAATGATGCCGGTGCCGAGCTCGAGGCCTATCCCACCGAGCTGCGCCGTATCGCCTGACGCCTCTGCCTTGCCCCTTGCGGGCATTCTGAACTTTGCCCTATCGGGACACCGAGCCCGCTAGGGCAGGTGTCCCCATGTCCAGGAGACACCTCATGACTAGCCAGCCCCAAGAGCTGTACCTGATTGATGCCGATGAGTTCGACGGTACCAACATCAATCCGTTAACCCCTGATCGTCGAGTCGCCTACACCGGCTATCTCTACAACGACAAGGGGCCGAACCTGACCGTTGAGGAGTATCTGGCCCACCCCAGGACCACGGCGTTCGAATCGCCAAAGGTGGTCACCTGGGATGAGCTGGAGCCCTTGATCAAGGCGGCACACCGTCGCCTGTACACCGATAAGCCGGCACAGCCCGTCAGCGACGACACCTACGTGGAGATGCTGTCTGCCTTGCCGCCGGCGAAGATGGGTACCCGTGAGGGCATGGAGTTCTTTCTGATGTCCGAGCGTCTCACGGGGTCGATCACGGCCATGTACGCCCGCAAGGGCGAGCATTGCCTGACCAAGTCGGTCGATCTCTACGATCGCTCGACCTGGATCACACCGGCCGACTTCGCGTCGGACCACGCCGCTGCTTGACCCATCCCGCCGGGAGCCCTCTCCCGCTGGGGGGAGGCTCCCTCATCGATGAGAGAGGAAGCCATGAAGAAGCGACTGACCATTACCTACCAGGTGGCGGATGACGCCACTGGCAAGGCGCCGCACCCGGATCATGAGGAGTTCCTCGAGGAGCACGCCCAGGCGTGTCTCGCCGAGCTGATCCAGGAAGGCTACCGAGAAGGGCAGCTCTTCAACTCGCTGCGTGTGACCACGGGAGACGTGAGCGAAGAGGTGTCGCGTTGCTACAGCGCGACATGGCAGTGCCGCTACGAGGACGTCGATGATGAGATGTCCGAGGAAGGCCCTGCCGAGGTCGGCCCTGGTGACGACGAGCAACCGCTCGAGTTCAACCAGGATACCGACTACTCCCTGAAGGATGGCCATCCCAGCTGCTGGATCACAGTGCTGGATGCCGCCAGCGTCTACGTCTTGACCGATGGTGTAGCGGTTGCTGTGGAGATCTATCCGCGCAACCACGAGGACGGCCCCTCCGTTGCGGGGGCCTGCGCGACCATCGCCGAGATCGACGCTGTGGCCGATGCCACTGACGACACAACTGACCAGGAGTGATTGCCATGCCCCGTGTACTAAAGAAAGCCTTGAAGGCTGCCCGTCGGCGCTTCCGTGATTCACTGCCCTACGCCTATGCGCAGGGGTGCTGGGAGCGTGCACGCTGGGGAGACGGCTTCGGCCGCACCCACGAGACGAAGGCAAGCTGGTCTGACGCCTATGACCATGGCGCCAACCTGGCGGATCGTCTGATGTTCTGGCGGGCTGTCTAGCCTTGCCTGACGGCTCCCTCTTCTCAGGAAGAGGGGGCTTTCCCTTGCTGGCGCGAATGCCGGCAGCGGAAAGCCTGCGTCGTCATGCCCTCTAAGCGCACCACCGATCAGGTGAGGCGCGAGGTGAGGACGTAGGATGACCCTATCAGACTGGCCTTGCCGGTCTCGATGAAGGTAGCGCTGGCCTTCTCAAACAAGCAGCAGATTTTATCAACCACAAGCCGCAAGCACCGTTGTGCCCCCGGGCCGGCGTCTGCGGCATTGCCAGCAGGAGATTCCCATGACTCACGATCTCTCATTCATCGGGTTCGGTTCCCTTGATGCAGCCTTGGACTACCAGGTCGACCATGGTGGCTGGGTGTTCGATGCCCAGGATGCGGAGGAGGCCATCTGGTTTCCGCCGACCACACCGCCCACCAGGATCATGCTGCATCCCGCCACCCGGGGCTTCTCGGGTCGGTTGCTCAGTGATCCCGCTGACTCCTCGGCGTTGTCGTTCCAGCCGGCGTCCGAAGCGGCATAGCCCATCACGCTGTAATGAGCGGTCATCGTGCGATGGCCGACTGCCAACCCCCGGGGGCCATGTCCTCCGGGGCGGGCCCTGTCATGACCGAGAGGTGATCCATCATGACCGACCACGTGCTGAAGCTGGTCGAGCATCAACGCGACAGCAACCAGGAAGAACTGGAACGGGCCCTGCACCGTCTAGGGCAGCTGGAGCGCGAGCTCGATGAGGCCAGACTGCAGCATCGTCAGCATGTCGAGCCGCTCATCGAGGCCCTGAAGCCCTTCGCCACTGCCTGGGAGGGCACCAAGCCGACCCCGGACTGTACCGAGCGGGCCTATTGGCGCCGGCTTGAGCGAGCGCTTGCGGGGTTCCACTCGGTGAGGACGCCGTCAGGAGAGCGATTCGTGCTGACCGGCGAGCACCTTCGCCAGGCGGCGGATGCCCTGGAAGGCGCCGCGTTACCCGAGGTCGAATAGCCCCGGTCGTGCCTTCGGCACCAGGCCGATTCGGTGACCTTCGCACTCGACGAGAGCGTTCACGCCCTTGAAGGGTGCGACGGCCCCTTTCCCCCACCCACCTCGTGGGTATACTGACTGCAGAACCAGCCCCTTCGCGAGGGGGCTTTCCCTTACAGGTTGCCGTCGTTCAGCCTGCAGCGGAAAGCAAGGTTTCTCTCCCTCTGGGAGCGAATCAGTGGAAGCGCTGGCCACTGTCAAAACAATCAGCATTTTCCTGTACTGCCTCTGGGCGCACCTGCCCAGACGGCATGGTGCGTCCCCTGATCGATGGAGATGACCCATGTCGCACGCAGAATCCCTCGTGGATTATTCAGAAAGCTTCCAGGCGGCGCTTATTGCGCAGGGCAAGGGCAGCAACTTCCTTTCCCTGACCCGCCTCGATGAACCCTATGAGCGCTTTGACGGTAAGCGAGCCTCCTATGAACTCAACTACCGTTGGCTCAGCACTGACTGCCAGGAAGAGGATGATCAGGCTTGGGCCTGTGTCCAAGGTGCCGAGTGCACCTACTGGCAGCACAAGGAGATCACCAAGCTCCTTCGCCAGCTGAAGCGCCATGACGACGTCGACCTGTTCGAGCACTTCGACCTGTTCGGCTGATCGTTCATTCCCCCACCCCGCTGATCGGGCCACCGCGCCCGGGAGGGTAGGTGGCTCCACTCGATAAGGAGACACCTCATGACCACTGCAGTGACCCGCGTGTCGGTTCGCCACACCGGGGCCCCTAGCATCAAGCTGCAATTCCATCCCAGGGCGACCATGCCCGAGCGGTTGGAGGCGCGAGCAAGCCAGCTCGGTATCACCACCGAGCAGCTGATCCATCGCTTCATCAGCGATGGGATGCGTGACCACAGAGCCGACTTTTCACCGGCTGCGCTGGGAACCTCGATCGAGGACTTCCTGGTGCAGAACGGTGTGTTGAAGGCCGCGTGATCTCGCCTTAACCACAACTGTGCCCACTGGGCAGGAGGACGCTATGGCTAGCCCCCTCTCTGCCCTCGTGGGCGGAGTGCTGCTGGTCTGGTGGCCAGAGGACGAAAATCCTCGCCATCCAGGCCCCAAGTTCCGCCCGGGATATGTGATGGATCTCGACGTCGCCAATCGACGCGTTCGGATTGCGTATGGCACCAGCCAGCGTACCGAGTGCCAAGGCGCCGGAGAGATCGTGATCACCCATGCGGAAATGCCGACACTCAAGCTGGATACGAAGTTCTGTCTGCGGCGATCCAAGTGGATTCCGCTGGCGCCTGAGTTCCTGTCGAAGAGCCAATCTGGTGCTGACGTCGTGTACCTCGGGCCACCGCCCGTGGCACGTGCTGATGACTTCCTCAATGCGCTTGCAGAGGCGGGTCAGCTGGACGACTGACGCATGACTGAACCAGCCGGACCCTAGGGTCCGGCTTTTCCCCCTGCGGGGCCTCCACCCCGCCATGGGGCGGTTGTGGCCCTGCATTCTCTGATGGAGTAGACCCATGACCACAATCGTCAACACCAAGCTGGGCGAGACCCGCGGCAAGCGCCGCATCTACCTGGATGGCGCCAAGCTGGCGCGTGAAGGGTACCAACCTGGCGACCGGTATGACCTGGCCCTCGAGGATGCACGCGTTGTCATCAAGCTCCACGATGACGGCAAGTACATGGTCTCGAAGCGCCAGCGCAACGGCACCCTTTATCCCGTTATCGACATCACCCGCGCTGAACTGGCGGAGCTCTTCGATGGGGTGGCCATGCTGCGGGTGCTGATTGCCAAGGGCAAGATCGTTGTCACGGCCCACCACCAGGAAGGCAAGGTGGCTGAGCGGGTGGAGCGGCTGCTCTCGAAGATCAGGACCGGGGAGCCCCTGCGCGTAGCGTCGCTCTTCCACGGTGGTGGGGGCCTGGATGCGGGGCTTCACTCCGGGTTGGATCGTGTCGGCGTCGCGTCGAAGATCGGCGTTGCCGTCGAAATCGAATCAACCTACCTGAACGCGAGCCTGGAGAACAATCCCGAGCTCTGGGATGACACCTCCATCCCGATCGAGTCTCCCGTGCAGCATGTTGACCTCGGTCGAAACCCACCGCAGATGGATGTTCTGTGCGGCGGGGTGCCATGCACCGGCGCCAGCCGGAGCGGGCGTTCGAAGAACAAGCTCGAGCATGCAGAGGATCATCAAGCCGCCGGCGCGATGTTCTTTTCGTTCCTCGAGTTCATCAAGGTGCTCAACCCTGCCGTGGTGATTGGCGAGAACGTGCCGGAATATCAGAGCTCTGCCAGCATGTCCGTGATTCGCTCTGTCCTGAATGACCTGGGATATGAGGTTCAAGAGCGGGTGCTGAACGGCAATGAGTTCGGCGTTCTCGAAGATCGCAATCGCCTGTGCTTCGTGGCGATATCGAAGGGGCTGGAAGGTGCCTTTGATCTGGATGCGGTGACACCACACAGGGCCAAGGAAGCCAGCCTCGAAGATGTTCTGGAGCCATTCGAGCGCATCGCTGAGGACCGCTGGAAGTCTTTCGACTACCTGGCCGACAAGGCGAAGCGGGACGAAGCGGCTGGCAAGGGCTTCAAGCGCCAGTTGCTGACCGGCGCCGAGGCCTCCTGTGGCACCGTGGGGCGCGGCTACGCCAAGGCCCGCAGCACGGAGCCGTTCCTGGTGCATCCGCACGATAGCTCACTGTCACGTCTGTTCACTCCCCGCGAGCACGCTCGCATCAAGGGAGTGCCGGAGACGCTGATTCGTGGCCTGTCGGATACCCGAGCCCATGAGGTGCTGGGCCAATCCGTCTGCTTCCCGAAGTTCGAAGCTGTCGGCATGGCTCTGGGAAGGTCGCTGCGAGCTGCAGCCGGTCTTCCTCATGACCACCTCCTGGAGGTCGAGGTGCAGGTGCTGGACCCTGAGAACGACGGCACGATTGGTGGCGAAGACCTGGACTGGGTCCCCGCCACCCTTGATGTCCTCTCAGGACGGCTGGCGCTGGTTGGCGAGGGTCGCCACCAGGGTTGGCCGATGGCCGTCTCGCAGCATGGCGTTGAGATCCGTCTGCAAGGACAGATCTTCGCGTTGCCTGTGATCAGCGGTGGTCCCGAGCCTGAATGCCCTGGCGCCTCGGTGGGCGTCTACGATGCGGATCACATCCGTGAGCATGGCGAGTCGGTCATTACCGATCTCGCCAGCGTTCCTGCCCGGCACGTGCTGGGGAAGGGCGCTTCGTCGATCGCCGGCCAGGCCTTGTCCTGTGCTGCGTGATCTCAGCCGTCGTCCCCGAGAGGGGGCGGCGGTTTTCTTTCACCCTGTCGGGGGCCACTCCCGCCAGGGAATGCCTCGACATCCACTTTAGGAGAAATGCCATGTGGATCGAGACAGTTGTCCGCCTGCCGCCGGAAGATTCTGGTTTGCAGCACTGCATCATCCGGCTTCATAGCAGCTGGGTGGACTCGAAGCGGATCGACAAGCGTCGGTTCTTTCGGCGTGAGCCGGTGGTCATCATCAACCCGGGGACGGGGGACAAGGTGATGCGATACGTCATGGGCTCAGCAGGGTTGCCGGGAGTAGGCCGCACCTCTGTTGCACTCGACTACGACGCTGTGGATGCCCTGAATATCAAGTTCAAGGAATCCGTGCAGCTCGAAGTCCGCCGTGCTCGCATGCATGAGGTGTATCTCTGGTTCTGGAACCATCAGGATCTCAGTGTCCGCCACTCCCTGCGCCTGGGTCTGATCGGTGCTGGGCTGGGCATACTGGGTTTCTTGGTTGGCACAGTGCCCTTGCTTTTCTAGTGGCCTCGGCCACCTAACTCAACCCTCGCTGGTCGCAATGACCGGCGGGGGTTTTTCTTTTGAGCTGGCAGCTGATGAGGAGCTTGCACGGTAGATAATCCTGCACCGAAACGCCCTTGAAGGGCACGACCCGACCCGGGTCCCACCCGCTAAGGCCTCGATACTGTACAACCCCTCGGCCGGCACCTGTCCCGGTCGTGCGGTAGCCGTCCTGGAAGAAACGCACCGCCCTTACCACATCGCCTTTCGTAGGAGTGCCCATGTCTCGTTTTCCACGTCGCGCCACGCTGGCGATGCTCTTGCTGGCGCCGGTGCCGGCCATGGCCAACTGGTACATCACCGGGGTCAGCACCGAGGTTCGGGACCTGCGCTTCGCCACGCCTGAGCTCGCTCAGGACTATGTGGTGGACTACCGCTCCATCGCCGAGTCACTGACCGGCACCTACCTGAATGACTGGATCGAGGAGACGCCTTACACCGACGGCCGCCTGGAATCCCGGGTGTGCTTCCTGTACCTGGACAACAGCGGTGGGGACTACGACCCCGCCACCTGCACCGGTGAGCCCTCCACGGTCTATGAGCGGGTGGCCGAACTGCGCCCGGACACCGGGGCCATGGCGGATTCACCGTTCCTCAACCGCGATCTGGGCCGCCCCGACGACGGCCTGTGCGTCGGCAACCCGATCCACGCCGGTACCGGCAACAAGTTCGAGGCGGCGGTGGACGTGGCCACCGCCGGCGCCGAGCCGCTGGTCTTCGAGCGCGTCTACAACAGCCAGGACACTGACGGCGGCCAGGACCTGGGCCTGTGGCGCCATTCGTTCGAGCGCAGCCTCGAGGTCGACCCCGAGCGCTACGGCGACTACATGGTGGTGCTGGTGCGCCAGGACGGCCAGCGACTGGCGTTCTACCAGGCCGGCGACGCCTGGCTCCCGACCTGGCACTCGGGCGACCGGCTCATTCAGGGTGAGTCAGACGGCGGGGCGCCCCGGTGGCACTACCATCGCGCCGACGGCCACACCGAGACCTATGACGCCGCGGGCCGGCTGCTGCGCATCGAGCGCTCCAGCGGCAATGTCCTCAGCCTGAGCTACCAGGACGACCAGCTGCAGGCGGTCGACGATGCCTACGGCCGCGCCCTGACTTTCCAGTGGGCGAGTAACCAGCTGGTGGGCGTGATCGACCCCGCCGGCGAGCTCACCCAGTACGGCTACACCGGCGAGGCCCTGACCCAGGTCACCTTCCCCGACTCCACGTTCCAGCAGTACGTCTACGACGACCCACACGACCCGGCGCTGCTGACCGGCTGGATCGACGAGCGCGGCATCCGGGTCGCCACCTGGGCCTATGACGACCAGGGCAGGGCGGTGCTCAGCGAGCACGCCGACGGCGTCAACCGCACCACCCTCGACTACAGCGCCCCGGGCCAGACCGTTGTCACCAACGCCCTGGGTCACGAGCAGACCCTGACCTATGCCCGTCACAATGGCCGACTCAAGCCCGAGGCCATCGAGGGCGCCCCCTGCACCGGCTTCGACGGCGGGATTCGCAGCTTCGAGTACGACAGCCGAGGCCTCGTCTCGCGGATTACCGACGAGGAGGGCCAGCGCCGCGACTTCCAGCACAACGACCGCGGCCTCGAGACCCGTGCCCCCAATGCCCACGGCGGCACCGTGACCACCAGCTGGCACCCCGAGGTGGCCCTGCCGATCGCCATCACCGAGCCCCAGCGGGTCACCACCCTGAGCTACGACGATCGCTACCGGCTGACCAGTAGCCGGGTGGCCGAGCGCTACGGCGACGGCGAGCGCACCTGGACCTACACCTACCATCCCGACGAGGATGGGGTGCCCGGGCAGCTGGCCAGCATCGACGGCCCGCGCAGCGACGTCACCGACTTGACCACCTTCGACTACGACGGCCAGGGCAACCTGACCACCATCACCAACGCCCTGGGCCATGTCACCCAGCTCGCCGGCCATGACGCCCATGGCCGGCCCCAGAGCCTCACCGACGCCAACGGCGTCAGCTGGACCCTGGCCTACGACGATCGCCAGCGGCTCATCAGCCTCACCGGCCCGACAGGCACCACCACCTTCACCTTCGACCCCGCCGGCCTGCTGATCGGCGAGACCCTGCCCAACGGCGCCACGCTGACCCATCACTACGACGACGCCCAGCGGCGGGTGGCCACCACCGATGCCAGCGGCAATCGCCTCGAGCACGACCTCAACGCCCTGGGCGATCCCGAGCTCTCCCGCCTGCGCGATGCCCAGGACACCGTGCACTGGCAGGAAACCCGCCAGTACGGCGAGAACGGCTGGCTGCTGGCCATCACCAACGCCCTGGGCCACACCACCCAGCGTGATCATGACCGCGTGGCCAACCTGATCCGCCAGGAAGATCCCGCCGGGGATGCCTACGGTGTCGACTACGATGGCTTCCACCAGCCGACTCGGGTCACCAACCCGCTCGGCCGCCGCGCCGACCTGCGCTACGACGACGCCGGCAACCTCATCCAGGTCAGTGACTACCGGCTGCGCAGCACCAGCTACTATCACAACGGCTTCGGCGACGTGACTCGCCTGGTCAGCCCCGATAGCGGTGAGACCCGATTCACCTATGACGAAGCCGGCAACCTGGCCACCCGCACCGATGCCCTGGGCCAGGTCACCACCTACAGCCATGACGCCCTCAACCGGCTCACCCGCATCGCCACCGACGACCCGGCCGAGCCTGACGTCATCCTCGGTTACGACGATCCCGGCGCCGAATACGGCATCGGCCGTCTCACCTCGGCCACTGACGGGGCCGGGGTCACCACCTTCGACTACCACCCCAGCGGCGAGGTGAAGCGCGAGACCCGCAGCGTCGACGGCGACACCCACACCCTGAGCTACACCTACGACGGGGCAGGGCAGATCGAGACCATCACCTACCCCAGCGGGCGGGTGGTGACCTACCAGCGCGACAGCGCCGGCCGGGTGGAACAGGTCACCACCGAGAAGGACGGCACCAGCACCGTGCTCGCCAACCAGATCGATCGGGCCCCGTTCGGCCCGATCACATCGCAGACCCGCGGCAACGGCCTCACCGAGACCCGGACGCTAGATCAGGCCTACCAGGTCGACGTCATCACCGTGCCCGGCATCCTGGAGCGCGACTACGGCCACACCGTGGACGCCAACGTCGCCAGCATCGACGACCTGCTCCAGTCGGCCCGGAATCAGGCCTTCGGCTACGACGCCGCCGATCGCCTCACCGCCGCCACCGGCGGCTACGGCGCCCTGGGCTTCGAATACGACCACAACGCCAACCGCACGGCGCGGCTCAGCGACGGCCAGCGGCACAGCTACCAGGTCAACCGCAGCAACAACTGGCTGCTCGAGGCCGAAACCCAGAGCTACCAGCTCGACGCCGCCGGCAACCTCGTGCAGCGCGGCCAGGACAGCTTCGTCTACGACAGCCACCACCGGCTGACCGAGGCCACGGTGGACGGCACCACCGCCAGCTACGCGTACAACGTCTACCACCAGCGCACCAGCAAGACCGTCAACGGCACCACGACCCGGTTCTTCTACGGCCCGGACGGCGAGCTGCTGGCGGAGATCGACGGCGACAGCGGCGCCACCCTGGCCGAATATGTCTGGCTGGACGGCACCCCGCTGGCCTATCTCGCAGACGGCGAGATCTACCACATCCACGTCGATCACCTGGGCACACCCCAGGTCCTGACCGATGCCACCGGCGCCATCGCCTGGGAAGCGCACTACCGGCCCTTCGGCGACGCCATCACCAGCGGCAGCCTGACGTTCAACCTGCGCTTCCCGGGCCAGTACCACGACGCCGAGACCGGCCTGCACTACAACTGGCACCGCTACTACGACCCGCAGACCGGGCGGTACCTCACCAGCGACCCGATCGGGCTGATGGGTGGGTTGAATCCTTATCTGTATGCCGAGGCTAACCCGCTCTACTTCACTGATCCTGAGGGGTTGATGGCACCTCAGCTGATTGGTGGTGGGCTTGGGTTTGCGGTTAGTGCAGGAATGACCATATATCAAGGCGGAGATTTAAGTGATGCTTTTTTAAATGGTGTGCAGGCTGGTGCTGCTGGTTTCATTAGCGGTGGTGGGTCTGTAGCTATGGGTGTATCAGCTTCGGTATTAGCGTCTTTTTATAGGAGTAATATTGAGTGTGGTGAATCAGGCGTCTCAGCATATATAGATGCCACTGCAAGTGGAGGGTTAGCAATGCTGGGTGGGCTCGGAGGAGCAAAATTCGCAAAAATTATTATAAGACCAAAATGGAAAACTGTTGAACCCAGCCTGCCGCGCAGGGCTGTGGAGAGGATTTTTAGAATTCCTCCAAAAGAGATAGATGTAAATAAAAGATCGAGAGCTGTACTTGGTACTGTGGTCGGCGTGTCAGCTGAAAACATAGCTGCTAGTTATTACACTGGATGCTCATGTGGATGAGGGGTTGACCTTGGGGAAAGTAAAAAGATGTGGAATTCACATTATGAATGCTGGGGCTGTAATATTGGTCGTAGTTATTGTATATATATTTGGCAAGGCTCTGCTTTTTGGAGGGGATGTCACTAATGAAGATCGAAAACTATCGGGTCTTGCTATTTTCATCCTATTTTCGGGAACTGCTGTGGTAATTGCTGGGGCTATCCTTGAGAAGCTGTGCTCGCGCCGATAGATGTTGCCGGTGGTTAGGTGTTATCTCAGCAACATTCGCAGTCGCAGCTTACATAGTTGCTGGACCTAGTACCAACGCTATTGGCGCAGTGATTGGAGGTTATGATCCGGGGGAGTCCAGGTCACGATCAACGCTCAGGACATCACCCCACTGGCCTACCTCAGCGGCGGAGAGATCTATCAGGTCCACGTCGACCATCTAGGCACGCCCCAGGTGCTGACCGATGACACCAGCGCCATCGCCTGGGAAGCCCACTACTGGCCCTTCGGCGACGCCATCACAACCGGTATCCTGACGTTCAACCTGCGCTTCCCGGGCCAGTACCACGACGCCGAGACCGGCCTGCACTACAACTGGCACCGCTATTACGACCCGCAGACCGGGCGATATCTGACCAGCGTTCCGATCGGGTTGGTGGGTGGGCTGAACCCCTATCTGTATGCCGAGGCGAATCCGCTATTCTTCACTGACCCTGAGGGGCTGATGGCGCCTCAGCTGATTGGTGGCGGAGCCGGATTGGTTGTCGGATTTCTTGCAAGCTACATCAATGGTGCATCTATTGATGAAGCGCTTGTGGTTGGCATTCAATCAGGCGCAGCAGGATTTATTAGTGCAGGAGGCTCACTGCTTATGGGATTTTCAGTATCGACCACGGCAAATCTCTACGCCTCTGCATTTACATGTGAAGGCTTGACCATAAAATCGGCTAAAGAGGCTGTTGTTGCTGGCGGTTATTCAGTGATTGGCGGTGGGATAGGAGGTGCTGCTGGGCGGATTATTCGCCCTGTTAGAATGGTTGAGAAACGACCAGGTGTAATTATGAGAGGGCTAAATCGTTTTATTGGCGCAAAGCCAAAGATGGTTGACGCCAACACCCAATCCAGAACTAATGTTTCAGCAGCAATTGGCATTGCTAGCGAGAGCGCTATATCGGTTTACTTCTCTGGCATAGAAGGAGATGTAAAGTGAAGGATGGAGTTATAAAGAAAATTAAAAGTTCCGCTATGCTGGTAAGTCATTTCCTTACGTATGCTGGATTGCTGCTTGGGGCGGGAGTTATGACGCTCGCAGTTGTTAGCACCTATTCATCATTCTTCAGCCATATCTCTGATGAATGGCTAAGGCGGGTGGGAGCTATTGCTCTGTCAATATATGCTGCAGGGATTGTTTTGAACATCCTTCACGCACTAATAACACGTGGTGACTAAACCCAACCAGGCCTCCTGCCTCACTTACCCCAGCGGCCGGGTGGAGCAGGTCACCACCACCGACCCGGGCGGTACCAACGCCGTGCTGGCCAGCCAGATCGAGCGGACCCCGTTCGGCCCGATCACCGGGCTGACCCGCGGCAACGGCCTCACCGAGACCCGAAGCCTGGATCAGGCCTACCAGGTCAACGCCATCACCGTGCCCGGTATCCTGGAGCGCGACTACGGCCACACCGTGGACGCCAACGTCGCCAGCATCGATGACCTGCTCCAGTCGGCCCGGCATCAGGCCTTCGGCTACGACGCCGCCGATCGGCTCACCTCGGCCACCGGCGGCTACGGCGCCCTGGGCTTCGAGTACGACCACAACGCTAACCGCACGGCACGGCTCAGCGACGGCCAGCGGCACAGCTACCAGGTCAACCGCAGCAACAACTGGCTGCTCGAGGCCGAAACCCAGAGCTACCAGCATGACGCCGCCGGCAACCTCGTGCAGCGTGGCCAGGACACCTTCATCTACGACAGCCACCAGCGGCTGATCGAGGCCACGGTGGACGGCACCACGACGACCTACGCCTACAACGTCCGCCACCAGCGCACCAGCAAGACCGTCAACAGCACCACGACCCGCTTCTTCTACGGCCCGGGCGGCGAGCTGCTGGCGGAGATCGATGCCGACAGCGGCACCACCCTGGCGGAGTATGTCTGGCTGGACGGCACCCCGCTGGCCTACCTCAGCGACGACGCGATCTACCACATCCACGTCGACCACCTGGGCACGCCCCAGGTGCTGACCGATGACCGAATCGGCCCGGGACCAGGCCTTCGGCTACGCCGCCGCCGAACGCCTCACCTCGGCAACCGGGGGCTACGGCACCCCGGGCTTCGTGTCTCGAAAATCACCTCCCCGCCCTTAAAGGGCACTACCTGACGGTATCCCCTCCCGCAGATCCTCTACCCTGAAGCCATCTCGTCCCTCCGTGGACTTGATGAAGGTAGCGCTGGCCTTCCCAAACAATCAGCATTTTCCGACCCGCCCTGCGGCACACCTGCCGCTAGGCAATGGTGTGTCGCCTCTATGATGGAGATACACCATGTCCTACGGATTCATTGGCTTGGCCATGCGCCAGCACCTGATCCGCCGCTGGTCCCTGATGCGTTGCGTGTCCCCGGAATCCGTTCTGGAACACACCGCGTCTGTGACCATGCTCACCCTCATCGCCGGCACCATTGCTCGTGAACGCGGCAAGGTCATCGACCTTGAACGCCTCATGGGACACGCCGTGGTCCACGATCTCTCCGAAGTGCTTTGTTCGGACATCGTGACCCCGGTGAAAAATGCCACGCCGGCCCTCCGAGCTGAGTTCCGCAAGCTCGAGGACGCTGCTGAGAAGCAGCTTATCGGCACGCTGCCGGACAGCCTCCAGGACCCCATCCAGAGCTACTTCGAGCTGGAAGGGTACGAGGAGACCCTGTTCAAGGCGTGTGACGTCTATGCCGCGTTCATCAAGTGCAAGCTTGAGATCGCTGCAGGCAACTCCGCTGAGTTCCAGCAGGCATTCGACACCCTGTCGAGCACGCTGGAGGCGCTCAAGGGGGAGTGCGAGGAAATCGAGATCTTGGACGACTGGTTCGGAGGCTCGATCGGCGTATCCGTCGATCAGCTCATGGCCCGTCCCGAGATGACCTTCTGACCACACAACCCAACCAGCCAACCCCCAGCCTCATCAGGAGAAACACCCATGTCTGTCGCTCAGTTCGGAATTCCAGCCCTGCAGGACAACGGCGCCACCGCGGTGGTGCTCAACGAAGAAGGTCGACCGGCCATCTTCATCGAGGAAGTCGAGGTTGATGCCTCTGTGTTCGATCCTCGTGGAGAGAACTGGCAGGCCCGCGTGACCGAACGGGAGCTCGAGGAGGCCGTCAATGCGCTCTTCCTCTGAGGTGCCGTTCACCATCAAGGCCTTCGGGAATGATCGGTCCTGCCACGATGTGGCAGGGCTCGAGAAGACCCTCAGGGCCGAGTATGCCGATCAGTCGGTGGCGATCCATTACCGCAGCGGCAGGACAGGCCTTACCAAGGTGCTGTTCGTCGACGTCGATGTGGACGCTGTCCGGCAGAGCTACGGGGAGCGCCCTGTAGTCGATTTTTCCCATCTCGCCTGTGACGCCCAGCAGTAATGGCGACGCTTGCGTTCTACCTACCCCGTCGGGGCACCAGCCCCGACAGGGGAGGTGCCTCCAATCCCGCTATTGGAGGTTGTCATGACAGCAATTGCTCAATTCGGTATGCCCGCAGTTCGTGTTGCACCCGTTCCTCGGGAGCGTGGTGTCACCTTTCACACTTACTGCCCGCGAGGTGAGCTGAAAATGGAGACCACTGCCGTGGAGCTCGATGCGAAGGAACTGAAGGCCTTCCAGGACTTCAACAACGACCGCATCTGCCGCGCTGAACTGGACCAGATCCTCAGCACACTGCAGCTCTGACCCAGCCCCGGCAATGCCGGGGCTCTTTGTCTTCCCTACCGGGGCACTCACCCCGCTAGGGGATGGTGCCCCATCATGCAGATGGAGCCTGACCATGACTCACTACCAGACCTATATGCGGAACCGCCTACAGGCCTTCAGCTACCCGGCGGAGGAGTTGGACCTCAACGAGTGTTCCGGTTTCTGCCAGGGTGACGGGATCGCCTGGTACGGCATCCTCGACTCGGCTGCGCTGCGGGCCCTGGCCCAACGGCAGCAGAGTGGCATTGAGGGCAATGAGGCCCAGCAGTCCGCCTTCCAGCGCCTGCGTAGCCGGATCAACAGCAAGCACCTCGCTGAGCTGCTCGATCTCTATGACGGCCTTGGCCAGGAGCTCTCGCTCGAGATCTACCTCAAGGGCGACGGCCGCTACCACCACTGGAACTCCATGGGGGTGGCTTACCCCGAGAACGCTCTGGACATGGAGCAGCTGAAGGAGCTGGTCGAAGAGGACTCCACGGAGCCTGATCGGCACCTGACGCGCTGGACTGCCTATGAGCGGGCTTGGGACCACTTCTTTGCCTGGCTGGAAGAGGACCTGAAGCGCACCTCGCGAGCCATCGAGGGGGAGCTTCAGAACATCAAGCTGGCGGAGTATGTCGAGGAGGCAGAGGTGTGGTCCTTCGAGACGGCACGTTATCGCTTCGAGCTCCATGAGTTCAACGATGACGACCTGGTCGGCATCGGCCCCAGCGAATGGGACGAAGAAGCGATGATGGACTTCCTCGCCACCCTGGCGGCCGACGAAGGGCGCGTCACCAACCTGAAGGCGGTGATCCTCGATCGAGTAACCGGCGATGAGCTGGCCTCCGACTGCATCTGGTACTGGTTCGTGCCCAAGAACGAGAAGGGCATGGGCTTCAACCAGGGCCGGCGTTCGGTCTTTGCCGATGCGATCGATGAAGTGCGCCGTCAAGTGTCTGCTGCCGAGGTTGGCAGCTTCGACGAAGCGGCGTGATGTAGCAGCGGGTGCTCAGCCGAGCCCTTGCTTATTCGAGGGTCCTGCTCCCGTCAGGGGGTAGGGCCCTCCTGGATGACAGGAGGTCCCATGGGACACTACTCGTACTATCTGAAATGTCGGCTCCAGGAGCTGGGTTACCCGGCACTGAGCCTGGAACTGCATGAGTGCTCGGGGTTTGTGCAGGGTAGTGGGGTGGCCTGGTATGGGCGCCTCGCTGCCATGGATCTGCATGCCCTTGCCAGGCGCATGATCAGCGAGCAGGCCCGTTCGCCTCACGACTCTTTCTTTGCACGCCTTCTCGGGCGCAAGGAGGGGAAGAGGCTGCTGGAGCTGCTGACCTTCATGGACACCCTGAAGACCGACACGGTCGAGATCTACACCAAGGGTGAGAAGGGGGGCGACCACCACGCCTACTCGATGGGGATCGATGATCAGCTGGACTGGGATCAAATCTCCGCCATGGCAACCCAAGGCCAAGGGGAGCTCGAGATCTACCAACGCCAGTGGCAACGCCTTATCGAATGGCTGCAGGAGGATCTTGAGCGCAGCTCCCTCGCCATCGACTCCGAGCTTCGCAACATCAAGCTCTCGGAAGGTGATGAGGGGACCGTGGTCTGGGTGCGACACACCGCCCGCTTCAAGGTGGAGGTCATCAAGACGCGCATCGCCGATTTCGACCTCGAGTATGAAGAGGGCGAATCCGTGATGGAGCTGCTCACTGAGGTGGCCAAGGGACAGAGGGAGCTGTTCGGGCTGAGTGCCTACGTGGAGACGCTTGACACCAAGCTGGAGCTGGCAGGGGTGCATTCCGCGCCATTCACTCGATCGCTGACTGACCGCTTCTTCGACGGCGTGCTGTCGGATGTGGTCTACGAGGCGATCGACGAGGCCCGTGATGTACTGAAAGAACTGGAAGCTGCCGAGGCAGCTTGATACCGGCCGGCTCCTCTGGGGCCGTTCACTCAGGAGCCTTGCCCCCCACCGGGGGCTGGCTCTTTTCTATGTCCAAGGAGGCTTTCCATGACGCTCACGATCGATGTCCCGGCGGAACGCTGGGAAGAGCTCGCGAACATCAACTCCTGCATGGCCGCGTCCAGCTTCGATCCGAAGAAGGGCAAGCCACTGGCAGTGAAGTCGGATGTCTTTCAGGGCCGCCGCTATACGGCCTTCGGCAATGTCTTCGGCCCCTGGGGTGTGAAGCACAAGCCGACCATCTGGGCCTATCGGCTGGTGCCGGAAGCCCTGTATGACGGTGAGACGACTCTGGTCTACCACGACGAGGCTGCGATTGCCGAGGGCCGGCGAGCCCGCGGCGATCATGCAGGCCTGGTGGTGACCGTGAATGGTCACCGCATGGTGTGTGGCGAGAGGGTGAACCTGGTGTCCGGCCTGCCGGGCACGCCGCCGCTGTCACTGCCTGAAGCACAGGCATGGCGGCAGCGGGTCATGGCCACAGCATTCGCCGATGACCGAGAGGCCACCTGGCATGCCTATGCGGGACACCCGGTCATCCGGTACCACACAGGACGTGGCATCTCGTCGGCACTGCTCTGGTCGATCGACGGCCGGCAGGTCACCGAGATGTGGCTGGAGAAGGAGCTCGAGCTGGACTCACCCGATAGCCTCGCGGCGGTTCCTTCGGTCCCTGCTGGGGCCCAAGGGCAGCTGGGGATGCTGTTCTGACGTAGCGCCGATTGGCGCTGACCACCTATCGGGCCTCCCTCCCTACGGGGAGAGGGCCCGAAGCCGATGATGAGGAGACTCACATGACTGCAAGAACAGCGACAGGGTTCATCCGTCGCCAGATGGAAGCGCGTGGCTACCCGATGGCCAGCATCTTCTGCTCCGTCGCTTACGAGCCAGAGGAGGTGGCGGGAATGGCCCTGGAGGGCAAGTTCTACCATATCGATCTCATCCCGCTGCTGGAGATCTGTTATCCCAGCCAGGGATATGATGAAACGCCCCAGGTGAGGATCAGGAACCGGTTCCGGCAAGCCCGGGTCCGCCAGGCCCTGGATCTCATCGATCAGGCGTATCGCGGACTGTGTCTTGACGTCTGGGTCGACCCTTCGAAGGGGCCGCTCCTGACCGACCAGACCACAGTGAACGATGACTACGACTTCGTCACGTGGGCCAAGGAGACCGAGGAGGGCAAGAAGCTGCTTAGCGCCTCGCTGGCCGAGGCTCGCAGCCAGTTCGTCAAGGATCTGCGCCGACGTGTCGTTGCCGACTGTGGCGAGGTGTTCAAGGAGCTGATGGCGGTGAGTAAAGCCTGAAGGTGCTGGACGCATCGTCCATCGCCGCTGTTCCTTTTCACCCACCGCGTTATACTGACCCAAGCTCACCCCTCGGGGTGGGCTTTCCTCAGCGGGTTGTCGCCCAAGGCGCCAGCTCGATGCGGAAAGCCAAGTTTCTCTCTCCTCTGGAGAGCGAATCAGTGGAAGCGCTGGCCACTGTCAAAACAATCAGCATTTTCCTCACCATGACCCCAGGCCAGGCCTGCCAGGTCATTCTCAAGCGACCCCTGTCGCCCCGGCACCATCGTGTCGTTCCCCTGTCGGTGACGCTCTGAGCTCTCCACGGCCATCCGGCCGCGGCGTCCTTGGCGTGTTCCCCAACCACGACCCGCATTCGCGGTGTCGTTCTCTATGGTACTGGCTCCCCTTGTGGGGTGACCGGCCCCATGCTGCTATCCAGGAGGTAGTTCCATGTTCGATATCAGCACCGATGACAGCCTCTTCATCCGTCAGCGCCTTCGGGAGCTCGGATACCCGGATGGGTTGGCGTTCGGCGCAGAGCCATATTCCTTCCAAGAACCCGACGGCCCGCCGTTGGTCACGCTACAGGGGAACCTGCAGCGAGAACGACTGCTGGCGCTGGTTCAACTACCGGTGACGGTAGGAGGGGCGCCCACGGCCTTCCGGGAGCTCGCTGCGAAGCGACGCCGGCGGGACATGGCGCTGGCATGCGATGCCTATGAGCTGTTTCATGACAGAGATGTTCGGGTCCATATCGAAGCCGATATGTCGGCCCCTCCCCGGAGCCCCGAGGAGATCGCCTTTCGTGACACGGATCTTCTACTGATCGCCACCATGGCGAAGAGCCTCAAGATCGGTATCAGGAGTGACCTGGCCTCGGAAGAGCGCCTGTCTCTCACCACGCTGCAACGACTTGACCGAGTCTGGCAGCAGTCCCTCCAAGCTCTTGCCGAGCAGATGCGCCACGATGCGCGAATGCTGACGGAGGAGCTTTGGTCGCGTCTCGACGTGGCTGCCTGAAGCCACCTGCCCTGGGCAGGTTCCAACCCCCATGGGGCGACTCGCCCCCTCGGGGCGGTCGTGCCCCTTTGATCGAAAGGAGCATCACCATGACGAATCCAGCCCGGAATCATGACGGACAGCGCCCCTCGAGCACCCGATATGTGGTGCTGCATGAACACACCCTGGGGTACCTGTCCGGCTCGATGGTGGGTGTGCTGCGCTCGTCCATCCTGCGCGGCGCCCCCTACACGCTCGAGCCGGGTGTTGTCCCGCTTCCTCGTGATCCCGCTGCTATACGAGACGCCACTCTCAAGGACTTCGAGGACTTCCGGGTCGCCGTGCCACCGGACTTCGGCAATGCCGAGGCCGGATGCGCGGCGCACGAGATCCAGCCTGGGACCTGAGATACCGGCATGTCTTGCCCGAGCCTCCCACTGGGGGCTCTTACCCCCATGGGGCGACTCGCCCATGGGGCGGTCGTGTCCCTTCTGCTGAAAGGAGCACCACCATGATCCAAGAGACCGTAGCGGTCGAAAAACCGCCACTGCAGGCGCACCTAGAGCTCTGCCTGAGCCAGCTGCATCACTTCCCGACGCATCTGGTGAAGGTGTTTCCCGTGTTTGACGGAGGGGATCGGTTCGACCCCGGCGCAGGCTCCGAGACCTTCCTCGGTCTGGAGCTTGCCGGCGATCTGGATCTGACCTCGATCGAGCAAAAGCTGCAGCAACTCCTGCATCCCAATAACCAGCCCGCGGAGCTTTCCGGCTTTCAGTCGGTCTTGCTGGCTCGGCGTCGCCGGATGCTGGAGAAACTGCACATCATCGTCAAAGGAATCGATGACGATGATGCCGAGCTGATCGTGCCGATCATACCTTTCGTCGAGCCAACCTACGGGCCCGGCTCGTGCAGCCTGCTAGTGCCATACAAGCTACCGGAATGGACGGCCCACTGGCTGTCCTGGTGTGATGACCCGGGTGAGCTGACGCCAGAGGCGATGCTTGAGGCCATCCGCTTCTGCATCGACCTGATGAGCAATGAGCTCTCCGGCATCCTGGCGGATCTGGAGACCCATGCCAGAGCCTTCCTCGATAATCTGCCCACGCCGGCGTCTATCGCGGCCTGACGCTCTTTCCCACCCCAGCCGGGGCTCTCTCCCCGGCTGGGGCGAGGGTCCCTCCTATCCCTGGAGGACACCATGACCGAGAGCCAACGACACGACGAGTGGGGCGCCCTGCAGCGCTACGCCGAGCAGGTGCTCACTCGACGCGGATTGCCTCGCATAAAGCTTGAACTGACCTGTGATGGAGATGGCCTGCCTTGTGGCATCCGTCCTGTCGGAGGGCAGTTGACGATTCCAACCCTTCGTCACCAGCTGGATCGGCTGACCGAAGAGAAGGTCCATGACATGGGCATCAGCTCCTTCCGCCGTATCCACGCGAGACGGATGCGCAAGGAGGTCAGTGCCATCCTCCACCGTGTCGAAGCAGCGGAGCCATCGATGGCCATGGAGGTCAAGACGCCCTCGCTGCCTCAAGAGCGCCCCACGCTGTCCCGTCGGTTCACTCTGTCCGGGGTGCTACCCATCGTCGAAGCTGCCGGTGGGGCTTCGATGCCGGCAGCGCAGGAGCGGCTTCTGATCCAGTTCCTGGATGAGGTTCATGAACGGCTGGCGCTGGACGTTGAGGAGATCACCGGTGTGTGCCGCAGGGTCGTGCCGGCAAAAGCTGACTCAGGCGCTTGGCGCACCGTGCGGGTCTATCGGACACCTCGCTACACGGTGGAGATCCGATGCTACACGTCGCACTTCGACTTCCTTGCTGAAGACAGGCTGAAATCATGGTCCCTTGAGCAGTTGGTCGATGACATCGATGCCATTGCAGATGGGCAGAAGCAGTTGCGCAGTCTGCAGTGCCTTATCTCACGACGTGACACCGGAGAAGGCCTGGAAGACGCCATGCTCTTCGCCTATGTCGACTCCCCTGGAGAGCGCTCACGCGAGCGTAGGGTGGTTGCCAGGTCGATCCGGCAACTCCGTAGTGAACATGGTGGCAGGGACGGCCTTCGTCCTCAGGCTTCCATTAGCGCAAGCGCGGCCTGAGGCCGCCTCGTTGTCTCAATCCTTCCCGGGGTGCTTCCCCGTAAGGGGAGGCCTCCTGGAATCAATCTCTCAGGAGGTATCCATGACCAACGCCTTCGACATTCCGGCGGTAACGCGAGAGCTGATGATCGCTGCGGGGCTCCCCGTGGACATCGGCTATGTGAAGTCCGGTGTTGAGTGCCAGGCGTCTGGCCGGCTGTATCCCGATGAAGCAAGAATTTGCTTCCATGGGGTCCTGTCCTGGGCGGCTGTCTGCACGCTTGCGACTGAGTTGTACCAGGGTGGAACTTATACCGGTATCTACCCTGTCAGGGCTCAGCGACAGAACCGATTGCTGCTCGGACTGGCAAATGCCTTGGCCGCCAGAGACAGCAGCATTTCGATCACGCTCACCGAGGATGGTGATCTCCGATCGTCGGTCAGCCCCAAGGGGCTGGGCGTTGTGCTCGAGCAATCGACCATCAAGGGGCCAATGCCTCCGGGGCCAGGGATCACACCCCATGAGGCGACTCGCTTCCTGGCGGCCCTGGAGAACGACATCCGTCGCTATCTGTGGCACCTCTCTGTCGCCATCCTGGCACAGCTGGAGCGGCGCTATGCGGCCTGGCGGTTGGAATCAATCGCCAAGGCATGAGGAAGGGTAGTAGCCAGCGGATGTCTGCTGGCGCGTACCTTCACTGACAAGGCGCCGAATCCCTTCTCGGGATGCTGGCGCTTACAACCAAAGGAGGTTGCCATGACACACGATGACGCCGTCAGGCGCATGAAGAACCGACTTCGCCTGTGGGGCTTCCCCGCGGATGCGAAGACAACACGGCTGCACTACCACCTGACGCTCGATGACCCTGATCAGGAGCCCTTCGTGAGTATGCAGTTCCAGTGCCACTCAGCGGCGGTTCTCCGACCCCTCATGGCTCGGATTTACCGGCCACGTCGTGAGACGTCCGCCTTCCGTCGCTTGTACGTAGCTCAGCAGGAACGGGGCATGTTGAGCCTGCTCGGGATCTTTGACCAGGACCATGCCGCCGCGTGGGAGCTGGGCATCTTCGTCAGCCATGCACCGGGTATCTTCACCGGGAAGGGGAAGGCGGAGACGGCTCAACCCCTGATGGAGCTGGTGCCGACCCAGACCGCCGGCACCATCGAGGTGCTCGTCAACAAGGCCTACCGGTCTATTGGCGTCAGCTACCCTGAACGCGCCCGCACACTCGGGGTTGTCTGGGGGCGCTTCCTACGTGATCTCGAAAGTGAACTCGAGGACACCGCGGAGGCCCTGGTGAGAGAGCTGGTGGAGAGCCTGGAGCGCTCTGGAGAAACGGCCGTCACCGACGAGCCGATGACCGCCGCCGCTTAGGTAGGCGAGTAGGGAAGGGGGCTCGACGAGCCCCCTATTTCCCCACCCGAGGACTCTTTACCATGGCTCGAGATCGTGCCATGCTAATAGGGCTTCTCTGCCTCTGGCAGTGAAATGAAGGTAGCGCTGGCCTTCCCAAACAATCAGCATTTTTCCTACCACCCTACTGCGGGCACATGCCCAGTAGGGAGTGTGCTCTTCTTCATTGGAGGCACACTGATGAATTCTCATACCCCCTATCGTCTTCGTTACCAGGCTGGCCTCGTTGCCCCCGGCGAGTATCTTTTCGTCCGTTGGCTGAACGAGCACCAGCGCGTAGCGATTGTGCGATCTGTGGAGCGGCGTACCGAGCATGTGCTCAATGCTGCTCATCTTGCTTGATCTCTGACCAGGTGTCCTGACGCCATCCTGCGCTTCTGCGTAGGCGTCATTTTGGGCACCCATTTTGACCCCACCCCTGCCGGGAGGCACTCTCCCGACAGGGGGAGTCCTCCTTGGTTCCGGTGTCGGGGTTTCCCTGAATCCCGCACCGTGCCGGGCTTCAGGGAAGCCTCGATCCCGGCTTCTTCGCCAAGGAGACTGTCATGAACGACAACACCTACTTCAAGACCGACGACGTGCGCGAAGCAGCCACTGGTCGCTGGCCCCTGATTCTTGGGGCGCTGGCGCCTCAGCTGGAAACTGCTATGCGCAAGGTCGGCCGTCATGTGTCCTGTCCGGTCCATGGTGGCAAAGACGGCTTTCGTCTCTTCAAGAAAGACTTCGCCGAGCACGGCGGGGGCATCTGCAACACCTGCGGTCCCAAGAAAGATGGCTTCGAGCTGCTGATGTGGCTCAACCACTGGGACTTTCGGATGGCCGTCGAGGAGGTGGGCAAGACTCTTGGAGTCGAACCCCGCCATCGCCGGCCGACTGGGAATGCCTCTGGCCCGTCTCGCGGCAAGTCCTTCAAGCAGCAGCATGCTGATCGCTCGAACAGCCCGGCACCGGCAATCGCCAGGCCTACCTCGAGTGCTCCATCAGCAGCTGGCGCTGTACAGGCGACCTCAGATCCTCGCATGGCCTCGGCCGAGAGCAGGGAGCCTGAGGTATCCACCTCCCCGGCCTCTAAGGTGGTCTCCCTCGAGGAGCGCTCACCCGAGTGGCTCAGGGAGCTTCAGGAACGGATGTCGAAGCAGTCCCAGGTCGACAACGCCAAGATCCAGGAGCGTATCGAGCGCGTCTGGTACGAGGCAGTTCCCATTACCAGCCCGAGTGCACAGCCGGCCATGAAGTACCTGGCCAGCAGGAAGATCGTACTCCGCAACCTGAGCGTCCTCGTTGATGGCGACTGTGTGCGGTTCCATCCCGGCCTCCCGTACTTCGAGGAAGTCGAGGAAACGATCACTCAGGAAGGCAATGAAACCACCATCACGAAGTGGAAGAAGAAGGGCGACTACCCCGCAATCATCTGCGCAATTCGTAACGTGGATGGCGAGATCGTCACGCTTCACCGCACCTACCTCTCCCAGTCTGGCAACAAGGCCAGGGTGGAGAGCGCTCGAAAGATGATGAGCGTGCCGGACAACAAGTCCGTTGTAGGTGGGGCCATTCGGATGGGTACCCCGGTGGATGGTGTCCTCGGCGTTGCCGAAGGCCTCGAGACCGCTCTCAGCGGCTTTCGTGCCACGGGCATGCCGACCTGGAGTTTGGTCAATACGACCCTTCTCGAAGGGTTCGAGCCTCCCCAGGACGTCCATACGGTCATTATCTGGGCCGACAAGGACAAGAGCCACGCAGGGGAGCGCTCAGCCAATGTGCTGAAGTCTCGCCTCGAGGCTCAAGGCCTTAACGTCGTGGTCCTGATTCCGCAGCAGCCCATCCCGGCTCGCGCCAAGGGCGTCGACTGGAATGATGTGATGCGGACCCAGGGTTTGCTCGGGTTCCCTAACCCCAGGCTCCTGCGTCAGCAGGTCAACCCACAAGCGCTGGTGAACAGCTGAAGTTGTCACTGGCGACTGACATGCCTCCTTTCTCTGCCGATCGGCAGAGGAGGGAGGTCCACTATGGAGATTGATATGAATACCCACGCTTTTCCCCGAGGATTCGGGTCCTATCGCGAGGTACATACTCAACCAGGTGCATGCCTCGATGATCCCTTCTGCCCGCCAACAGGCTGGGATGGAGGGCGTCAGGAGTACGTAGCGCTCATGCAGGAGCGCTGGAACGATATGGATTGGGGGCAATGCCTACGTTTAAACGTGGCCATCGCCATGAACAATGCTGTGACTGCAGATGGGCCGTTCGCCGATGTGGCGGCCGACCTGCTCAGCCAACTTCTTACCCAGCGGGGTGGGATAGCTGATATCAAGGTCATCAAGCACTGAAAATTATCCGCACGATTGCGGTTAATCCACCAGCAGCGATGGAATTCCCCATGGTGCTGAGTTATCTGGGTATTACGTTGAGTACCCATACAGCTGCGATAGGTTCGCAGTTCAACCCTCGGAGGGGCCTGACCCCTCACGGGGGAAGGCTTCTCCTTAATTATGAAAAAGGAGACGCCTATGTTGCTCAAAATGAAACGAAAGTTACTTCGCTGGTTAAAAGCTCGCCCTCCAAAAGTCGGCGCAGGCACTATCAAGGTAGTTGCAGGAGACCTTCGCAAGATGGGTCTTGGTGCAATGTCCGCAGGGCTTGTCGCAGTCTTCAACCCGACCGGAAGCTTCACCATAGCTGGTGCAGCCTTCTTGTTCGGGGTGGGGTTCGCCATTTGGGCTGTAGCCGTTGTGCTGCATGCCCTGGCAGAAAGAGTTAAACCCAAGGAGTAATACCATGAGCTCCGCATTCTATCTTACGGTAGGAACATGCGCTTTACTGATTCTAACGGTGGGAGGCTACTTCATTATTCAGGCGTTACGTCTGTTGGTGAGAGGTGACTGCCATGACGAAGAACAGTGACTCAGTGGTTGTTACAAAACGCCAGGGGATACCCCCTGGCGTTTTTTATTTCTAGTCCTCGACTCGGACAAGCCAAGACTCCACAGTTTCGTCGCCGAACTCATCCTTCCAAGCCTTTAATGTTTTCTGATTACCTCCACGGGTTTCAACCACCTCGCCAGTGTTCGGGTTCTTGTATACCTTCAACTTCCTCTTGCGACGCTGAGTCTGATTGCTAGACCCGCTCTTTCTCGAAGCGGCACCGCTGGGATCAAGAAGAGCAAAAACATCAGCTGCGGACTTGTCGAATTCCTTCATCAGGCTGACAAGCCTGTCCTTGAACTCAAGCTCCTTCTGAAGACGTTGGTCGGACTCCAACTTTGCCATTTCTTCCTTGAGGTGCTGAATCTGCTGCTCCATCGCAGTATACTTGGTGATCAGTGAGCTCATGGTGTCATACCTGTCTGAATGAATTGAAAGCCGGCGCAACTGTTATACAACAGATGCTCGTATTAGGGAACAGCGTGGGATGCCAGGCACGCTTACAGCCGGCACTTGCATCCTCAGGCATCCCGGTATACTGGAACCGTACCATCAATCACGGGTGGCTGGAGGAAACTCGACCCCACCTGAAATAACAGAGGAATATCAACATGATGCAGATAGAAACCCGAGCCATCGACCATTCCGGACAAACCGTCACCGTTGCCTGGTGGACCGGTTACTCACGACATGGTGTCTTGAATGTGACACTCCCTGACATCTCTCAAGATCTCGAGATCGCCGCAGAGCTGGTAGCCCTAAGGCACTTGCTGTTTGAGGAGCAGGTCTTCGACAGGGTGCCTTCGTCTAGCAAAGGATATGCCTTGAAGGTGTCGAAAGGGGCCATAAAAAAACTTGTTCAGGGGAAGTCCTCCAAGAAGCACTTACTTCCCTATGCAGCTTTCCTGAGACAAAAAATGGAAGGCGTTATCATTGACGTTAGCCGAAACTCTGAATGGGTAGAAATGGCCTGTGAAGGTAGCCGTCGAGACATAACTGTCAGTATCGATGATTTAGATATCCATGAGTATCTCGACACTCCCGCGCTGGGGCGGATTTACATTACACGGCACGCAGTGAAACGCTATGAAGAGCGCCACCCAGGTGAGGAGATGAGCAATCCCTGGCGCAGTCTTACAACCAGGCTTATGAACCCGAACCTGGGAGGAGTCGAGATCCCCAGGAAGGCTCTTCTGCATAAAGCCATGCGCCATGGTAGAGCTGATAATGTCGAGGCATGGGGGCATCCTGACAGCCGGTTTGTATATCTGGTTGTCGCTGATCATGGCCGCAAGACACTCGTTACCGTATTCCGAAAAGCCCCTAGTAAGGGCAAGTAGTAATCAGATATATACCGTTAGCTCAACTCCACAGGAGCTGGAGGCTACCGAAATAACCCGGGCATAACTGGCACATCCTGGTCAGCACAAAGCATGGGTTCCGATCGATGGCGAGGAGCGGTCATGACCGACGCCGCCTGGCATAAGCCTCCGTAGACGCGGTCAACGGCCACCAAAAACGCGCTTCTACGCGAAATCCGGGGCACTACACCCCTGGCGGCGGCTCAGATTTGGCGTAGCGCCGTCAGAATATTGGCGGAAAAACGCCTAAGCCACTGATCAGGAATACGAAAACCGGACAGGAGCCGCCAAGATACCATGACAGTCGAATCCGGCCGCACGAAGGACCTGGCAGGATGAAAGTCCCGCCAGCCACGAAGTGAGGCGCCAGACGCGTCCAGGCGGGTAGGTGACAGGCATGGAGGGTTTCGTCTACCCTGTATTCAATATTGATATAATACCTCTTATAGATAGTTTGAAAGGCAGTAAGGCAGGGCGGTTGGCAGCCACTGCCTTGGCAACCACAAGGGCTCGCTCCATGGATGACACTGATCACCCGCTCGTTCCGACACCGAACCGACCGCCGGCTCATGCTGGTCAGCCTGCCCACCAGGTGGATCATCAGGTCGTCGACTATTCTGAAGTGCCGATCCGGATCTCGCCGGTCCCGCTGCCGCGGGCTACGAACCCGGCTTTTCGACACCTTCGCTCCCAGGCCGCGCACACCTCACGGGTCAGCAAGCGCTCCCAGCTCAATCGCATCGCCGAGATGCTCGGTGCGCCGATTCCTCCGAAGCTCGAGGTCGCCGGCGACTCACGAAAGCTCCACCCCCAGCAGCTCTTCCCGATGGACTATGTCCACTGGGAAGATCTCACCCAGGACGTGGTCAGCGAAATCATCTTCAACCTGGAGCGCAAACCTACCCGCGATGGCGAGCAAGCTCGTGACCTATCGCCTGCCACCAGGAACACCTACCGCGCACTGCTACGCGGCGTTGCCCAAGAGGCATGGGGTCTCAAGAAGATGTCCTATGAGGATGTGGAGCGCATCCGGGCTCTCAAGGCTCAGAAGTTCAAGCGCCTGCCAGGTGGACGAGCACACCCGGAGGACGTCATCAAGGCCCTCCTCGAGGAATGCGATTCCGAGGATACCGCTCTACACTGTCGAGACGGCCTGATGATTGCCATGCTGGTCACCACCGGCATGCGCCGGGCTGAACTCGTCGGTATCCAGCTCGAGGACATCGATGAGCGGACACACGAAGTGAAGATCACCGGCAAGGGGAGCAAGGAGCGGGTGATCGAGATTCCCGAGGGGGTCTGGGAGCGGCTGATTGACTATCTCGACCGCTACCGCGGCTACGAGCCAGGCGCCCTCCTCACTCCTATCTGGAACAACCGCAACACCCCGAAAGTGACAAAAAAGGGGCTCAGCGAAGCCACCATTAATCAGCGCCTAGAGGTTGTCAGGCTGCGAGCCAACAGCATCAATGGTACCACCATTGCGCCACACGATATGCGACGGACTTTCGCCACCGACCTGTACAATCTGGGGATGACAATCCGGGAAATTCAGACCCTATTAGGCCACGCTTCTGCCACTACAACTGAAACCTACCTGTTCGATGACAGCAAGGAGTACCGCCAGAAAGCGGCCAAGTTGAACGCGAATAGGTTCGGAATGACGCAACGCAGTGAGGGGAATCATGAAGATGGAAGCTAGCTTTGATGTCCTGCTTGAGACGGACATGTTCATCATCATCGCCGACCGTGATGACGGGGGTCGATCGGTCACCAATGACGCCATTAACGTGGTAGATAGAGTTAGCCACCTGGTTGGCGGTATTGGGAAGCGCCACCTCTACTACCGCGATTCCACCGGTCATTACGATGAAATGATTGTCCTGGATGAATCCTTCAAATGCTTCTCTCCCTGCACCGAAAATCAACAAAAGGCTCTGAGCAACTGGGTCTCGTTTCACCCTCAAAACCTGGTTGCCGGCTGCCTCTGATCCCGGGTCAAAGCGAACCCTGCCAATACGCTCGATGTCACGACGATACACCGAGCGTCGCTGCCAGTATTTCCATAACAATTCAAGCAAAATGTGGTGTCATTGTCGCCCCTACAGCTATACTGTTTAGAAATCCAGTCTTCTGGTGACGGCAATGAACAGACAGTACAAGCTGCTCCATGACATTGAGGAGGCGTTCGACCAGGTGGTTGATGCCTCCGGACTCCTGGTGGAACAGCTTCGCCACTACCCCACCCAAGCATGGGCCCTGGATACCCCCAGGCCTGATGCCGACTGGCTGGGCGCTGCCCTCATGGACTTCTGGTACACCGATGGTCAAGACGGCCGCACTACCCGTCCCTACGTTGGACTGGTGGCTGCACTCCCCCCTGTCATGGACGCGGTTGCGATCGCGAATTCGGCAAAACGTCACTTTGCCGAGACCCTTGCCGCGATCAAGGAGGAGGACCAGCGACTGGTGGCCGAGCTGAAGGCCTCCCTCCCCTTCCGCCACTCCTATCTCCACGCCCACATGAAGGGATCTGGACTGGCGCGTCTGCACCTGAAGCAGTGCTGGCGACACATTCCTGTCGCGGAGCAGGCGCTGCAGCGTGTGCGGTTCGCCTGGTACACCAGCGGCCGGTCGATCCGGCGAGTAACCGTGCGCGAAGCTGAGCAGATGCTCGTTGCCCTCGGCGACGAGCAGCCCCACATCCAGATTCAACTCCGTTCCCTCGCCGGCCTGCCCTCCAGCGAGCCGCTGGCCCAAGTCCAGCAGCAAGCCCCGCTGATGCGGGCCAACCTTTTCTACGAGGAACCTCTCCCGGATGGGCGCATGCGCCGGGCGATGAACCTGGCGCTCCCGCTGTTCATTCCGAGTGAAAGTGGGCTGCTTCCACATCACAATCAACCGCCGCCCTTCCCGCCTGAGTCCCGTACTCGCAAGGTTCGCAGTGATGAGCGCCTCGATCAGGTGCCATTCCTGCCATCGCTCAGAATCTTCCGCTACAAGACCATAGCAGCCTGAACGCCACCACTAGCCACGCCATGCCGTCAGACTGCCTCATAACTGCCCGCTATTCGCACCTTAGGTGACGTGGTTCTCATGGTTTCATGGATGTCCCCAGGCAGTAGCGGTCAACCCGGAGACTCACGATGCTCTTAGGCACAGCGGCCCTCGCCGTGTTCACATTCGCAATGCTCTGTTTGAGCGCAGCGCTCATCGTGCTGCTCCGACGAGAAAGTGCGAGCCTGGTGCTCCAGGAGGATGAGCGCGGTTGCGCTGTAGATGGTCCAGATACGGAGAGGTGCGACTAGCGGGTTATCTTGCCGCGCCTTCGATCGCGGCGTTTTCTGCTGCCCTTTTGGATTTCTCCCGTGCTCGTTCGGTCAGCGCGGCATCCACCGCGACCTTCCTCATTGCAAGCCCCTCCGGCAAGCCACGGCACATCCACCTCAGCGCCTTGCGCACATCGACCTCAGGGAGCGAAGAAATGGCCAGTGGCACTGATGCGAGGTTCAGCGAGCCCAAGAGATCGTCCACCGAGGCGCGTGAATACTGATCCCGTCCCGATCTCAGCTTCGCAAAGTCCTGAAAGCGAGCTTTCCCCTGGAGGCTCCGCTTAATCAGCTCTCGCACTTCCGGTGAGCGTTCATTCGCTCTGCGTACCGAAGGTAACGGTATCAAGTTGCTCGACTGCAATGCCTGTTGCCACCCCGCGTAGTGAGAGCCCGCCTCGAGCTGGCCTTTGCTCCAATCATCCAGCATTCGGCAGAATGCAGCGGAGGCCCCTTCAGCTGCCCGTGGCTGGGTCATCTGGACCGCGACGCGGATTTCACCGCACGACACCCTGAAGCCAGCGCTGCCGGCAACCATCTCAAGCTCAGGCGGGAGATGATCCGCGGTCACGTAGGCTCGCGATGCCGCGCCGCCTGAACACGCCGCTTTTGTACGAAATCCCTGAGCATTCAAAGTCCATATCGCCTCAGCGATGGGCTTGGCCACGACAACTTGGTCACCCTCCCCCGGCACAGTGATCACCACCGATTCGTGATGCTGAAGGGCGTTCCCGATTCTGTAGAACCCATCGGCCGCTGATCGGAAGTCCCTGTCGTCCTGATATTGCGCCCAGAAACGCCGAAGCCAGCCCGAATCGAAATCCCGTAGGGGTAAGACGAAAGTGCCGATCGGTGCCAACGGTGTTCCTTCCTCGTCGCAGTAGTAGAGATGCACGTCGACCTCGCCTTCGCCATCAGCAAGGTTCTCTGCGTACACCGCATAATCGAGGCAGGCTCGTATACCCTCGACTATGCCCTCAAACTTACATGCTGCTAGAAGCGACAAAGCTGTCTCCCAGGAGCTGGCACTGTATGTTAACGGTATAATAGCAACTGGTCGGTTGCGGTCACGCCTTGTGTTGACCACTCGCCAGCCGGTGTCCCGGGCTAACGCCATCCGAGCGGCCAGGTGTTCCGCATGCGGAACACCCTTGTGATTGGCTCCAGCTCATATCAACCAAGGTAAGAGATGACTTGGGTGGTGTTAGTCGCGAAGCCATGGAGCCTTGCTAGGCGCCGGACAGTGGCTGTCGCGGTCTTGCCGGGTGTCTCATTGAGGGCCTGGTGGAAGCTCTCCGACAATGCGTCCGCGTTATCATCGATAGCGCGGCGAAGCCGCGTTCCCTTGACCGGGTAGCCAAGACCCTGTTCACGAATGAACTGGTCAAGCTCGCGGCCAATGGCGCTTGAACGTGCCCCCTGTTCCTCTGAATCGACGGACCTGAGGTCACTCACGCCCTCACCCTCGGCTGCATCATGTCGGCCGCGAGCCTTGTAAGCTGTTACGCTGGCCGGCTTCCCTTCGTGCAGTGGCAAGTACCCAAGGGTTCTGACACGGAAGCTCTGAAGGCATGAGAGCAACGCCTGGAGGGTCTGGTCCTGGGTGATGACCAGCCATGGGACGTGGCGCAACTCCGGTCTCTGCGCCAGCAGAGCGCCAGCATGGAAAACCAGTGCCGTATCGGTCGCCGACTCCTCCTCCGGCGCCACTAGGCACTGGAGCGTTGCCTGGGGATGCTGGTAATGCCCCCATCGATGCATGGAGGTCAGTTGCCCGCACACCACCACATGGTCATTTCTCAGACCCAGCAGATCGAGCACTCTGGGGCTGCGGTAACAGTCGGCGTTCACAATAAGCACGCGCCCCGGCAGATCCCCCTCAATAGGGCAAACCTCGTTGGCGGCGGCAGATCCGATGCATCGCGATTGAAGGTTGGACATGGGCTCTCCTCCGTAGATGGCCGTAGATTACCCTTCTCCGATCAACTGACCACTGCTCCGGAGCGCCCTTGGAGGGCTGTTTCGCCTTTCTGATTGCCGTGCCCACCCTGGTTGACGCTCACTTCCTCGCCGATCTATGCTTCTTTGCGAGCGTCCCCCCCGGGGGCGAGGCCCACGCGGGGGGATGAACCCAAAGCGGCTTCTCACGATTCAACCAATCGACAAAAATCTTTCCCTGTTGCCGGCTCAGCTCCGGGCAACGATAAGTCATCCCCGTGCCCTGGAGCGTCAACGCCGTCCATACAGAGGAACATGCAATGTCCGTCGATTTCCTGAAGACCGCAGCCAAGGCCCTCCGCCCTCGCCTCTCCGGCCTCGGTGCCCCGTGCCACTCCCACTGTCGACAGCTTGTCGCCGCTGGGCTTGGCCGCAAGACAGCCGAATCCACCTATCCCCGTCGACGAGCTCTTTGGCCTCACGAGAGCACCGCTTGGCGTGACGACCACAACTCCATGCTATTTGCTGAGGCCATCATTCTTGATCGCGAAACGCTGCTAAAGCGGTGTTTAGATCTTGGCCTTCCCCACCTGCTCGGGAACATCCTTCAGGTGACTCGTGACGCAGTATCCCAGGCTGCCCTGGAGCTCAACCCTTCTTCGCCGCCTGCCGTGTACTTCCAGCTCAAGGACTTCATAGCAGCTCGAACGCAAGGCGCCCTCTGGCACGTCCCAGGGCCTCTGCTGGTCGGCACCTGGCAGGGGCCGGGGTTCTTCCTGCACTACCCTTACGCCTCCCTCGATGCCGACACCGCCCCTGACATGCCAGCAGGCTATGCGCCAGGGGATGACGGCCAATTCCATGATTGGCATTTCCCAGCTCTCATGAGAATCGGAGATGACTATTGGCCCCACCTTACTCCAGAGGCACAGCAGCGCTTCCCGAACCAGCGCTACTCCACTGAGGTCGTTGTCACCGTGGCAGGGGCGCGAGGAGTGAGTTTCGGCGACTGCATTGAGCCCCAAGGGGCATCGCCGCAGTGGGAAGACGATTGGGATGACGAGGAGCATGAGGAAGACGAAGGTCCGGACGATATGACCCCAGCGCCCGGTGCCACGTGCGAGAACCACCCTGACCGACCGGCGGTTATCGATGTCGAGTATGGGGCTCTGTGCGATGACTGTGCCGAGCACTACCTCTCGGGCTACATCCGCGACTGATCCACCCCACCTTACTCCGGGCTCATGGTGAGCCCGGTTTCGGCGCCTCCTAGTGGTGTTCGAGTGGTAGATCACACTGGATCTGACCTCGCCAGACTCCCTCCACCAGGCCTTCTCGAGCCAACCCTCGGCGATACGCCTGTGGCGTCGCTGTCACCTCAGCACAGCGCTTTGCGCCCCACTCGAGATCCAGCGCTGTCGGGCATATCCTCACAGTGACCCCATCGAAACCGGCATAGCCGATGTGAGTAAAGCGGCCATCCCGTGACGTCACAGCCATTTCATCCCGCCATCCGGCTACGAGATCCACCCAGGCCGGACTGGCATCGCGCCATTGGCCGCCAGCCCTGATTTCGCCCGCCAACAAGCACTGCACCCGACTGCCGGGACTGGCTGTTGACCTTGCCATCGACTGGAACGCTTCATAGCGCCTCCGCTCTTCGGCACGAGCTCGCACCTCAGCAGCCCGACGCTGCGCCCGCGCCTCATCAATCGCCGCCTGTTGCTTGCGGGCATCCAGCTTCTCTGCAGCCGGCAGAGCAAGCCACTCGGCCTCATCCATTCCGAGTGGATACTTGCTCGCACAGCCCGCAAGCATGATGGCCATTACGGTAGCGGCCAGGAGCATGTTGTAGCGCATATCACCTCCAAAACTAGCTTCTACGCCGTCGGGCGAGGTTGTAATCTACAATATACCGTACTACAGTATACGCAACTACGATACATTGAGGATTTCAGGCCATGGCTCGCAAACTGGTCAACCGAGAAGACGTTTACTCCATCGCAGATGCACTTTCTGCCGAAGGGGTCACGCCAAGCTCAACTAGCATCTATAAGCGGCTCGGCCAAGGGTCCCTTTCGACCATTACCCGCTACCTCCGCACCTGGGAGCTCGAGCGGGCAACAGACGAGCGTCTTGACGCAGCAACGAACAGCGTTCCCTCCAGCATCTTCAGCGCTTCATCGCGACTCGCTACCAAGCTGTGGCAGACAGCACGCGAAGAAGCAGACAACACACTCTCCGAGCAGAGACGCTCCCTCGAGGAACGAGAGGCAGGCTGGCGCCAGGAGATCGAGTCCGCACAAGCCCTCGCTGATCAAGCCCTCGAGGCTCGAGCCAAGGCAGAGGAAGAGGCCTTTGAGGACCGCCAGAAACTGGAGAGCATGCAACAGGCATTCAGCGAGCTCATGGAGAGTTACGACAGCCTTGCTGCTGAGCGAGTCCGGCTGAGGCACAAGACCGAGACGCAAGGTGAGAAGCTCGCCACGCTTCAGCGGGACCTCGCAGAAAGCGAAAGACAGAGCCAAGAGCGGCTCTGGCAGAATAATCAGCAGGTGAAGGAGCTCGAGGCGCTGACCTCCCGGGCTGAGCAGCTCGATCGTCAACTACGTGACGCTCAGAACCATCTGGCAAAGGTAAGCCAGCACCGTGATGACCTGCAGCAGCACGCTGACGATCTCAGCCAACGACTGGTCGCGTGTCAGGACCACAGCAACCAGCTGGAACACGAGGCCAAAGAGACCAAGCTGACCCTTGCCGAGTCTCAGCATGCCGCCCGGGCTGCTGAGCAAGCTTCAGCATCCAACGCGGCTGCACTGCAGGAATCACAGCGGTCGGTTGCTCGCCTGGAGGCCACTCTGTCACACCGTGACGAAGCCTTGCAGGAGGCTCGAGCAGAGAAAGAAGAACTCACCACCCGTCTTCGGGACACCGAGCAAGCTGCCTCCGAGCTCAATGGCCGCTTGCTGGCGCAACAGGACCAGGTGCGCCAGCTCTATCGCGAGTTGGGGAAGTGCCAGCGCCAGCTGGGCCTACAGGATGGTGATGAGGGAGTCGACTGAGGCTACCCCATTGGGGTCACCCTCTGATTGAGCCGCCCTGCCCGCTCCAAGTGTTAGGATGCATGAACAACGAAAATCGTACTGCTCAGGGAGCCCAGCATGGATGCCGCCGTGAAACCGTTCGCTGAGCCTGCTGCCGTTACCGAGTTTGTTGCCCGCTGGAAGGGCAACACTGGAAGCGAGCGGGCCAACTTCCAGTCGTTCATGCGGGAGCTGTGCGAGCTGCTAGAGCTGCCGCTGCCCGATCCGGGCAAGGCCGAGAACGACCACAACGCTTACGTCTTCGAGCGCTTCATCGCCCCGCAGCGGGCCGACTCCACCACCGAGAAGCGTTACATCGACCTCTACCGCCGCGACTGCTTCGTGCTCGAGGGCAAGCAGACCGGCAAGACGCTGGCCACCCAGAGCCACCAGAACGCCATCAATGCGGCGGTGAGCCAGGCCGAGCGCTACGTGCGTGGCCTGCCCCTGGAGGAGGTCGAGTACGGCCGGCCACCTTTCGTGGTGGTGGTCGACGTGGGCAACGCCATCTACCTATTTGCGGAGTTCTCGCGCACCGGCGGCAACTATGTCGCCTACCCGGACCCCCGGCACCATGAGATCCGTCTGGACGACCTGCACCGACCCGAGGTGCAGGGCCGCCTGCGCCGGCTGTGGCTCGACCCGCACAGCCTGGACCCCAGCAAGCACGCGGCACGGGTCACCAAGCAGGTGAGTGCCACCCTGGCGCAGCTGGCCAAGTCCCTGGAACAGGGTGGCTTCGAGGTGGAGCGAGTGGCCAACTTCCTCAAGCGCTGCCTGTTCACCATGTTTGCCGAGGACGTGGAGCTGCTGCCCAAGGGCTCTTTCCATGACCTGCTGGTCGACATCAAGGACCGCAACCCCGAAGCCTTCCCCCACGCAGTAAAGGATCTTTGGGAGCGGATGAATGCCGGCGGCTACGACAGTCGTCTGATGCGCCAGGTCAAGCGCTTCAACGGAGGCCTGTTCAAGGGCATTGACCCTATCCCGCTGACCGTCGAGCAGATCCAGCTACTCATCGATGCCGCCAAGGCTGACTGGCGATTCGTGGAGCCGGCGATCTTCGGCACGTTGCTGGAACGCGCCTTGGACCCACGGGAGCGCCACAAGCTTGGTGCCCACTACACACCACGGGCTTACGTTGAGCGCCTGGTCATGCCGACCCTGATCGAGCCGCTTCGTGAGGAGTGGGGCGATGTGCGCGGCGCTGCCGAGACCTTGCTGCGCCAGGGCAGGTCCGACAAGGCCCTGCAGGAGGTCGAGGGCTTCCACTACCGGTTGTGCCAGACCCGGGTGCTCGACCCAGCCTGCGGCAGTGCCAACTTCCTCTACGTCGCCCTGGAGCACATGAAGCGCCTGGAGGGCGAGGTGCTGGCTTTCATCGCCGAGCAGAGCCAGGGCCAGGGAATGCTCGAGACCGAGGGCCTGACCGTCGACCCCCACCAGTTCCTGGGCATGGAGATCAACCCGCGGGCCGCGGCCATCGCCGAACTGGTGCTGTGGATCGGCTACCTGCAGTGGCACTACCGGCTGAACGACCGCCTCGACCTGCCCGAGCCGATCCTGCGCGACTTCAAGAACATCGAGTGTCGGGATGCACTGATCGACTACGACAGCCGTGAGCCGGAGCTGGACGAGAACGGCGACCCAGTGACCATCTGGGACGGCATCGCCATGAAGGCGAGCCCCACCACCGGCGAACTGATCCCCGACGAGACCAGTCGCACCACCGTCTACCGCTACCACAATCCGCGGCGGGCCGAATGGCCGGAGGCGGACTACATCGTCGGCAACCCGCCGTTCATCGGTGCCTCGACCATGCGCCGTTCCCTCGGGGATGGCTACGTCGATGCCGTGCGGCAGGTGTTCAAGGGCGTGGTACCGGACTCTGCAGACTTCGTGATGTACTGGTGGCACACCGCCGCCGAGAAAGTGCGTCACGGCCAGGCCCAGCGCTTTGGCTTCATCACCACCAACAGCCTGCGACAGACCTTTAACCGCCGTGTCCTGGAGCCCCACCTGGGGGATACCAAGAAGCCGCTCTCGCTGGCCTTCGCGGTGCCTGACCACCCTTGGGTAGACGTCAACGACGGGGCGGCCGTGCGTATTGCCATGACCGTGGGTGTTGCTGGCGATCAGCCGGGGCTGCTGCGTCAGGTGACCAAAGAGGTTTCCAGCGAGGACCGTGAAGCCCGCGAGGTCCAGCTGAGCCAGCGTGGCGGTAAAGTGTTTGCCGATCTGTCGATTGGTGCCGATGTGACAGGCGCCACCAAGCTCCAGGCCAACTCCCAACTCTCACATGAAGGGGTTAAGCTCCATGGCAAAGGGTTCATCGTCTCGAACAAAGATGCTGCCAATCTTGGCCTAGGATTCACCCAAGGCCTAGAGGACCATATCCGACCTTTCCGTAATGGTCGCGACCTCACAGGCAAGCCACGCGGCGATTTCGTCATCGACCTTTTCGGCCTTGAGGCGGAGGCAGTGCGAGAGCGGTTTCCCGAGCTTTATCAGTGGGTGAGCGAACGCGTAAAGCCAGAGCGTGACGCAAAAGCCCATACGAAAGATGGTGCTGGCTACGCCAAGCGGTGGTGGCAGTTCGGAAAGCCCAGGCAAGAACTGAGAAAAGTGCTTGTAGGTCTGCCCCGTTACATCGCTACCGTGAAGACAGCGAAGCACCGGCTCTTTCAGTTCCTGGATGCCGATATCCTGCCGGAAAGCAAGCTGATCGCCATTGCCCATGACGGAGCATCCTGCCATGGCGTCCTGTCCTCCCGCGTGCATGTGTCATGGGCAACGGCTGCCGGCAGTGCTTTAGGGGTTGGAAATGACCCCACCTATGTGAAGACGAAAAGCTTTGAAGCATTCCCCTTCCCAGCTCTCACCCTGGATCAGGCCACCAAGATCGGCACGCTTGCCGAGCGCATTGACGCCCACCGCAAGCGCCAGCAGGAGGCTCATCCCTCGCTGACACTGACGGGCATGTACAACGTGCTGGAGAAGCTTCGTGCCGGCGTGGAGTTGACCGACAAGGAGAAGGCCATCAATCAGCAGGGCCTGGTCAGCACTCTCCTCGAGGACCATGACCAGCTGGATCATGCCGTCTTTGAGGCCTATGGCTGGCAAGACCTCGCCGACCAGCTGGTTGGCCGCCCTGGAGCGACAACACCGCTGCCTGACAAGCCCGACGACCAGGCAGAGGCTGAGGAAGAGCTGCTGATGCGGTTGGTGTCGCTCAACAAGCAGCGCGCAGCCGAAGAAGCGCAGGGCAATGTCCGCTGGCTGCGTCCGAAGTACCAGGCCCCTGATGCTACTCAGATCGATGCTGCGTTGACCACTGAGCCCGTGGTGGCACCGAAGGCTATCGCGCCGGCCAAGGGCAAGCCCATCTTCCCCAAATCGCATCCCGATCAGCTCAAGGTACTCCGCGAGGCTTTGGCCGAGCGACCTCACACTACCGAGAGCTTGGCCGAGCTGTTCAAGCACAAGCCGCGAAAGTCTGTCGAAGAGGGGCTGCTATCGCTCGTCGCCGTTGGACGTGCGGAACACGAGCGTGAGACCAATATCTGGTACGCGATGGGCTAGGAGTGTGGACCGCCCAAGGGCTTAGGGAGCGGAGCCTATCAGCCCTCTGGCTCGGTCAAGGGGAGGAGCGTGAGCTGGGCTGATGCCAGATCAGCATCATTGGCGCTGATACGTTGCTGCATAGCCCGGGTACGCATCTCCTGTCGCTTGATCAACGCTATGGTCTCGTCGCTGTGCCAGGCCTCGATCACCAGTGCAGACTTGTGCCGATCCGTCGGCTCAACGACCAGGTCGAGGTCATAAAGGCGCAGGGCGGTTCGTTCCTCAAGAACCGCGGGCAGCATCATCCCGCTTCTTGCGGCTCGCTCGCGAAGCTGCTGCCACAGCTTCTCGCAGAATTCGATCCTGGCTCGCCGACGGTTACTCCCCTGGCCCAGATTCAGGATGTCCAGGAGGTCCTCAGCGTGGATGCGGTACCCATGGCGACTGCCCGCATGGAGGCGCAAATGGTGGTAGATCTTGTGGACCACACCACTTCGCTCGAACAGAAGTGCCGGGTGTACCAGCAGCCCCTGGCCCGCCACCAGGCCCTGCCACAGCAGGGGGTGAAGACTGAATGCGAAGTACCTCATCCCCGTACTGGGCTCCCAGCCATCCTCATGAACAGGAACTTCATCCCGGCCTTCCACCGGGTTCTCCACGAGCTGGAAGCGGATGCGCTCAGAGGGCTGGCCACCGGCCGCAGCTGATAGGCGGCGAGCAAGCTGGCCAGTTGGATTGAGGTTGAGCACGAACTGGGTGTTCAGGATGCGAGCCATGCCCTTCTGCATGGCCTGATAGGCTGACCTTCCCCCCTCTGGCGCCAGCATGTTGCTCAAATCCAGCAGATCGAAGGTCAGACGATTCTGCGGAAGACGCCCAGCCGCCTGGTCCGTTGTGATCTGCTGCATGGCGTAGGTCAAAATGGCCAGGATCAACTGCGAGTCATCCGCCGCGATAACGCCATACTCAGGCCCCTTCTCCCAGGCATGGTGAATTCGGCTTACCGACACGTCGACCGGCTCTCCCCCCAGCTGGATCGTTGCCTGCAGCTGCTCGACACGCTCACGTGGGCTGGTCCTCGAGCAGCGCTCCAGTAGCTGCCCGATCAGGTGGAGGGTCCAGGATTCATCGTTTTGGCTGCTGGCGCTGATCTGGGAGAAAAACCCGTGACGCTGCAGGTGACGATAGGTCGCTTCCACATAATCGATATGCTTGGCAAAGCCCAGGGGTTCTGGCCGCGGCACCTCGTCCGTCCTGCGAGTCTTGCGGGGCACTCGCCATACCTCAGGGTTGTCCTGGCTATCCCTAGGGCTCCCACGCCAGCCTTTGGCCGCTTCATTGGGGCTCCGAAGCGTGTAAATCATGGCCCTCCCCATACCCGGGCCCATCATCGTGGCCTTCTCCCGCAGGATTATGCCGCTATGCCCCAAACGTGCGGTATACAAGCTTAGGCTGGCAATGAAGGTTTTGTAGCTTCGGACTCCGCCGAGGTGGGTCTGGATCTCGGCAAACAGCTGATCGGCTCCGAAGACCTTCCCTTTCGCGCTAAGGCGGTCCCATGCCTGCAGCAGCTCGAGCTCGAAGTCGGCCACCTCCCTCATCTTGGGTCCCTTTTCACGCAGCCCCATGCCAAGCCATATCCCTGCTATGCCATCTGGTGACGGCCGGAAGAATGGCGGGGTCGGGGAAGCGGCGGGATCAACGAGATGGCTCATGCGTACACTCAAAGGCTGTTTTAGGCATGATCGTCGCCAAGCGCCATACGTATAAACACGTAAGTTATTGAATCTTGGTGACAGCGGCTGACGATCATAGCTAAGCGTACAGCAAACCCGTAACCAAGCGCCACAAAGAGACTGTACAGCTATAATCGTTGCCTATTCAGGGAAACCCCTGCTAGCATGTTCTGCGACCTCTAATACTCGAACGAACTGCACCTATGCACCCGAGCCGCGATAACAACAACCATCAGCTCGACCTCCCTTGTGCCACAGGGGCGGTCGCGGCTAATGCCGTTGGTTCGGGAGCAGGTAGACAGCATCAGTCAGCGGGCAACTGGCTGATGAACGGGCATAGAAAAGGGGCGACCAGCATTGCTGATCGCCCCCGAGAGTATTCTGGCCGCTTAGGAGGCGGGCAACCTCCTGAAGCAGCCCTGGCAAGCGTTGTGAGAGACGCATTGCCAGTCACGCGTGTTGACCGAAAGGGTTGGCTCGCAACGGAACAGAAGGAACGGCCTCAGGTCTCCACGGCTTCATTTTATGCCGTAGGCCCTGGTCGTTCAAGGAATATGGACACCTCCTTGGATGAACAAGCAGCACACGGCAGGGGACAGTGCCTCACAGGCAGCCCCGAAGCCGGCAGATTCTGAAGCACTCGTCACGTCGAGAGCGATCTGCCGTATTCCAAGCTACACAGGGTTGGCGCATCGGCGCGTCCCTCTCGATGCCGGCGTCCTTCCGAAGGCGCTGGTCCACTGGTGCAGCGCCACTCCTAAGCCCGCCCAGCGCAGCACAAAATACGCCCCCGTCCACTACCTGGTGATGGGTGAGCACGGTGGTCGTCTCGTCCCTGACAACCACTCCGACCCCTCAACGTTTGCCCAGTCACGGCGGCGCCTACGCCTGGCCGAACGTCGC
This sequence comes from Halomonas terrestris, assembly GCF_049166755.1. Classification (NCBI taxonomy): domain Bacteria; kingdom Pseudomonadati; phylum Pseudomonadota; class Gammaproteobacteria; order Oceanospirillales; family Halomonadaceae; genus Halomonas; species Halomonas terrestris. Next base: position 65,477 of record NZ_JBMHFZ010000009.1, on the reverse strand, counting down.
CCCGGCGAACCTGGTGAAGGGGTGGGACAGCCACAATCACTGTTGTCCCCGCGCCAGCTGGCCGCCCTAGGGCACGTGCTCACCGGGATCAAGTATTCGACCTGGGGCTTCGATGTCCATGAACATCACGCTCTGAGTGACCGATGCGAGATCCATGTGCGCCCCGCGGCTCTGGTCCATCACCGCCTCGGCTATCAGGTCTGTGGTACCGCCTATCAACAGCTGGAAGACGATCTGGCGACGCTTGCTCGCACCTGGGTCGTCATGGAGCGGCGTGTCGGCAACGATTGGCAGGCGCTACGCAGTGAACCTCTGCTGCAGTTCTTCAACAGCGGGCGCATCCACATCAACGACGGTAAGGACGTTTCCCCAGAGCCGGCTGAAGACGGCAAGCCAGTGAGGCGGCATCGCTCCTGGTCCCTGGCCCTGGGTCATGGCCTTGTCGCCATGCTCAAGACCCAGCCCAGCGACCTCTTCGTCATATCACCGGCCCTGTGGCGATCCGCGCAGCGCTCCCCTCTTGCTCAATGGCTCGCGCTGTTCTTCTCCGGCCATGGCTTCGATGGCAACCGCATCCACCCACACCGTCTCTCGACGCTGGTCGCTCGGATGCGACTTTGCCCAGATGAGACTTACCGCGCCCTGACGGAAAGCGGCGTGCTGGGGCAACATGCCGAGCACGTCACTGTTGCTTCGGATGAAGCCGGCTCATGGGAGGAGCGCCCTGCCCCGCCCCTGAAGCGTCCCAAGGCCAAGCGCCAGCCAAAGAATCTCCGGAAGGAGACCCGCGTGCTGCGACTGGCCATGAACCAGATCGTCCAGGCATTTCATCGGCTCAAGCGGCGATCCGGTCTGGCGGATTTCCAGGTCATCCCAGCTGACGCTCCCAGCGACATTCCCCCAAGCCTTATTGGCAAGCGTCGCAGCCGATTCGACAAGGTAGGACTCAAGCGCTGGTCAGCAGAGATCGAGTCGCTGGTGCCTTCCCTGCCCTCCTGGGTGCTGAAGCGCCACGAGATCCTCCCCAGGCTCGACCGGCTGACAACCCGCACGAACGGATCGACCGAGACCCCGGCGGTGCAAGCTGTCGCTGCATGCCAGGCAACCCTCGAGTATGCCCGGCAGCAGCTGGACATCCTCACGCGCCACTCGATCGCTGACTGGCGCTCCAGGGTTGTTCGATTCGTCACTCATACCGCGCTCGCGCTTGCTGAGATCCGCCAGGGACTGGTTGGCCCCCTGATGCGGGCTCATTCGCCACCCACCGCCCTCACCATCCCTACCTAACCGAGAGCTGCCCTCGCAGCTCGGCGACTCTGACCAGGCCACTGCCTGGCATTTTTGCTGCCTAAAGCTCCGTCTGCCCTGGCCTGAGAGCCAGGCTACGCGCTCCTTACACCCCGCATGACCATAGAGCCGGCACAATCCGGCGAGGATCTGTCCACAGCGATGTTTATCCCCAACGCATTTTGAGATTGTCATTCCTATTATGTGAATTGGCTTCCCAGGCAGGAGAATGCAGTGTTGTTGACCGTGGTTATCTCCACGACATCAGTGAGCAGTCATCCCCGAGACGAGCCAGAGCATCATCCTGTAGAGACACGAGGCCGCCACCGCACGGGAAGACCGCTCATGCCGGGGCGCTGGGCGTCGGTAAAGGAATTTAAAGGGTGAGCAAGTTAGAGAAAGCGAGTGAATGGGATTGGCGCTCTGGCGCGAACCCCCTTTCCCTCTTGTGATCCTGTTGTCAGGACCGTGACGGCGCCTCTAAGGGCAACTCCTCGCCGTGGTGAAGAGAATCGGGGGTGGTACCGTGATGAAGCCACCCATAGCGACCAGGAGTGAAGGATGACGGCAGTGCCTGTCCCCAGGCCCGTGAGACTGACCAGCGAGCAGTCTCAGATTGTCGGCTTCAAGGGGAAGCAGCTGGTGGTGAAGGCGTACGCAGGGACCGGAAAGACCTTCGCCCTTGTCCAGTACACTCTGGCCAATCGTGACAAGCGCTTCCTCTACCTGGCCTACAACCGCGCCATTCGTGATGAGGCGGTCGGCAAGTTTCCCGATAACGTCGACTGCAAGACGTCACATCAACTGGCCTACGCCGAAATCGGTCGCCTGTACCAACACAAGCTGGTGCCCAACCTGCGAGTGAAGGAAGTGGCTGACATGCTGCAGGCGCCAAACTGGCGCGTGGCCGCAGATGTCATCGCGACCCTCAACAACTTCATGGTCAGTGCGGAACGAGCCATCGGCCCGGCGCTGTTCTGTGCCGCTGACGACAACAGCCCAAGGGGGAGAGATAGGGCGCAGTACGCTCGGATGGTGGGCCAGTTGGCCCGGTCACTCTGGGAGAAGATGATCGACACCGAGCACGCCTGCCCCATGACCCATGACGCTTACTTCAAGCTCTACCAGCTCCAGCAGCCCGACCTGTCCCGCCGATACGACATTATCCTCTATGACGAGGGCCAGGACGGCACCGCGGTGACAACAGCGCTTGTCACGAGTCAGGCATGTGGGCTCTTGATCTGTGGTGATCCAGCGCAACAAATCTATGCCTTCCGTGGTGCTCGTGACGCTCTGGACGATGCGGCCCTGGCCGGCGCCGAGCGGCGTCACCTCACGCAAAGCTTTCGCTTCGGCCCCCAGGTTGCCGCCGTCGCCAATGCGCTGCTGATGCTGAAGGGTGAGACGCTGCCGGTCCAGGGGCTCGGCAAGGCGGATCGGGTTACTTCCTCCCGTGACTTCCGACTCAGCTCATCTCCCGGGCCTATCACGTTCCTGGCGCGTACCGTCATGGGCGTGATCCAGATGGCCATGTTCTTCAGCAAGAAAGGAATCCCCCTTGCACTCATCGGCGGCGAGGACGCATACGCCCTGGCTCCGCTGGAGAACGCCTACTGGTTGTCACGGGGCGAGCGAGCCCGGATCACCGATAGGCGGCTCGCCCGAGAGTTTTCCTCCTTCCGGGACTATGTCGAGATGGCGGAGGCGGCAAAGGACCCGGAGATGCTGCGCACCATCAAGATCCTGGACTCATCCCGAAACCTCCCCCAGGACCTTGCCCGTCTCCGCCAGAACCTGGCTGCAGCAGATGCACCCCTGGTGACACTCTGCACTGCTCACAGAGCCAAGGGGCTGGAATGGCCGAGGGTCTATCTCATGGATGACTTCCCAGACGTGCTGAGCCCGGAGCTTGATGCAGAAGCCCGTGACCAGGAGGTCAACCTGCTCTACGTGGCCGCCACCCGCGCTCAGGAGCACCTGGTGCTCAACGAACAGGCCGAGGCCGTCGTGCGCCACATGGCCCGACAGCGCCGGTGCGTCCCAGCATAGCGCTCACCCACCACCCAGACGACGCCCCTACAGGTGTTCCGCATGCGGAACACCCATTGACTGGTTGTGCCCTTCATGGGCACGTCGGCGCAGGGGTGCTGGCGCCTTACCGGCCTACCATGGCTCAAATCGGAAAATCCGTGCGAGTCGCCCATGAACACGAACCTTAAACCGATCGCTGTAGCACTCATTGCTGCCTCGCTGACAGCGATGGGAACGCATGCCTTTGCTGATCCCCAGGAACGCTTCATCGAGCGCAAGGCCGAGGGATGGTTCTTCTACAACGAAGAGTTCGATAAGGAGCCTGAGGAGCAACCCGAGCCGGAGCCGGCCCCGCCGTCACAGAACGTGACTACGACGACGCCTCCGCCGCAATCCACAACACCATCTCCCTCGGAGTCGGCTAAGGCCCAGCCGCCGGCGCCGCTCTCGGCCAAGTGGCTCAGGGAGAACATGCAGAAGTACATGGACGCGGCATTCGACAACCCCACCGTAGAGAATGTCCAGGCGTTCCTCTACCTACAGCGCTACGCCATGGACCAGAGCTCCGAGTTTGCCCAGGTGGCAGAACGCGCACGCTTGGGCAATCCGATGCTTGATGAGACCACTCGTCGCCCCTTGGCGACGTTCGCCTCTCAAGACCTCGATCGGCAGGCCGGTAGAGCGCGGACAGAAATCCTCGCCAGCCTCGCCGAACGTGTCGGCGTGTTCTTCTTCTATGAAAGCGATTGCGGTCTGTGTCGCACCATGTCACCTATCCTGGCTCAGCTGAACCGGCAGTTCGTCACTACGCCCATCAGCATGGATGGGAAGGACTTGCCTGGGGACCCCTTCCCCAATATGCGCCCCGATGCCGGGCATGCGGAGCAGCTCGGGGTACAGGTCCTACCTGCCGTGTATCTCGCCTCCCCGGAAGGAGAGTTCGTACCTGTCGCACAAGGGGCCGTATCACTCACCGACCTCCAAGAGCGGATCGTCCTCGGCGCCCTCCAGCAGGGGTGGATCTCGCCTGATGACTTCAACAGGACACGCCCGATCACAAATGCAGATATGAGCCTGGCGAATTCAGCTCCTTTCTCGGCTCTCGAGAACATGGGGATCACTGATGAAACGGGCTTCATACCACCTGAAGTGCTTCTCCAGCACATGGCCAACGCACAGCGAGGGATGCAGCAATGACAAATCAGATGACTCTTCGAAAGACCCTGCTGGCTACATGCATCAGCGCTGCGCTGATGGGTGCCTCGCTTTCCGCGTCGGCCAGTGGCCTCCAGAACCAGCTGGATCGGGTATTTGACGGCATGTCGAATGTCACCCCGCCCGGTGTCTGGGAATCCCAACGCCGAGGGGTGATCACCGGCGGCCGGATCACTGCCAAGGCGCCGATCATGACGGAATCCTTGGTCCGTGTGACCCCCCCGTCCTGGAAAGGAGGGTGTGGTGGCGTGGATATGCATTTAGGGAGTTTCAGCTTCATTAACAGTGAGCAGATGGTTCAGCTGCTCCGTTCGGTGGCTGCAAACGCTCAGGGCTATGTGTTCCAGCTGGCGCTCGACAACGTGTTCCCGCAAGGGGCGAAATGGATCGAGAACTTCCAGAAGAAGATCCAGGCACTGAACCGCGCCATGCTCAACTCCTGCGAGGCAGCTCAGGGGGTGGTCAACGACACGATCTCTGCAATGGGGTTCAGCTCCGAGGTCAAGGGGATGACCGAGGCCTCAGCCACCGGCATGGTCGATGACTTCTTCAGTGGTTTCTCAGAGTCCAGTGGCAAACCCACCGTCAATCTGCTGGAAGAGGTGGATGCCCCGCGGCGGAAGGAAATGCTCGGGAACGTGGTCTGGAAAGAACTTCGTCGGCATGGGGTGCAGAGCTGGTTCCACGGCGGCGATGTCCAGTTGCTGGAGGCCATAATGTCAATCAGTGGTACCGTGATCGTGGGCAATGCCACCGACGAGGGGGAAACCCCCATCACTACAATCGCTGGCAACAAGCTGACTCTCTCCGACCTGATCGATGGGGGCACGGTGCAGATGTACTCCTGCGGTGGTGATACCGCGGAATGCATGATGGACTCTGGAGCCACAACAAGCCCTGTTGATATCAAGGGCTTTGGCCAGCACATTCAGGACATGCTGCTCGGCAACGCCACTAGCCCGGGTATCATCGGGAAAATGAGTGTCAACACTGGGGCGCTCACGAATGAAGAAGAAGCCTTTATGGCCAACCTCCCGGGTAGCGCCGCGACCTTCCTGCGTAACCTTGTGATCGCCAACCCCAGCACCGCCCGCCTCTTCGCTGAAGAGAGCTCCAAGGCTCTCGCTCTCAACATCACCTACAGCATCGCGTCTGAGATGCTCAGATCCGCAGAGCAAGCCATTGGCTCAAGTAACAACGACTGGGCTGCTAAGGCAGCAACCTCACTTCACCAGTCGTCGGCAAGGCTCAGCCAGGAATACACCATGCTAGCCAACGAGTACGGCACCATGAACGACCTGGTCCGGGACTACTCTGCCCTGATCGAAAATACTCGCGTCGCTCGCTATACCCTGCGGGAGATGTCGAAGGGAGGAGGCCAGTAACATGTTCACCATCTACTCCATCGGTGACTCCGCCTTCCTCGAGCAGATCCTCATCGCCATTTCGATGATCACCGGAACCGGAGATTTTGAACAGATGGTGGCGGTGGGTCTGTTGATCGGTGTGCTGATCATGGCCTTCCAGTCACTGTTTCAGGGCGGCCAGAAGATCCCCTTCCAGCAGATCCTCGTCTGCTGGATCATCTATGCCTGTGCATTCGGCCCTTCGACCACGGTGGTGGTCGAGGACGCCTATACGGGTGATGCAAGGGTTGTCGCCAACGTTCCCGTTGGAGTTGGTGCTGCCGGGGGAATCATCTCGAACGTCGGCTACAGCATCACGAGGATGTTCGAGACCGGGTATGGGGCGATCGCCCCAGGGATCACGACCACCTACTTCGCGGATGCATTGAAGCTCCTCAACGACGCTCGGCGGTCCCTGGCTGACCCTGAGGTCTTCCAGGCCATCAATGAGGCTAATGGTGGCGGGCACGTCAATGTCCGTCAGTCGATCACGAACTATATTCAGGAGTGCACCCTGCTCAAGATCGATCGTGGTGAGGTCTCGATCGACGAGCTAATGCGTACCCACATCACACCCGCCATGCGGTTCAACTCTGCCGTCTATGGTACCCAGCTTTATGACACCCCCGGGAATCCCAATGGCTCCTACTACAATTGCAGCGATGGCCACATGGTCCTGGAGGCGATGCTCGACCAGCTTGGCGATAATCAGGCGCAGCAAGCAGTTGCCACCGTTCTAAGTCGTGACCCAACCTTCATGTCTGTCAGTGGACAGATTACCGATGCCATGCAGGCCCTCGGCATTGCTGCCAGCCAAGCACAGAATTACATGAAGACGGCTATCATCGAGCCCCTCTACTACGATGCAGCCTCCGGCAAGTATCAGGAAATGCGGGACTACACGTCGGCGATCATGGTCAACCAGGCAATTCAGCAACGCAACACGCAATGGGCCGCCGAGCAGTCAATGTTCATGAGCATTGTGCGGCCGATGCTGACCTTCATCGAGGGCTTCGTCTACGCCATCACGCCCTTTATGGCGTTCCTGATCGTGCTCGGCGGTTTCGGTATCAAGCTCGTGTCGAAATATGGGCAAATGCTGCTCTGGACTCAACTCTGGATGCCCGTGCTCTCCATCGTCAACCTCTTCCTCTACATGTCGGCCTCTAACGAGATGGCCTCCTACAGCATGGATACCATGGGGCTGTACTCTTTCTACGCCCTCGATCGCTCAAGCGACATACTTGAGAGCTGGATCGCCACAGGCGGCATGCTCGCTGCGGCGACGCCGATTCTTACCCTAGTGTTGGTCACCGGTTCGTCCTATGCCATGACCAGCCTGGCGGGCCGGATGCAAGGTGCTGACCATGTGAACGAGCGTCAGTCGACCCCGGATATGATGACCAATGGCGCCGTCATGGCTAACATGCCGAGTGCTACTCAGGACCCCACTAGCGGCCTTCGTGCGACAGGCGCTGACCAGGCAGTGGGGTCATTGAAAATTGGTTCCCAGCTAAGCTCCAACCTGCAGTCCGCTGAGCAACACATGGAATCCGCGCAGCAGAAGTTCGGTTCCTCACTGTCGAATGCCATCACTGCCGGCGGCAACCAGACACAGTCTTACGAGCGGATGTCTTCACTGGGTAGCCAGGTCTCCAGCATGGGCGGGCAGTCATCCACGGCTGTGAGCGAGGCTGCGGCAGATTTCCGTCAACAGTATGGGATCGACGCCAAACACCAGCGTGCCATCGAGGGCGCGTTCGCAGTCAGTGGGTCTATGGGGGGTGGCCTGAGTCTGCCGGCGGGCCTTTTCAAGGCTGGCGCTGACGTCTCCAACATGACGAAGGATGCCGATACCAACAGCTACACCATGTCGCAGGATCAGGTAGACGGGTTCCTGAACAAGGCCGGTTTCTCAGAGCAGAACCGCGCCGAGCTGACCCAGGGCCTGACGGACAGCTTCGCACAGGCGAACAAGGACCAGCTGACGGCCACCTGGGGCGCTCAAAATGCCTCACAGATCCAGACCAGTGCAGAAGAGGCCTCGTCTGCCAGCCAGTCCTACACCGAGATGAAGTCGCTGGGCATGAATTTCAGCAGCGACGAGTCACACGGGTATATGTACCTGTCCAACAATATCCTCGACCAGAACAACCCTGGGGGGCGCGAAGCCATGGAGCAGCTTCAGACCTCGATGATGCATGCACCGAGTAGTGTTCGTGCTGAGGCCGCCCAGCGAGCTGATGTCCTCGAGGATGTACATGGTATGCCCAGCGCTAACGCACAAGTCGTTGCACAGCTCGAGGCCCTGAGCAATCAGAGCAACTACGATACCCCGCAGGAGTACATGGGTGCCTTCAATGACACCCTCCGCATTGTCGGTTCCGCCACTGGGCGTGATTTCGGCGCCGCGGCCGACGCCACTGAGAATCAGGGGCTAAGCAACTCGACGCCAGCGCTGGATGGGCGCATCACTGACGATGTTAGCTCTCGAATTCAAGGTGTTGGTGCCAGTCCGACGGGGCAGTCATCCGTCGGGGGCTTCCAGGGTCAGGCCATTAGCGCCAGACCCGATGAAGGCGCCGCTGCAGACCATAACGCCGACGTGCCACCGGTTATCCAGGATCACTTCGACGCGAGAACGGCACAGGTCGAGGGCGCGGCCGATGGCTTCTATCAAGATAAGGTCGAGCAACGCCTGCCAGAGGCGGAGCGTGTTATGAACGCTGATGCCGGCGATCCCGGCAAGGCCGTTGCTCGCCAGGACAGGCTCGGACAGCTTATCGACAAGGCTGGCGAGGTTGGGGCCGACTTCATGATGAATCTGTCAGGCACCAACCCGATGGTGATGAACTCGATCCAGGAGAGGCTTGAAAATGGTGAGTCGCTGGAGAGTATCCCGCAACTCAGTGATTACTCTGGCAGTGTCAGTGAAAAGGTGGCTCTCGCTGCCGTCGGCAGAGCCAATGGCGATAACTCGCACTTCGACGCCCTCCCCCGCGAGGATCAGGCGCGTGTAATGCTTGCCGAGGCCGCCACGAACCTCCAGGGTGCTGACTACCGTGAAGTCACGTCTGAGCAGCAGCAGATGGCCTACGAAGCGATGGAAGGGCATGCACGCCATGAACTCGGCATGACTCCCGCCGCTGCCCAACACTATGCGGCGCAGTTCGTGGATGGAGAGGGGGCCGAGCGATACCGCGAACACGGTGAAGCGGCGATCCGTGATGAGTACATGCACAACACTGGGAAGACGCCCGAGCAGCTCACGGAGCAGGATCACCGAAACATCGAGAGCATCGGGGCCCGTGTGGCGAACGCCAGTCAAGCCGGTGCACAAGCCGCTTCCGTTATGGCCCCTGTTGACCGTTTCTATGACCTCCACTCCGGTGGCGCCGCTTTTGGTCAGGGTCACTCGGACCTTCCAGTTCAGCCGCTGGCTCCGCCACCAGCACCGGCTCCAGCAGAAACACCAGCCCCTTCAAACCCCAGCCCTGAGACGGCCTCGCCGCCGCGAAGCGCCGGTCCAGCGGAGCCGACACAACCCAGGTATGTTGATCCCGACGCGCCGACCACCGGCTACGGTGACAATGAACTGGTTCTGCCGACAGCCTCGACACGAAATGGAGCTAGCGCTCAAGACCATGGCGACCCCGATCAGATGATGGCGAGCCGTGACACCAACAAGTCCGGCGGAGGCAAGCCACCCGGTTTCGCCTGATCATCCATCCATCCAGCAATGCAAATGGGAGGCCTCTGGCCTCCCATTTGTGTTTAGGGGGGTGCTATCGCCCGTTGCTATGCCGTTTAGTCAAGCCCGCGACGCAGGGCCTTGGCTGTTGGATAGCCGCTGTAATGGAAGCCTTCAGAATACCCTTCCTCATCGAACGGCGAGCTCGCCATGCCCTTCCCACGCTTCGGGGCACCAGCCCCCTGTTGGTAGGTGACGATGAACAGCGATCCTACAGCCAGGAGCGCTGTGATGCCCCAGCCCAGCCAACCGATCTGACTGAACCCAAGCACCGGAAAGGTGTAAGTCAGGGTGCCAAGCATCCCAACCCAGAAGATGACAGCTCCCCACTTGCTGTAGTGGATGATCTTGGCAAGGGCGAGAAAGCCGTGGACAAAGGCCACCAGACCGACGACCACCGCCATCAGCATCAGGCCAGAGTCGTGATTTGAGGCGGAGTCCCAGAGAAACCAGGACATCGCACCGAAACCGGCCGCCCCGAACATCAGCTTGATAATGAGTTCCATGATGAATTCCTCGTGTGCTTGCCCTACCCTGTTGACTCCAGTATACCCAGATCACACAAGACGCAAGCCCCCCACTCTCGCCGAGGCACGCATTGGGCCTTGCACACTAGCGAAAAATCGCATACGGTTTCCTCCAAGCATGATTCCAGAAGCACACGCGGTTCGTCCGTGGTCATGCTCCACCGACTCAGATCGGTTCCTTCCGACGTTATACCTTGGTCGAATACTCTGTATAGGCCTTGTCCCTCTTTTGCCGCGCCCTGCGGCTACCTTGATCATTTCCATTTACAGGCATTCTACGCGGCCTGTTTGCGCGTACAGGTTTACCACCTGTTACAAATGTGGGGTTGTTGCCGCCCTTGCGATTCCGATAATCCATGTAAGAACGAGAGTTGGTGCTGCATTCCCGCCCCACTTCCCGTCCTTTTTGCACCGTGCGATTCCTGCACATCCAGCCGTAGGCTTAATAACTAAAATATAACCCGCCGCTGTCGGGCTAGGTAGGTATTGCCTTGAAAACAGCATTACGATCAGGCACTGAAGGGATACACACATGGCCTATTCCCAGATAGGCAGTCAGGCTTTTGCCTTGCTGCAACAAGCAGTTAGCGCCCCTTTGCGAGTGGGCAAAATGGGTAGCCTAAACAACGGCTATCCTCGTATATCGATGGCTATTGGGCTCGCGCTTACCCTCACGGTGGCACCGGCAGCGAATAACCAGGCTGAAGCGTCTCTGGCCGGCACCATGTATGAGGCTCCTGCCCTTGAATACGACCTCGATCCGGTACTGCTCTACTCTGTCGCACTGGCTGAATCGGCACGGGGTGCTGACAGCCAACTGCAGCCGTGGCCCTACACGCTGAGGGTTCTGAGCGAGGCCGGTTTTTATGGTCAATCGCATGACGAGGCGGTGGAGCAACTCCAGCGGTATCTGCAAAACCATGGATCTGTGGATATCGGCATCATGCAGGTCAACACTCGCTGGCATGGGCATCGAGTAGAAGATGTCACACAGCTTCTCGACCCAGCAGTTGGGCTTCGAGTTGGCGCCGAGATTCTGCGTGAAGCCATCGATTCTGCCCCGGGTGACCTGGTCCTAGGCCTCGGGCGCTACCATAACTGGGCTGACGAGGAACGAGCCCGCAATTATGGCCAGCGAATTCTGGCTATCTACAGGAACATCCGGGATGTGTTGGGGGGAGCAGAATGAGCGGCCTCTCCATGTTCGGATACGATCAAGATCTCTGGGAGTGGGACCATACTCTCTGGCACCTGGTCCAGCAGTGCGCAAACCGCTCACCAGAGGAGACCATTCAGACCTTTGGTATTCAGCGCGAATACGCTTCCTTGGTAGCCGGCCTCTCACCCCGACAGGTAGAGCGTCTGTCTTCTGGGGTCATCGCCTCGTTCCAGCCAGTTTTCGATGAGGACAGCTTCATCGCACTGCTGGCGGAGCCGTATGACCCCCTATCACTCCTTTCACGCCACTCACATGGCCAGCTCGAAGCCCATTTTTGGCTGTTAGTCAGCAAGGGCTCCCGGACCAGTCCGGATACGGCAATGCTCCGCTATGGAGTCAGTCGGCGTGTTGCCAAGGCTGCCGGCACAGCATCATCCAACCAGCTCAGACAAATCGCATCAAAACTTGGAACCGATTTCCAACTTCGGTTTGCCTCCAGCATTATCGAGGAGGTCGCAAATGCCAGCCCGCGCCTGGCACTTACAAAGCGGATGGCATACGCCATGACAAAATCCGCAGCAGTAACAGGATAACGCAGTAAAAACGCAGATAACCGAAAGATGCCGCTCGAACGGCACGACTGAAGGGTAAGAATCATGCAGCTAGGAACAGAACAGTTCGATCAGGTGGCCATGGCGCGGGACATGATCATGCGCGGCTACATCAACAATGCCGTAAAGCTTGAGACCCAGCTCTCAATGAAAACGATTCGCACGTTGCGTTCCAAGCTGACGGCCGAGGGGTTGGCGAAAAATCCACGGGGCAGGCAGATTCGTCAGGGTCAAAGCATCATCAAGCGTTCTGAGGATCGTGAAGATGTCACGATCCTGATGCTTGCATACCGGAACTACGGAGGAGAGGACATACTGCTGTCCGTCAATATCAACGCCCTCAACCTCGCATACGATACCTATGTCCTTGTGAAGTCAGAAATCAACCGTCATCCCGTAGATTTCGTCACTATCAACGACGCCTATGGCCTCGCCCAGGAGCTGCGTTCGGATGATGCAATGTTCGAGAAATGCGACTGCTGCGATCTCGAATTCTTCATTTCCATTCGCCAGGAGTGCTCAACCAAGTGTCCTTTCTGTGCTGGTCATCCGCCTCACCCGAGCGCTCGCGTAGAGACAGTCGTTGCATGATCTAAACGATTTCCGCGATATGGATCATGAGAAAAGGGGCGCTACCTAGCGATACAGGTAGCGCCCCTTTTTAACGTCCGTAGGTGCCATCAACTACCGCGATTGTCGCCCTGGCTATTGTCCGGGGCAAGCATCCCTGCCTTACCCATCAGTCGATGAGAGCTACTGCGTAGTGGGTCTGGCCTGTCACCTCCTGCCGGCCCAGTCGCATTCAGATCATTCCCTGCAGCTGCCCCTGAAGGCCCTGCAGGCTCGGAGGCTGGACTAGACCCCATGGCCTCGCCCCTATCATCCGATGCCGAGAGAGGCACATCTGATGCCTGGCCGGTAGGCATGACCTGGGACTCCTGGGCGGAAGAGGCCTCTGCTTGTCTGCCCTGTTGTGAAACCTTCCGCTTGGCTCGTTTCGGCCTTGATGTGCCTCCTGTTGCCGCCGCGGCAACTACATCAACCCCCAAAGCCTCAGCAAGCAGGCCTTGCTGAGCCAGGGATCTGAGCCGCTCGCAGCGATCTCTTCTACCAAGACTCTCGAGTTCCTGGTACAAGCTCGGGTGGACCTTCTTGTCTATGCGGACGCGACAATTTAGGGCCATAGAGTCTTCTTGAGCCATGATCGTCTCCGGGTGGTCAGCTACGGTCAAAGTGCGCTAGTTCCAGCAATGAAATATCCATCAGCAACGGCATGGACATGATCTTGCGGGACAAAAATGCGTGCCTTGTTGAACGCCTCCTTGGCAGCCTCACGATAAAACTCGGCACCGCCTCCCGCAATAATTACGACGTCGGCAGTAACACCATCGAGACGAATAGTATTCTTGAGCTTCTGAATGGCAGTCGAACCAGATTCATATCCTGCACGTCGCAGATACTCTTCTAACACAACCTTTTCAGACATGTGCATGATAAAACCCCGACCAAGCCGGACTGCCTTCTCAAGATTATGAATCTGAGGAGGTGTCGAATAGTCCTTATGGATTTCATCAGCGACCCGCTGGAGGATTCGTGACATGGCTTCCAGAGAGGTTCCAGCGGACCCGTAGCGAATTGCGCCTTCATCAAACGTCACGTAATCCACTGAATAGAATCCAGGATCAATTACTATGCAACGCCCGAACTCGATGCGCTCCATGATCTCTGGATCATCGATGGTATTGATTGCATGGTAATACGCCCCACCCGGTTGGGGTAAGACAGTAACCTTTTTAACATTTACAGTCTTCCTAGGTGCGATCTGGTGCTCGCCCTCCATCATCTTGCCAAGACGATTCCTATATTTTACGTCCATGAAGTGATTGACCGGAAGCCCAGTCACGAGATGATCTATTTCGCTCATCCCGGTTTTTGCCAGCGCCGCAAAGAAAAGTGCCTTATAGGGTTTGGAGTCGATGTAATCATCCCCGAGGATGCGCTCCCAGGAATCGAGAGAAGCAGGCTCAACTCCTGCAAAGTATGATTCGCCATCAATAACGACCTGGATTGGCTTGGCAGCCCCTGCTGCTCCACCCGCCATGTTTCCTCCAGGGTTATTAGAAAACTGAGCCGTCGGAGCGGCACCTGCTGGCATTATGACGCTTTTCTTAACACCACCCTCCTGGTAAACCATCTTGACGTTAGAGTAGCCAATATCAAGACCGACGACGCTACCTTGTGACATGTTCGCTCTCCTCATGGGAAGTTATGCATCTACATCATTTCGAGTGCCATGCACTCGCGCTCTCACACCAACAACTATATAGCAACCGATGGATTTAGCAACATCCCAGAGCCGCTACAGCATCCCTGGGAAGTCCATCAGAGCACAATGTCCAATCCTGCCAGGGACGCTGTAACGTCCCTGCAGGCGTCATTATGCATCCAGCCAGGCACCCTGGCCCTGTCGTATAGCGTCCTTTAAGAGCCGCTCCAGGGGTAATGCCAGAGTGGCATTCCAGCTGCGGCACCTGCCCGAAGAACCACCTACAGGGAGCGAAACGGCCCAAAGCGATGCTAACCGGCCCCCGGCCATCCAGCCTCCCACCCAGCCCGATTCACACAGCGCCAAGCTCTTGTTATCTCTCCTCTCACATACCTTTCCTACCAATTTGGTAGATTCCCTTTGAGGTAGTGGTATATCTACCAATAATTGGTAGACTACTAGCGATTGCATAGGCGCTTGCCTGCCGCGTCCTGGTGGTAGACTCGAGCCGTCTACCAAGAGATAGAAATGGGTGGGAAATGGGCGATAGCAGCCACAGCCAAAAAGGGGGTGAGGTGTGGTAAGGACTGAGGAGTTGCGACGCGTCACTGAGGAGGGTTCGTCCTCAGAGGACAACGCGCTGAAGCTACCGGACATCGGAGCATCGTCTACCACGGCGATCCAGCAGCTTGAGCAGCTGCTCGAGCACGAGTTCTATGCGGCGGCAGCACATGCCCGCCTGATCTGCGATGCGTACTGGAGCAACATGCAGGACGAGCTTGCATCAGGTGCTGAGGATGCAACGCTGCAGACACGTGTACGTGTCATCGACGGGACGTTGCAGGCGGTCTGGATGCGAGCGACAGGGCCGGCGCGTTCGGGGCCGTCGAAGGGGCGGTATTACGCGAAGCAGCTGCCGAAGGGTACGGCCAGTAATAATCCCAACTACAGCAAGGCAACATTCACACGCTGCCCGTCGTGGGAGAAGGAACTTGCAGAGTATGTTGAGGGTCATTATGCGAAGCAGCGAGAGAGAGCGATGCTACTCACCCAGATGCGCCGTTTGATGCGACGCTACAAGAAGGTAGTTGATCAGAGCTACGAGGACTACAAGTAGGCTGAGGGTCTATGATATGACGAAACATCATACCGCATCATCACGACATAGCGTTTCTGCGACAACGCTTGCCAAGCCTGAGGGTAATGCAGGTGACATGTCGATCCAGAGGGCTATGAACATTGAAGCCGGTAATCGAGAGCATGCTCGATTCGACGCAGAGGTTCGTCGCTACATGCAGGATGGGGCCTCATCCAACCTCAAGTATCGTCGTTTCATGGCACTTGTTACCGTCGCTGCTGTCTGCATCCTGGGCGTTGCATTTGTCACGACCATGCTTTGATCGTCGAATCATTGCTTCGCATCACCGCATTGAAGTGTAATGACATCAAGGGGCTACCGTCTGGCCCCTTTTGATATTCCCCTTCTTGACCCTGATCGGGTAGATAGTTTTCCGACCCAGGCGCCTAACCTGTAGTAAGGCCGCCCTCCCCTTCCCTTGTATTAGTAAATGACGCCGTCTTCATGATCGGTGTTGTGCAGCCCTCGAGTGCCCCTCCACTAATTCCACTGTCTGATATATTTGAGTGTATTCGAGAGGTGTAACCTCATGTCGATAGCTGCTGTCGTCCAGGGTGTCCGTTGAGGACGCAATTAACAGGAGTTGATCTGCGCTCCGGCGTAACATTGACAACGAGCATCGGTATCGGCCGAAAATAAGTTTCCAGGCTGATCCCTAAAGTATCAACGAGACATTATCCGACTCCTGCAATCCTGCGAGATTCTGTACTCTCCCCGGGGTTACCTGAATGGTGATTTGCGCTCGCTGCCATGATGTAACGGTGAATCGGCATGGTTGTTGTTGCAGGTTTAATCTAGTTGTCGATTTATTATCTAACGTGGGTGGAGTGGGTATCTCCCCTCCCCCAAATGAACGCGGCGGACAAAGCAATACGCACCAGGTGAGACGTGCATCACGGATCGCGATAGGGCTCTTGCACTCTCTGAGTTGGCTAATTCCCCGCTCAGCCCTCGAATCCGGCCTTCAGGAAGCCTCCTGTGAGCGACGATCGCCACATAAGACGGCCTCTGCCCTGCCCTGCTGCCAGAAACGCTCCTACGGGCCTTGTGGCGCGAATATGCGGCATCCGACGGTACCCCGGTTCGTTGAGGGTTCGTTCAGGGCTGTTCCCTTCCCCCTCACGGCTCTCCCTGATCTCCTGGGCCTGTCTCGTCGGCACCTCCAGCAGAGCCGCTCGCCTCGAAACCGAGCACTGCCTGTCCTGACTGGCCATCGAGGTGGTTGCGGTCAGCGAAGGCCATTGGGCCATGCTGGCGCCGACAGCCAAGTGTCAGTGCTCCGTCGGTCCATCGAGCCTGCGGCACCCCTGCCGAACGCCGGCGTTTCGATACGCCATCGCCACATCGCAGCGCCGATGCAATCCGCAGCCCCTCTCGACGACGTACCGCGACATCGCACCTGGAGCCACGTCAGGACATCGCAGAGGGCATCACGAAGTTCCGCCGCATGCGGCCACATCGACCACACGAGGCCTATGCCCACACGACGCCTACCCCCGCTTGGGTCGTTCGCGTCATCGCACCTCAGGCCCGCGGCAACGAGCGATCCCGGCAGCAGCTGCACCAAGCGTGAGCCGAGACCGCGAAGCACCGGCTCTCCCCCGGATTGTCATCAGATCAACGAGCCCGACAGCACCGTTCGCCCTGGCACCGACTCTGGGCCAGCTTGAAGAGGCGAACCGCAGCTCGTGCCCAGATCGGGCTGTGACCGGCAGACACCGTTGGCGCAGAGGCGTGAGAGAACCCGTCTCGGTGGCGCAGCCGTACCTGACGCCTTCAGCGACGGCCGGCGCCCGGGAGATCGGGAGCTGCTTCGCGCTCAGCAGCGACGTCCATTGGCAAGGGTGGTCACCCGCGACACCTGCTCGCACTGGCACGGGCATTGGCACGTCGGCACCATGCGGCATCGTCACCCAAGCCCCTTGGCGGCGTAACGACGGAGCACCACAGCTTCGGGGCATGTTCCCACGAGACACAGCGGTATCACCTGAGCACCTTCCCGCCGTGGCTATCCACAGATAGCGTGGACAAGGCTGTGGAATACTCTGTCACGACAGACCGGCAAGCCGTTGCCCGTGCAAGGACAATCCCGGCGCGTTGCATTCTCGTGCCACGCTGGTCAAATATTGATCGTTTTGCTTCCCTGGTACCCGCCACGCTCAATGGCGGCGCGCCTGTCAGCACTTCGCTCGCGGTCACCATGTAGCCGATCGCGACGCGCCTCCCTTCCACGCTTCCGATCACGGTTTCACGGTGTGTTTCGACGCGCCTTCAAAAGCCGCTGTAGCATCCATAGCTACTTGCCGAAGTGCTCTTCTGTCACGTACCGGCATTGGTACGCCGCGACAGCTACCTTGAGAGCCGCTGCAGCATCCATGCAAAGCCGATATGCATCGTCGTGACACGCTCCCATGCGCTCATGCTTGCGTCTCTGATCGAGAGTCGGAAGTTCGAGCCGTTGCAAAGCCGCTATGGAATCCCTCATCGCGACGATTTGCGTGTTTTGGGATACCTCGTAAGGTGCAGACATGGGGCTCAGCGGCGTTGTGATGGCTGTGGAAAGCCGCCATAGGGACCGCGGGCAGCGAACTTGGCGGTGGAGCAGTGGAAGGGTGGTGATAGCCCTACAACCTCTGGGTTGTTCGGTCATTACAAGCCCAAGAGAGCCGTCACAGCATCCATGCAGAGCCGATAGAGCCACCTTGGAGTCGCCGAATTACCGCTCCACACGAATACGAACCGCCGACACCGTCTTGTGTGTCCTTACAACGTCCCCTTAGCGGCCCTAGAGAGCCCCGGGAGGAAGCCTATATGAATGCATCTATGACCCCCACTGAGCACCAGACCTACTGGCTCGACGAACTCGAGTGTGCCCTGCTGGCGCTCGATGACGCGCCAGTTGAATGCGACGGCATGACCTACGCCCTCAGTCTTCTGCTCACGGACGCGGGCATCCCTCACCGCGCCTACTGTGGCTATGTTCGCGACAGCCGACGCCAGGCGGTCGTGAGCCCCCACTGCTGGATTGCCCTCGACAGCGGAGACATCCTCGATCTGCGCCTGCGCATGTGGCTGGGCGACCACGACGAGATTCCGCATGGCGTGGTTCCGGTGCGTGACCAAGCCTGGCTGGAGTACCAGGGCCACCGCATCCATGGAGCACCGTTAAGCCGCTCGATCCTCAGCGTCATGACGGACGGGCGTATCGACCAGGTGCGCCTGCCTCCGCCGCCACAGGAGAATCGCCATGGGACCTGAACTGTTCACCCTCTTCCTGATGCTGGCGCTGGGGGTCACGCTGATTGACGCCATCAGTCGCCGCGTATTCGGCAAGCGCGTCCACTGGACCGCCAGGGAACGCATGCCGCGGGAACTCCAGCTGAGTCAGCTGGTGATGTCGGAGTCGCCGATCCGTACCCAGACCCCGGTCGCGCTCCATGGCACGCCAGACCAGGTGTTCCTCAACCACAAGGGCATGCTTGTCCCGGTGGACACCAAGCTGCGCCGCGATGCCCGGACGACGTCCGCAGATCGGCTGCAGCTCTCCGTCTACGCCACGATTCTCGCGCATACCCGCCCCGAGCCCGTGGCCGGCTACGGCTATGTCCGCATCATCACCGCCGGGAACCGCCCCCGGTACCGAAAGGTATGGCTGCTCCCCGAAGGCAAGGTCATCGCCAAGCAACGGGCCATTCAGCAAGCGGCGGCTAGGACATGAGCGCCCTCCCGGTACTTACGTGTCACAGAGCCCTTCAAGGGCACGTCCAGACCCCTTGCGTATTGGTGGATATCCGTATCATCGAGGACAAGAACCCAACAAGCGGATCGACACCTGAAATGCGGCTACTGAACACATTGCTGGAGGATCAGGGGCCGGAGGTGCTGGAGTTTGTTGATGAGCTCCTGGGGCGCAAGAACGGCCTGCTCGACTACCGAGTCCAGCAGGCATCGTTCACCGACATGGCGCTGTGGGGGGTCGATGCAGAGCAGTGGAGCCTGGCCAAGCGAGCCGTCGCCGTACAGCGGCTTCACGAGCGACTCACCGCGGCGTTTCCCTACGTCACCCTGAGTCACCAGAAAGGCCTGCAGGCGACGACGTCGGGCCAGTGGTTCTGCATCGAGGCCGGCGAGAGGCTTCGCCCCATGGTGATCACCACCTGGTTGGGCCGAGACGTCGACCTGATCGACGAAATGACCTTCAGCCAGATGGTCCAGGCGCTCCCCAAGGGGTGGACGCTGATCCTGCAAGGCCGGAGAACGACACAGAACATGATCGCCAGCGCGGCTGGCCGGAGGGTAGAGCAATGAGCACCAAGGACACTGCCAGCGATGAGCGTCTGGACTTCACCGAAGCCGAGCAGGAGGCCTTCAGCCGCTGCGCGACGCTGACCCTGCTCGCCATCGCGCTGCAGGTGCTGTTCTTTCCGGACCTCGGGATGTGGGGGGCAGCCGTGATCGGCGCCTGCGGCACCGTGCCGGTCATGCTGGCCTATGGCCGTAACAAGCCCCTGCTGTTCGGCGTGGCGATCGCCACCATGGCCGGCATCGGGGTCCTCGCCCAAGTCATCTACGGCCTGTTCTACCGTGCCGCGTTTGGCGTTTTTGAAAGCCTGCTGGCGCTTACCTGAACCCATGAAGAAGGAAGACCTCGTGTCCGAGTCAACGACCACCACCAGCAAGACCCTACCGCTCGCCCTGGGAGCCGCGGTGGGGGTCGGCCTTATTGCCGCCATCGGTTACACCGCCTGGAGTGCCAATCTGAAGGCCGATGACACTCAGCAGGCTGTTTCGCAGCTGACCGATGCCGTCACCACCCTGGTCGAGTCACAGTCCAGAACCCAGCAGTTCTCCAGCCAGGAAGCGTTTCAGGAAGCGGTGAGCGCCTCCATCCGCGCCCATGCCGAAGAAGCTCGGCAAGCGGAAGTGGATGCCCGGTACGCCCCCTATGAAGCCGCTGCCGAGGAGACGCCCGAGGGACAGTGGATCTACGGCAACCTCGACGCACGCTTCACTCTCGTCGAGTACGCCGACACCGAGTGCGGCTACTGCAAGCGCTTCCATGGGACACCCAAGTCCATCGTCGACGGCAGCAATGGCAACGTGAACTGGGAGTACAAGCATCTGACCGTGCTGGGGGAGACCTCGGTGATTCAGGCCCAGGCCGCCGAGTGCATCGGCGAGCAGCTTGGCAACAAGGGGTTCTGGGTCGCGGTACAGGAGATCTATGACAAGACCGGCAGCAACGGCACGGGCGCCGGCAACCTCACCAAGCTCGCGGCTAGCGTCGGAGCTGACGAAAGCGCGTTCCAGAGCTGCATGGCAGAAGGGCGGCACCGCGACCTCATTGACCAGGAGACGCAGATGGCGCGATCCCAGGGCATTACGGGCACGCCGGCAACCGTCGTGGTCGACAACCAGACTGGCCAGATGCAGCTGCTGGCTGGCGCCCAGCCGGCTCAAGCCTTCATCGCGGCCATGAAAGGGCTAGTCGCAAGAGCCGCTGAAGAAGGGGAGGGGTGATCATGGCGCTGCCTATCCCGCCCGTCGGCCTGGCCATTGCAGTAGGAGTCTTCCTCATGCGCTCGTCCCTCAGTGGAGTCGTTCTCGGGTCCATCTTCACCCTGGCCGCGTTCCACCTGTGGCCTGAGAAGATGCAGACGCCGCTCGCATGGGTAGGCCAGGGGCTGCAGGCCGTCGGACTCCTGTAGTGACCTCAGCCCATCATCTATCACCGAACACCTCTCGGCAGTCCCGGGAGGTGTTCCGCATGCGGAACACCTCATCGCCACGATGGGACAGTGCGAAACGGGTGAGGGCCCGCTTCTGGTGTTCCGCATGCGGAACACCTCAACGTCACGATCACAGGGTAAAGGGGCGGGAGAGGACCTGCCTCTGATGTTCCGCATGCGGAACACCTATGCCACGTGAAAACACCACGATCCCTGGCCATGACGCCAGGGGCCATGACATGTCGTGTTCCGCATGCGGAACACCTGGGATTCATCCATGCGCGATGGTCTCGCCCATATCGCATCGCCACCAGAGGCTCACGATCATGACTATCCATAGCCCTTTACCCCTCAGATGGGTCGCTGCATCCTTGCTGGCGCTGGCGGCCTCTCCCGCACTCAGCCAGACCTACGAGGGGCGAGTCACCCATGTGCTGTCTGCAGATAGCATCCGAATCACGGTCGTCACCACCTGCCTCGAAGCGGGCTGCCCTGAGCTGGGGGACTCGCTACGGGTCGAGATGTCCGAGATCGATGCGCCTGAGGTGGGACAGCCACACGGTGACACCGCCAGCGACGCGTTGCTGGCGCGACTCCACGAAACCGTGGTGACAGTCATTCAGGAAGGGACCAGCGAGCAGGGCCGGCCGATCGGGCATCTCTACCTGGATGACGAATGGCTGAATGGCTGGGCCGTCAGCGAAGGGCACGCCTGGGTCCATTCACCTTCCGCCCAGACCATGGCGCTGCATGACCTCCAGGATGAAGCGCGGAGAGAGGGTCGAGGCCTGTGGGCGGGTCAGGCCCCGGTACCGCCGTGGCAGTGGCGTGACGGGGACAGAACAGCCATCGACGATCCAACATCATCCGCACCGCCGAAGGAGCGTTACAGCCAGATAGCCCCAGACGCAGTGGATAGCGCTCATGACCTGATGCGTGGCGCGACACGTGCCGAACCCAACGGATAAGGAGCCAGTTGCCATGTGGTGTCTCCGCCTGCTTTACCTGGGCCACCGCTATATGCCGATGCGACCCGATACTCTTCTGGTCATGACGGTCATGCTCGTCATCATCGGGGCCGGTGCCGCTACCCTGTACATGGACAGCGAGCAGCCATCGCTGCTGACGGTAGGGGTTGGCCTCGCCGTGACAGTGCTCCAGGTTACTGTCATGGTCCGTTTCCCGGGCATCGCCGACGGCCTCTCCTGGAGCGGCCTGATAATCGAGGAATTGAAGTCATCCAACGGCGTTGTTCCAGATGCCGGCAGGGGGGCTGCCAGGCGACAGATCGTCCGGCACCTCGAAGAATCCGGCGATGTTCCTGATGAGGTCGTACGACGCTGGCTGAGCGCCTCGCGGGCATAACCTCTCGGCGCCGCTCCCTTCGGCGCCAGTGTCAGCAACTGTCTCCGTTGAACGACAGGCACCGGTATTCACCGTCTCCGTTGAACGACATGTACCAGTGCTGACCGTTTTAATACTATGATAAAAAATAGCCTATCTCCTGATCGGACTATTATTTTGAAAACGCCCATGAAGGGCATTAGCGAAAGGCACAACAAGCGTCAGCGCTGCTAGCGTGGTAGCTACCTGCGACCGATGGTCGCGCACGCCAGGAGTGCAGACATGAGCCTTTCAGCAAAGCACCGTGTACTGGACAACTTCATCCGCGCCTACCGCCTTCACCACGGCCGTGAGCCGAGCATCAGTGAATCGAAGGGCTACCTCTGGGTAGATGGCCGTGGCGGCTATCTGCTCGAGGAGGTTGAGGAGATGACCGCGGCCCTTCAGAGGGACGCACCAGGGAGTGCCGCCGCCAGCATCTCAGCTGGGGCACACTGAACCAAGGACGGCAGCCAGTGCCTAAAGCCGCGGAGACGGCCTATGAAGAATGAACGCCCCGTGACAGCGCGTCGACAATCGACAATCGAGAGAGCCACAATGCCCGCTAGTTTCTTACAGGAAATGGCCTAT
Source organism: Halomonas terrestris (assembly GCF_049166755.1). Classification (NCBI taxonomy): domain Bacteria; kingdom Pseudomonadati; phylum Pseudomonadota; class Gammaproteobacteria; order Oceanospirillales; family Halomonadaceae; genus Halomonas; species Halomonas terrestris. The sequence continues at coordinate 42,383 of NZ_JBMHFZ010000009.1, read as the reverse complement.
CAGTACCTGACCGATAAGGAAACGCGTGATCGCGTTCAGGTATGGCAAGCCTTCCGACAGCACAGCGATGCAGAGCTGGCCGTACAGTGCAAAGTCCATCTTGGCCTTGAGCGCTCACCCTTTACGGACCAGGAGCTCACAGAGGCTTTCGCCCAGCTGCGCGTCGCCAATGCCGGCGACCTGGGGGTCTATGCCCTGAAGTTACTGGGAGGAGGGAACCTGCCTCTGCGTCCCAGGGATCTCACTGAGACCAAGCGTGTCCAGCTGGCCCTGCTTGAGATGTTCGCAGCCCGTAGCCTCGCTGCCACCCAGCAGCAGGGCCCGACCAGCACCAACAGCGCCATGACAGAGCTGCTGGGTATCTTCCCTGACGATTCGACTTCAGCTACTGCGCTCTCCATGGCCGATATCGCCGACAAGTACGGCATGTCATCGGAGGAGCTGGAGCAGGCAGTGGCTGCAGAGGAGAGGGCGCTTGCACGGCGTCGCGATGACATCCATGACGCCCACTACCCCGTGTTTCAGCGGTCTTCGGTCGTTTCCCTGCATTGATGCTGCTGATCAGGTGTTCCGCATGCGGAACACCCCTCCCTCGTACCTGAAAACCCGGATTTCGGCTCGAACGGTCACCTGATTTGAGGCTGACTCGAGCCATCATCCCAGCTTCGCCCTCACATCCCGCCCTCCTCACAGGTGTTCCGCATGCGGAACACCTGTGAGGCTTGGTAGTGCCTTTGGTGAAATTAATGCCTTCAGTCCTTTAAAGGCATTACCACCCCCCTTGCATCTCTGCCGATATCCGTAAAGTAGGGCTCACGCCCACCACGCGTGGTCCAGATCTGTGCGGAGGCTTAGGTGAACCGAGACGTGCCCATCGCTGAGCGTGACCCGATCGTGCATGTGCCGTGCGCCTGGCAGATGCCCGATCCCGAGTGGTCCCCCTATCCACCTGACGTCGATGCCCTACGCGCCGCAGGCGGACAGGCATATTACTGGGTGCGTGGCTGGAACTTCGTAACGCCGGTCATGGCTGAGGTGGTGCTGATCACGCACAGCGATCCACCCGAGCAAAGCGTTATCGTCCGCCGCGTGGGGGAGCAAACCCTGGATGAGCCGGCCAGAAGCCCGCGGTTCACCAACCTGGAGCTGCTCCCCAACTGGCACCCCCTGGAGTGGGCAGGCCCTGTCGCCGGCGCCAGCTGCCGCCAAGCGGCAAGGCCTCCAGACGTTCCATCGTGTCACCAGAACGAGGGAGGTGAAGCATGATCGATTGGTTGAGTCCCATCCGCCTCACCGGGACCGGGGACGAAGAGGGCGCCTTCGACAACGCCATGACGGAAACCGAGATCGCGGCGGTGGCGGATCAGTGGCTTCGGCAACACCACTGGGAGACCTACCCTGAGGTGGTCATCGAGACCTTCCCGGGGCGGCCTGACATCATCGCCACTCGCGCCAGCATCTGCCAGGTGATCGAGTGCAAGCGCTCCTTGACCCTAGGGGTCGTCGAACAGGCCTCTCGCTGGCACTGGCACTCCCGTCCCGAACAGAGCGGGATGCCACACCTCATCTGGATCGTGGTCCAGCGGAGCCGAGGGCGTCGCAACGAACTGCTCTGCCATCTGATCCGCGAGTTCGGCCTGGGCCTCATGACCATCGAGAAGACTCCTGCGCTGCGCTTTCGGTATAGCGACGAGGAGGAAGTGCGCCCCCAGGAGTACCGGCTCCATCAAGAGATCTGCCCCAGGCTCCAGCCCGGATCTCGACGTGCTGCCAAGACGCTGATGGCCCACCTCAACCCCGACATGCGCATTGCCACGCCCGGGGCCCGGGGCGGCGAAACGACCTTCATGACCCCCTTCAAGCGGACCATGGCCGCCATCGAACAGCTCATGGCTGACGGCAAGGAACACCACATCGACCACATCCTAGAGTGGCTCAATACCCGCGGGGGGCACCATTACGCCACCGACCGCAGTGCCAAGTCGGCATTGCCCGCCCATCTGGACCGCCTCGGGTACCGCCGCACCCGCGACTATGGCCCCTGGTTCGCATCTCCTGAAACCAAGAAGGAAGCACTCGTATGAGCAAGCCGTTCCCCAAGCCGCTGGTGACGTTCGACCTGGACGCCTGCCCCGACAACCTGCGCACGCAGCTCGAAGCCTGCATGCTGGGCTCGCCGGAAGGCGCCATTGTCACGCTAAGCCCCACCCTCGACGCATCGAACCGGAAGATCGCCCAGATCGAAGAGAGCCGTCGGGCCATGTCGGTCCTGCTCTGTCAGTGGCGCGATGCGTATCGTCAGCTGTTGGATGCCGAGTCGGAGGAGCGCGGAGGCCTGGCGCCCATCGACACCGTCCCGGCGTCACTGCGCAAGCACCTCGACGACCTGGATCGCGCAACCGCCCAGGGGTATCCGTTGCCCTGAGGAGCATTCCCAATGAAGGTCTCGACCAAGCAGTGCTGGCACTGTGGTAGCGACGTCCTGCGCTTGTTCCGAAGCACCAACGAGAAGGTCTGCCACATGTGCGGCACGGAGATGCCTTGGTACATCGAGGAGGGGCAGAAGCCGTTGCTGAGCGCATCGCGGGATGGCGAGCCGGTGCTCCGCGTGGCGCCTAAGGCCGTTCAGCGTCACGGGAGGACGTCATGAGCTCGCGCCGCCGACGCAACAAGAAGGATGATTATGTCGTGCTGGCGCTGTTCACCTTGGCGCGGCATACCCCCTGGTGGGGCAATGTGCTGGTGGCGATCGGGGTCTACCTGGGGCTCACCTGGGCCGCTGCGTCGCTGAACAACACCGGGGGGGCCATGGTGGGCTTCTACTCGCTGTTCGCCCGGCTGGCCCACTATGGCAGCCTCCTGGTACCCGCGCTCTATGTGCTGTATGCCCTGGTTCAGTTGATCCATGGCGCAACCGCTGCACGCCAGCAGCAGGCCTCGGATCTTGCGTCATCCCTCACGACGTCCAATCAGGGGCCAGGGCCCTCAGGGGACTCGCTGCGCCAGCAGGCCATTCGTGCGGGGACCAAGTCCGCCCAGGAGCGAGAGGCGGATGATGCCGTCAGCCGGGTCGGGCTCGAGTCCACTTTCGGGACACCCTCGAGCCTACTGCCCGGCGATGGCCGCAACCTGTCCGAGACGCTGATCGAGCAGGGCGACGCCTATCTCCCCCAGGCATCACTGCTCACCGATGCCGAGCGGCGGGCCTATACCCAGCTGCGTCAGCTCTACGGAGAGTCGGTCCTCATCTGTCCCAAGGTACGCGTTGTCGATGTCATCACCCCGAACACCGCCATTCACCCGCAGCGCTCGCGCACCTTCACGTCGCTGTTCCGGCAGCTGTCCCAGTGGCATCTGGACTTCGTGCTGGTCGACCCCGCTACCTTTCAGATCCTCTGCGCCCTGGAGCTCGATGACAGCAGCCATCAACGCGCCGACCGCATGAAGCGCGACCGCATCCTGAATAGCGCCTTTCTCAGTGCAGGTGTCCGCCTGGAACGCCTGACCTTCCGTAACGGCGAACTGCACGCCACACCTGTCACGCAATGAAGGAGAACCCCATGTGGTTCAAGACAGCCATCCTCTATCGTATTCACCAGCCGCCCCAACTGGCGGCCGACGCCCTCGCATCCGCCCTCGAGGAGCATGTGAGCCGCCCCCTGGAGGGGAACAACCCCAAGCGCATGGGCTGGACAGCGCCCGCAGGTCGCAAGAGCGACATGCTGCTGCACGAACTCCAGGGCCACCGCTTGATGACCGCCCTGCGCCAGGAGCGCCTGCTGCCGGCCAGTGTCGTTCGTGAAGAGGTCGAAGAGCGTTGCGACGAGATCGAGGAGCGCGAAGGTCGCAAGCTGCGCCGTCAGGAGCGCCTCACCATCAAGGAACAGGTCATCGAGGAGCTGTTGCCTCGGGCCTTTGTGCGCTCCAAGAAGGTGGATCTTTGGTGGGACACCCGCCGCGACCTGCTCTGCGTGAACGCCGGCAGCCGCAAGGCCGCCGAGGAGGTGCTGGACCTGCTGCGTGAGACCCTGGGTAGCCTCAAGGTGACCCCGCTCGCCACCCAGGAGCTCCCGGTCAGGGCGATGACCCGTTGGCTCAGCGAGCCCGACAGCCGTCCTGCGTGGCTGCTCCTCGGTGACCAGGCCCAGCTTCGGTCCAAGGGCGACGACGCCAGCTTCACGGCGCGTCAGGCCGATCTGGAGGGCGACGAGGTGCGCTCCATGGTCGAGGCTGGCCGACAGGCGACCAAGATCGCCATCACCCTGGAGGGGCAGGCCTCACTGGTGCTGCAGGACGACTTCACCTTCAAGAGCCTGCGCTTCGATGATGCGCTGATCGAGGAGGCCAACAACGCCGAGGATGACGACGACGCGATCATCCGCCTGGAGACCGACTTCGTGCTCATGGCGGACGCCCTGGCCCACCTCATCGAGCAGATGCTTGCCGCCCTGGGGGGTGAAGCCAAGGCCACGCCGGCAACGGCTAAGGCGTCGCAGGAGAGTGCGGCAGGGGAGGGTGATCCCAGCGACTCCCGGGGCGCTGCTGACGAACAGGCGCCAGCGGGCAGCGGCGACGATGCGGTAGCCACTGAGCACGCAGAGGTGTCGGCTTCTGCCTCCTTGCCTACTGATGACGATGAGGGTCGAGTAGGCGGCGAGACCGGTCCTCGAGAAGCGCTCGGCGCCACGTCAGAACAACACGAGGAAGAGGACGAGACCACGCACGCCTGATCAAAGGGCCGGCCCGGCTCCGTGCGGGACCGGCCCTCGAACCGGCGCGAGGCGGCGCGGCAGGACACCACGACACAGGGAACCGAGGACTTCATGACCAAGCCCATTGATGGCACCGACGTGTATGTCACGCACCCCATCAACCTTCACGACGCGATCCTGGCGCGATCCTTCCCATTGAAGTGCACGCGCCAGTGGCAGTGCTCGAGGTGTCGCGGGGTCGGCAGCCTCGTGGCTCCCCCTCCTTACGGGCGGGTGCGGTGTGGCACCTGCAAGGGCCACGGGAGCGTGCCCCGCACCGAGACGTTGTCGGTGGTCCCCGATGCGGGGCAACGGGACAGCCGGGCCATGCAGTTTCGCTACCCGGGCGAGGGGAATTGCGGCTTCCGCGGTGGCCAGCCAGGCGACCTGTTCGTCACCGTGGCGGTCACGCCCGATGAGCGCTTCGAGATCCGCGGCAAGGACCTGGTCTGTCGCATCCGCAAGGACGAGCTGTTCCAACCTCTCCCGTCGCTTGGAAAAGACCGAGACACTTCCCCACCCTTGGTCGAAGGATTCTATCTACAGACCGACGGCCAGTTCGTGGTGAAGGGGCGAGGTGGTTACCAATGGGGCAATCCGACCCGTGGCAGCCTGGTATATGTCTTGAGCAATCACGCCCCCCTGGACGCGGGGAGCACGGAATCTCCGAAGAAGAAATCGGCCGAACAGGCAGCCGCCATCGCCGCCATCGCCAGTGAATTGCTGCCTTCTATCGACAGTCTCGAGAAGGCCCGGGACGCCATGCGCGGACCCACGGACGCCGACCATCGCGAGGGGCTCGAGCTGATCCTCGACATGCAGAGAAAGGTGCTGGCGCGTCATGGCATCGAGGTCATCCCGGCAGCGGGCAGGGTGTTCGATCCGCATTGGCACGAGGCCGTGGCCCTGGACACCGAGGCGGGAGCGCCCAAGAACCGGGTGACCCGCGTTCTGCAGACCGGGTACCGCCATGGGCAACGCCTCCTGAGGCCGGCGAGGGTGATGGTGAGCGGGTAGCTCGGAATACGCAGTGCCCACCACCGCCGCTAGCGGTGGTCTTGGCGAGGCCAGCAATCAAGGCAGACATGCAGCGGCATGTAGATGGGCTCCTTGCCACAGTGCTCGCAGGGCTCCCAGAGCTGCCCCGTGGGTTCGGGGATCGAGGGCTCGGGGATCTCCGGAGTGGGAGCGGCGGCTTGCTCCTCCAGACGGCCACGCCAGCGGCGCTCCGCAAGCTGCCGGGAGAGCACCGTCTCGGCGTCGTACTGGGGATAACGGAAATCCCCCCAACCGCTACATGCCTCCTCGGCCAGGCACGGAACACCCAGCTCACGACAGGCTGCCTCGTAGTCCACGCGTGTCAGGGCCATGGGATACGCCTCCGCCTGGGCGATCCGCTGTTCGGCCTCGGCGTACTGCGCGGGGATAGCACGAAGGGCGTTCACGTCCAGGTGGCGCTTGGCTTCCTCAATGGCGGGCCCGATCTCGGCAACCTCGGATAACGCCATATCCCAGATCACCGCGGTCATTCGTGTCTGGTGGCGCGACAGATCGGGGCGGTGGTGACCGGTGACGGAGATGCCGAAGTAGGTCGTGGTGCGAGCGCCCTGGCCATCGGTGGTGGTGCGAGCGGTGTAGGTGATCCTGAAGTGTGCCACGGCATCTCGGGTCGACTCTCCGGCGGCGTTGACGAGCTCCGGGTAGACCCCAGCACTATGCACCAGCACCGGCACACCCGCGTGGAGGAAGTGATCGTCCAGGTGCTTGGCGTAATACCCCGGGCAGACGGTCCAGCTGGCAACGCTCTCCATACGTACTCCTGATCAGGTTATCCGGCTGGAGCCGGTGCAGTGGCCGAGTGGCGGTCGTGGTTACCGTCACGATAGGCGCCGCACGCCGTTATGCAACCTCCCCACACGACTGGCTCACACACCTCTCGCAGAAGTGCCCTCAAGGGCACGCTGACACTTCGGCACATCGCGCCCGGCAGGCACACTGTTGCCGTCAGAGGGACGCGCCTCTTGCATAAGCCCCGTTTCCAGGGAAAGTAGGGCGGCACGAACGCCACCGGCCTTCGCCAATGCGCGACCGAGATAACGAGGAGGACTCATGTCGGATTTCCGCAACACACGACTCGGCGTCACCAATGCCGCCCGCCTGATGGACGTCCGCGTCACCGAGCTCAAGCAGGCGGTGCGCACCGAACAGCCGCTCCATGGCGTCATGCCGCCACGCCCGATCGGCCACCTCGGCAAGTCCGCGACCGAGATGTACTTCAACGCCGGCGAAGTCATGGATGCCGCTGAGGCCATCAAGGCGGCTCGACGCCGCTGACGGGTGTGCCCCCGGCCAAGCCCACTCCCTGAGACAAGGACCCCCCAGCCATGCATGACCTCCTGTTCACTGCCGCCCCGGTGGTCCACCGCGAAACGGCACCGCTCATTCGCCGCACGGCCGACCCGGTCGCCGAGACCGTCCGCCTCGAACCTTTCGAGGCCACCCTGGTGTGGCTGCGCGACACCGAAGCCACCCTGCGGCTGGTGCACCGTGGCGCCACGGTGAAGGAGCTGGCCACCTACAACGACTACTACGGCTTCCTGCGCAGCGTGGACGGCGCCCTGGAGGACGCCCCCGGGCTCTGTGACAGCTACCGGGTCACCTCGGACAGCGAGCTGGCGCTGCAACTGGATCTGGTGGTGATCGACACCTGCGTACTGCCAGCGCTTGAGGAGAAGGCCTGGGGGCACAAGGCTGCCTATCGTCGCCTGAACTGGAACGACACCTGGTGGCGCCATGATGCCGAGCTGCTGATGGCCTGGGAGTCCACCCTGCCGGAAGAGCGAACCCGGCTGCTGGGGCAGCTCGAGGTGGTGTCACCCGAGCCTAAGCGCGTCGCCACGCACATCGGGCTGTGGCACAGCCTGCGAGACGGCGCCGAGCCCGCGCTGAATCAAGAGGCCCTCGCCATCCTGAGCGCCCTGCGTCAGGACGCACTGGCCCTGGCCGAGGCGGGCTAGTCGATGTTCGCCAAGGGCCCCATGCCGGGCACAACGGCCAAGCGCGATGCCGAGCGCCATCTCCCCGACGGCGTCTACTGCCGGCGCAGCGAGGCCATGGGGATCACCGGCTATGTCGTCTACCTGCCGGACGGGACACCGATCGTGTCGGCCGGCAATGCCCAGCAGGCCTGGCAAAAAGCCGAAGCCTGGGGCCAACGTCACCTTGCACCCTCAGAGCCCACCAGGAGCTGACCATGGACCGCCGAGCCCTCGACAAGATCAAGAAGTGCCTGCGTCTCGCCAAGAGCGACAACGCCAACGAGGCCGCCGCCGCCCTGCGCCAGGCCCAGAAGCTGATGGCCAAGCACGGCCTCAATGACGTCGACGTGCAGCTCGCCGACGTGACGCGCCATCGCGCCAAGAGCGGTGCTGTTTCCCATCCCCCGCGCTGGATGTGGCTGCTGATGAGCCTGATCAAGGAGGCCTTCGGGGTCGAATACGTCTATCACTCCGAACGCGGCCCGCAGACCCGCTGGCGCATGGAGGGCAGTGCCGACTTCATCGGGGTAGGGGAGGCCCCCGAGGTCGCTGCCTACGCCTTCTCGATCCTGCACCGCCAGCTCAAGAAGGACCGCAGCGCCTACCTCAAGGAACTCCCGCCCCGGATGCGCAAGGGCCTCAAGACGCGCCGCGCCGATCTCTTCGCCGAAGCCTGGCTGAGCGCGGTGTATCAGAAAGTCAAAGACCTCACGGTACCGGTGAAGGAGTCGCAGCTGGTGGCGACCTGGATGGAGCGTGAGTACGGCGAGGAGGGCATCGAGGCGGCCCGAGACCGTCGCCACAAGGGCGCCCTGCTCGGGGATGCCGAGGCGATCCGCGAGGGCATCGAGAAGGGTAAGCAGGTCCAGCTGCACCACGGCGTCGCCGGCAGCGCCGCACCCGAGGCGCTGCCCGGCAGGGTGGCCGAGGCAGAGGCCCTTGCATGATCACAGCAATCCGTACCCTGACAGCACTCCGAGAGGCCGCCGACGCGGCCTTTCTGCCACGCTGCCGGCCGATCCAGTGGGCCAGCAAGTCGCGCCAGCAGCTCAACGTCGCCTGGGAGCCGATTCTGTGGTTCGCCAAGGACCCCGCCAGGGTGAAGAGCGACAACCGTCGTGTCCTCGAGGCCTACACCCCGCGCCAGCAGGCCCTGATCGGCAGGGGAGGGGAGCAGCGCACGGCCAGCTACGGCGACGGCGCCTACCGGCTGCGCCCGGGCGACTTCGGCGCCGAGACTCCGGGGCGGATTCCCCGCAACGTGCTGCGCCGCGGCCCCCGCTGTCCCTGGGGAGACCGCTATCGCCAGGCGGCGCAGGGCCTGGGACTGCCGCTGCACGGGGCGGCTATGCCCTACACCCTCCCCGAGTTCTTCATCCGCTACCTGACCACCGAGGGGGACCTGGTCGTCGACCCCTTTGCCGGGCGCTCGATGACCGGACGTGCCGCCGAGAGCCTGGGCCGGCGCTGGATGTGCACCGAAATGATGCTCGAGTACGCCCGCGGCGGGGCCGAGCTGTTCCGCGACGCCCCGGGGTTCGACGCCCCTCTCGATCCCCGCCGGCTGTTTGCCGCCTGACTCAAGGAGACCCTGATGCCTCGCTCCCTTTGCCGCCTCGCCCTGGTACTGCTGCTGGCGCTGATCCCCGTCACCGTACTCGCGGACATCGTCATCGGCTCATGGAACATCCGTCATCTCGGCTACGACAATGGCAAGCGCTTCGACCAGGTCGCCCAGATCGCCCAGACCATGGACATCATCGCCATCCAGGAGGTGATGGACCCCTCGGCCGTGGATCATCTCGAGCAACTCCTCGAGAGGCAGACCGGTGAGTCCTGGCGGTCCATGACCAGCCACCTGATCGGCCGGGGCTCCTATCGAGAGGCCTACTCGTTCCTCTACCGAGACGCGAGCGTGGAGTATGTGGATGGCGCCGTGGTGTTCCTGGACCACCGTTGACACCTTCTCCCGGGAACCCTACTCGGCTCGCTTCCGCAGCCGGCACAGCGGGACCGAGTTCGTGCTGGCCAACATCCACGTGCTCTACGGCAACTCGGTCAGCGACCGCCTGCCGGAGATCCATGCCCTGGCGGACTACTGGGACTGGCTCGAGGAGGTCTACGGCGACACCCCCCGGGTGCTGGCCTGCGACTGCAACCTGGCCTCGGAACATCGCGCCTGGCGCCCGCTGCGCGATCGCGGCGTGGACTCGGTGGCCAATGATGGCGCCACCACCCTGAGCAGCCACCATGGCGTCTACGCCAACGAGTACGACCACCTGTGGCTGGTCCCCGGCCGGCTGCCGGTCAGCGACGCCGGCAAGCTGCGCTTCCCCGAGCTGCTCGGCATCAGCCATGAACAGGCCCGGGGCACCGTGTCCGACCATGCCCCGGTGTGGATCACCCTCGGCGACGCCCGACGCCCCCTCGACGCTTTCCAGGGCACGGTATCCAGCACCCAGGCGCCAGTGGCGGCCAATGATCCGGTCTACGACTGCGTTGACCTCAACCGCAGCCCTCGTGACGTCCTGGAGCGCCTGCCCCATATCGGCGAAGCACGCTCAGGGCACGTGATGGATGGTCGCCCGTGGGACGCCCCGGAGAGCCTGCAGCGCATCCGTGGCCTGGGGCCCTCGCGGGTGGGGGACATCATCGAAAGCGGCCTGCTGTGTCAGAGGTAACCAAGTAGGCTGCTCGCCTCTCAAGACGCATCCAGCATCCGGGCGTTGATCCCAAGAAATATAAGTTGATCTGAGCGACCTTCAGGAGATCACACATGACTGATACACCTGCAAACCAGACGAGCCCACCTACTCTCGCCCTAGTACGGGGGTGGCCTGGCTCCGGAAAGAGCACATTAGCCCGCACACATCTGCCTTCGTTCCACCAGCGTGAAGCCGACATGCACCTAGTCGACAAGGAAGGTCGATACCACTTCACTCCTAAGCGTGCCTCGAAGGCTCATGAAAAATGCCAAAAGGAAGTAAAGGGCTTGTTGACTGCCGGCGAAGATGTCGTCGTTTGCAACACCATGTTGTCGAAGATAAGCCTGAGTGAATACTTCTCCATTGCAGCATCTACGAACAGTCGAGTATGCGTGATCGAGTGTTCAGGTGAGTTCCGGAATGTCCATCGAATCCCCTCCAGACGCGTAGCCGAGATGCGCCTGCAATTCTCACCGGCCTATGGCCACCTTGCGTTCTCAGTGCCGGTAGTCGACGCGACCTGTCTTGGCGGGGAAGGAGGGGGTGAAGAGGATATCCGGAAACATGCCGCGCTGCTCCACTGCGACCTCTTGCGCAGTGGAAAGAGCACCAGGGGAAAGATATGGCCATCCTCGATTACGCAGCAGATCAAGGTCGTGGCAGAGGCGCTGAAGGATCTTAGCCCCGAGACACGCCCGGGATGCACGCCAACCGAATTGAAAGTCTGTATCAAGCTCGTCGGACGCGCTTTTACAGTGACATTCCGGCGCCATCTCTTCGGCGGTGTGGGGAATTGGATCTTGACGGGTATACACCTGTCAACGCCAAGCGCAATGCCGAGAAACAAGATGCGCTCATTGAGGAAAGAGTCAGCAGAATTGACCGCTCCTTACAGATGGCTGAAAGCCTTCGATTCTAGGCTTCGGTTCATAGGTTGCCAGGACCAAGCAACTCCAAACGATACCGCCATGGAGCTGCTTGGCATCGTGGAACTCATGACGAACGCTCCCAGCATCGAGGAAAGTGCTGCCGCACTCGAAAGCCTGGCCATTAGGCGGAGAGCTGATGAATATGGGGTTCTCGTTCCTGCCAGGTCGGCGTTCTGAGGAGCATTCACCAGTCAAGAGATTCGCCACTTCCGGTACCCGCTGGCTTGGTACCGATGGGACATCATGGCACCGCCATGCCCTTGCATGATGACCGCTTGGTGAGACGCTACCGGTACATCCCTCGACCCGACACCCGTGGAGGAGCCCATGCACATTCCTAAGCACCAGCGCGTGCCGCTTATCAGGCGGCGCCAGAAGGCCGGTGGTCGCCCCGCTGATCCCGACGGCGAGCTCGCCACTGCCCGTCGCCTGGGGTTCAACCCAAGCACTTGGCGGCACCGGATGCGCAAGGTGAAGGCCGGCAAGATGACCCTCGAGGAGGCCATGACCAAGCCCATCATGGGTCGCGACGAGTACAGCCGATTGGGTGGCCGCATAAAGCGAACCGTCTAACTCACAGGAATAAGGAGTAACCCAATGTCATTGAGTCGAGCCCTTCGCGCAGCTGGCCTCGCCCTTGTCTTCGCTGGATCGGCATTGCTGGTACTGCTCCCGCTGGTAGGCGAAGCGGAGGCCCGTTCCAGATCGGGGAGCTCAACAGCCTCTCAGGGCAGCAGCGGAATCGATCTTGCCACCGGCATGGTGATCGGTGCCGGGGCCGCGGCGCTGATGTCGTCGGGTCGTAGTGATGCTGGAGAGGCCACTTCAAGACCGATGGAGCATGTCACCGAGTCCTTCTCTGGAGGGAAGCATCAGATCTCGGGAGTGAAGCGCTACAAGCGCAACGGTTGGGTTCGTGATGATGGGTACCAGGGCGCTGATCAATTTCGCAGCTGCCCCGAGGAGGGGCGACTTCGTCGCTACCAAGGCGACGTGGCCTGTCGGTTCAACGAAGGAGGTCTGTTCTCTCGCAGCTGGCGGCATGAGCCCACACAATCAGTCGCCGAGCTGATGACCGCTGAGTACAACGTGGCTATCACAGTGGAAACGGTGCAAGTCGTGGAGGACGAGCTCTATGTCCAGTTCGACAGCCATGGAACAAGCACCTCGTCAAACGAGTAAGCCACCCCAACGCCACACCGACAAGGATCACACGCATGCCAAGCTACCGTGCCCAGTCCGACAAGCGCGTCATCCACTTCCACGGCGACCTGGGCGAGCATTGCGCCGACTGCAGCGACGTGGCGGGCTGGCTGTGCGACTTCCCGATTGGTGGCGACCTGACGTGTGATCGCCGTCTCTGCGAACGGCATGGCCGGGTGGTGGGTGACAACGCCCATTACTGCCTCACCCATTACCGGCAATGGCGAGCCATGAACCCTGGCGAGCCCGACTACCAGATGACGCATCTGCGTCGCGACACCCTACCAGCCATGGCACAGGTAGCCCTGGGCTTTCTCAAGGAAGCCTTCGATCGCCGCGACCAGGGGCACAGGGGGGAGGGCATCACACCGTTCCTTCGCAACAGCGCGATCCCGCTGGGTGCCGATGGCGTCAGGGTCGGCCAGGGTGACGTGGCCGATGCCCCCTACGAGTCGCTGGCGGGCGGCCTGCACTGGTGCCTCGAGCATGACCTGATCGAGGTCTGCTGGCGCCAGCCACCGGGGCGCGACCCCCAGCCGTGGTTCGCCATGACCCGAAGCGGTCTGGCCGTGATGGAAGGTGAAACGGTGGAGCGGGGCTGACGCCCGACGCCACCGGCCCAGACAACCGGACGTCACGAGGAGACCCTGACGTGAAGATGACCAAGGGCGACTACGTCGCCTTCCTGAACGACGACACCTTCTGGCCCGACGGCTGGTGTCACGACGAGACGCTGTTCCGCATCGATGGCCAGGAGGTCGAGGAGGTCGGCACTTCGCTCCCTGACAGCACCGTGATCCTCATCGTCGACGGCGTCGTGGCCGATGCCGACCTCAACCCGATCCGCTCGCTCAAGGCCCATGCCCGCCGCTGGCAGAAGGCCCAGCGCGTTCGCCAGGTGGTCATCGAGGTCCCCCGCGAGGTCGACGACAAGGCCCTGCGCCAGCACCTCAAGGCAATCGGCGCCAGCCTCCACACGCCCAGCACCTGAACGGAGCTCATCATGACCGATACCGCTTTCCCGCTGGACATGGTCCCCACGATCCAGGCCGCCCCTCAGGACTACCGGCTTCTGCAACGGGTGCCGCTGACGCGACAGGACACCACCTTCCCCGCGGCGATCAATGCCCCGGTTGGGGATGAAGCCCCGCTGGTGATCGTCGACGTCGAGACCACCGGCCTCGAGGCGGAGACAGACCGCATCATCGAGCTGGGGCTGGTACGCGCCAGCTACAGCCCCTCGGCCAAGCGGCTGACCACGATCCATGACGCCTACTCCCGCTACGAGGACCCGGGGCGCCCGATCCCCGAGCTGATCACCCGCATCACCGGCATCACCGATGACGACGTGGCTGGCCGCCGCATCGACGACGCCTGGGTAGGGATGATGATGGCCGGCGACCCGCTGGTGCTGGCTCACAACGCCCCGTTCGACTGCGGCTTCCTGGAGGCCCGCTTTCCCGCCTTCGATGGCCAGCGCTGGGGCTGCACCGCCAGCGAGATCCCCTGGAGCGAGCTGGGCTTCGAGAGCCGCAAGCTCGAGTACCTGCTGCTCAAGCACAACAGCTTCTACGAGGGCCATCGCGCCAGCATCGACTGCCTCGCCACCGCCTGGCTGCTAGCGCTACGCCCCGATGGCTTTGCCCAGCTGCTGGACAACGTGGCGCAGCAGACCGTCGTGGTGAGGGCCTTCGGCGCCCCCTTCGAGGTCAAGGATTTGCTCAAGGCCCGGGGTTACCGCTGGCATCCCGGCGATGCCGGCAGCAACAAGTGCTGGTGGTGCGAGATCCCCGAGACGTCGCTCGCCGCCGAGCGCGAGTTTCTGGACGCCACCTACTACCAGGGCGCCGAACGTGCCGCCTACGAATTCCGTGACGCCCGTCGTCGCCATCGCAACGCCGTCGCGTGAGGAGACCCCGATGGAATGGAGCATCACCTACCTGTGGCTGATCCTGGCGCTGGCGCTTGGGCTTGCCGAGCTCACCACCGGCAGCCTGGTGTTGCTGGCGCTGGCGATCGCTGCCGGGCTCACCGGGCTGACGGCAGGCCTTGGCGCCTCCTTCGTCTGGCAACTGGTGGCCATGGGCCTGCTGTCCGGCGTGCTGGTCCCGATCATGGTGTGGAAGGTGCGCCCCTGGTTTTCCCCACGGGGTGTGGCTTACGGCACCACCGGGACCGGGGTCGAGAAGGGCCAGCTCTACACCACGCAGCGCCGTGACTTCGACGACGCCAGCGGCATCAAGATCAACGGTGACTTCTATCGACTGCGCGTCGAGGACACCTGCGAGACCGAGCTCCCTGCGGACACCTCGGTCGTCTTCCAGCATTTCGACGGCACCACCGCCGTGGTGTCCCGTCACTCACTCGCCCCCACCGGGGGCACCCATCGCGACAAGGAGCACTGACCCATGGACAGCATCTTCTCAATCAGCCCGGGATTCTTCATCGCCGGGCTCATCCTGGCCATCGGCATCTCGGTCATCATCAAAGGCCTGGTCGTCGTACGCCAGTCGGAAGTGATGGTCATCGAGCGCCTCGGCTCATACCACCGCCTGCTGGAGAGTGGCATCAACCTCATCATCCCCTTCATCGAACAGCCCCGCGCCATCACCATGGTGCGCTATCGCAAGATGGGCGAGGAATACCAGGCCGTCACCAGTCACGAGGCACGTATCGACCGGAGGGAAACCGTGATGGACTTCCCTGGTCAGCCTGTCGTCACCACTGACAACGTCACGGTGCGCATCAACGGCGCCCTGTACTACCAGATCATCGACCCCAAACGGGCCGTCTATGAGGTTGAGAACATGAGTCAGGCCGTGGAGGTGCTGGCCAAGACCACCCTCAGGAGCGTCGTGGGCAAAATGGAACTGGATCGCCTTTTCGAATCCCGGGCGGAAGTGAACAACGAGATCCAGGCCGCCATGGAGGAGCCGGCATCGAAGTGGGGGGTGAAGATCTCCCGCGTCGAGGTGCAGGACATCGCCATGCCCGGAGAGGTGGAAGAGGCCATGCGCCTGCAGATGGCCGCCGAACGCAAGCGGCGGGCCACCGTGACCGAGGCCGAAGGGGAGAAGGCCGCTGCCATCGCTATGGCCCAGGGGCAGAGGGAGTCGGCGATCCTCAATGCCCAGGGGGACAAGGAGTCAGCGATCCTGCGTGCCCAGGGCGAGCAGGAATCCATCAAGCTGGTGCTCAGCGCCATCGGCGAAGAGGAAGAGCACAAGCGCACCGTGGTCGGCTACCTGCTGGGTCAAAGCTACATCAAGGCGCTCCCGAACCTCGCCAAGGACGGAGAGCGGGTCTTCATCCCCTACGAGAGTTCCGCGCTGCTCGGCTCCATGGGCATGTTCCGCGAGCTCGCCGGCTCGCCGGAGGACGCCGTGGCCAGCCACCTGACCACCTCGACCGACCGTGCCGCCATGCGCAGCGGCATGGCCGCCGGCGCCGGGGCGAGCGCCAGCAACAGCTGATCCCTTCATCGCACCATCGTGACACCGGGACGCGAGCGCCGCTTGCGTCCCGGTGTTTTTGTGCAAGGGTATCCCTGACCGACGCACCCCATGCCCACAGCACGAGGAGACCCCATGGCCCTACCCGACGGCTGGAGCGAAGCCGCCCCCGGCGGCATGTTGATCAACCCGGACCCGACGACCGGCGGCATCATCGACCACGAGATCCTCAGCGGTCGCTGGTTCGTGGTCTTCAACGACGAGGGCCGGGCCACGATCAGCAACCTGCACACCCGTCAGGAAGCCATCGAGGCCATGGACGTCGCGCTGCGGCCGGCGCCGGCCGACACCCCCGACACCGGCAGGCAATGACATGTGGTACGCACAGCGCCAGCTGCTCGGCAGCGACGACACCACCACCGACTGGCAGCGCCTCCCCGGGGGCCCCTGGCCGCATCAGGAGCGTGCCAAGGCGGCATGCAAGGCCGACCTCGAGGCCCATCGCCACAATGGGCATCGCCTCGCCTACCGGATCGTCAGGGCGCATGCGCCGACACGGGTGGACGCCGAGAGCCATCCCCCGCACGGCTGGCGCATGCGCTGGCGCATCCCCGACACCCCTCAGACCCCACGCCCCAAGGAGGCATGACCCATGGCCACCGTGACCACTGCCGAGGGTGCCCAGGCCCTGCGCGTGCAGGCCTCTCGCACCATTCGCGACCACCTGCCCGAGTTCGCCGCCGAGCTGCTCGACTGGGACCAGACCGCGGTCCTGCGCAACGGCCGTGTCCGTGACACCGCCAACCTGATGCGCGAGGTCATTCCCGGGCCCCATGCTCTGTCGTTCGTTCGCAGCCTGGTGGAGGTCGAGGCGTACCGACAGGTCATCGCCGGCGTCGCCGATCGCCTGACCCCGGCGCAACACCGCTTCCTGGCGTCCATGGCCGATGACCCCGCCACCGGCACCCGCATCGAATGCGAACGCAGCGAGCTGCGCGTCGCCCGCAGCGCCGCGACCCAGGGCCTGCTGCGCGGCGTGCCGACGGACCTGGGCACCGAGCAGACCCACTTCGAGGTGATCATCACCCCGTTGGGCGAAGCCGTGATCCAGGCCATCGCCCCGCACGCTGCCGCCACGGGAGGTGCCTCATGAGCCGCTCACTGGATGGCCTGCTGGCCTCGCACCAGCTGGCGGAGCAGCGCCGCGCGGCCGGCAAGCCGGTCTGGGACCGGCGCCTCAGGCTCAAGGATCTGCTGGCGGTCTCGCCGGACGCCACCAGCGACGAACGCGCCGCCTGGGTGGCCAACCGCATCGCTGAGCGCCTCCGGCGCCAGCTGCCGGCCGCATGGCTCGAGACCGGCGAGGAGATGGACTTCGAGCTCCTGGAGGTGGTCGACGGCATGGCGGCCCTGACGCCGTCCAGCTACGACGACGATGAGGACTTCAGCGTCCTCGAGGACCTCAACAACATGTTGGGCCAGCTCTACGACTGGGCCGACCGGCGCCGGGTCTGGATCGGCTGAAGGGGAGACCGATGATCACCTTGAACAAGGCTCGCGATGCGGTGAAGCTGGACCATCCCCGGGCCTACGCGTCGAAGCACAACAACCCGCTCGGCCAGCACAGTCACTGGTGCGTCTGGACCCGGCTCGCCAACGGCCTGCGCCTGGCGACGGGGAATACCGAGCGCGAGGCGTGGAACAAGGCGCTGGCCACGGTAGAGAAGCAGGCCTCGGACAGCACAGGAGCTGAGCATGGCAACCCCTGAACGCCACCCTCGTGACCGTGAGCTCGACGCGATCATCCGGCCCATGACCGAGCCCGTCTATGAGGTGGACAGCTAACGAAAAGAGAATGGCGCAGAGAGACGTTCTGGCACATGGCGCCGAAGCAGCTCGATGACCTCGCCGAGGGCTACGGGGGCATCGACATGGTCCCTGACTATCAGCGTGGCCACGTCTGGACTACCCAGCAGCAGGAGCGCTACATCGAGGCGGCGATGCGCGGCACCCTGCCGAGCTCAGGCCGCCTGCTGCAGTTCAACTGCCCCAACTGGCACCTCGACGGTACCGCCACGGACCTTCCGAACGGCCTCCAGTGCCTGGATGGCCTGCAGCGCTACACCGCCGTGCAGCGCCTGCTGGCCGGCGAGCTGCGCCCGTTCGGGCTGCCCCTGGCGCGTTTCCGGGGCACCTCCTACGATCCCAAGCGCTTTCGCTTCCGCATCGCCGTGTTCCACTACACGTCCCGCGCCGCGGTCCTCCAGCACTACCTGGCGCTCAACGCCGGCGGCACGCCGCACAGCGATGACGAGCTGCGCCGGGTGAGGGGGCTGCTGATGGCCTGTCACGCCAGCGAGGAGTAGCCCATGGACAAGCGCGAGTTCAGCGAACAGATTGCCGCTGCGATCACGGAGCTGGGCGCCGAGGCCGCCGCCGGGTGCATGGCCCGGTCGCTGCTGTGTCTTGCCCACGGCGCCGGCAGCGACCTCGAGTTCACCTGTGACCAGGGGGTGGTGGCCATCGAGCGCCAGCAGATCCCTGAACACGACAAGCACTGACCAAGGAGTCCGCATGCTGCTTCACCTCCTGATCGGACAGCGTCACCAAGCCTATCCCGGGCAATACGGCATCGAGGACCTGGGCGCGATGACCGAGTACGACGCCGAGAGCAACCCGGAGTACCTTCGGGACAGAGAGGCCGAGATGCGCGGCAGCAGCGAGTTCGACCGCCTCGCCTGGATCAGCGCCGAGGTCGACGAGGATGCCGTGGAGGCCCGGCTGGCGCGTGACGATGCTCTGGCAAGCTACCGTGACGAGCCGGGTATCGATGTGGCCCAGCTGGACGCCGCCATCGCGGCCATGCAGGCGACGCGAGACGCGATCGACCGACGCCTCGGGGCATTGCCCAGGATGCCGGCACGCTGGAAGGCATCGTTCGAGTCACACTATCGTGCCGTGGTGGCCTCGAGCTGATTGCCGCGGCTCTGGCCACAACCCATCTCGCTTACCGATCACCTCGGCGTCACGTTCCGTCAGGACGCCGCATCCGGCATCCCCGTTGCGTCTTTCGCCGCCCATGAGACCTTGGACGTGTTCCCACCGCCAGCGGAAACACGCCATGACCAGCAAGCCCCGGCTCATCCCCAGCCACCAGATCGACGACCAGGTGGTGATCCCCGGTCTGCGCCAGCAGCTGGACATGCTGGGCGGTACCGAGCCCACCGCCAACGATGAGGCCAAGGGGCGTTACTTCGCGGCGGAGGAGATCGACCTGTCGAGCTACGAGGCCATCGTCGTCTGCATGAGCGGCGGGAAGGACTCGATCGCCTGCCTGCTGCACCTGATCGAGCAGGGCGTCGACATGCGCAAGGTCGAGCTCTGGCACCACGATGTCGACGGTCGCGAGGGCAGCACCCTCATGGACTGGACCTTCATGGCGGATTACAACCGGCAGCTGGCGCACGCCTTCGAGGTGCCGCTCTTTTTCAGTTGGCTCAAGCACGGTTTCGAAGGGGAAATGTTGAAGGAGAACGACTACAGTCATCCTCAGTGCGTCGAAACGCCCGATGGCCTGCTCACCCTGGAGCGTGATACCCGCCGCAGCAAGCCGGGCACCCGCCTGCGCTTCCCCCAGGTCAGCGCCAGCCTTTCGACCCGTTGGTGTTCAAGTTCGCTCAAGATCGATCTGGGTCGCCGGGCCCTGAACAACCAGTCGCGCTTCCTGGGCACCAGGACACTCTTCATCACCGGCGAGCGTCGGGAAGAGAGCGCCAACCGCGCCCGCTACTTTCAGCTGGAGCGACATGCCAGCGACACCCGCTTTGGCCGCAAGGCTCGCCATGTCGACGCGTGGCGGCCGGTGCTGGACTGGGACGAGAGCCGCGTGTGGGAAACCCTAGAGCGCCATGGTGTGCTGGCGCCGGTACCCTACCGCCTGGGCTGGTCACGCAGTTCATGTCAGTCGTGTGTGTTCAACAGCGATGCGATCTGGGCGACCATCGCCCACTACTTCCCCGAGAAGGCCCAGCGCATCGCCGACTACGAGCAGCAGTTCGGCACCACCATCAGCCGCGACAAGCTCACCGTGCTCGAGCGGGCCCGCCGGTCACGTCCCTTCGAGATCGAGGACCTCGCCGCCCTCGAACAGGCCACCCGGCCCGATTACACCCTCCCGGTGTTCGCCGCGCCCGGCACCCCCTGGGTACTGCCGGCGGGCGCCTTCCGCAGCGAGGGCTGCGGCGCCTCCTAGCCACCGGCGTTGCCCGGGTCATTGCCCGGGCCCTCTTCGCTTTATCCCGCCCTGTCATCCGCAGGGCGCTTTCTTTCGCGCAGCGTTTTTCTCCGTCGTGCCCCTCAAGAGCTTTTCCCGACTGAGGGTCGTAGAGAGGGGAGCCGTACGCTTGCCTCAGATTCCACCGCTGGCGCCAGCCCAGCCTACCCAGGAGCCCACATGTCGACCTGCCACATCCCCGCGCCCCGCGCCGACCGCATCATCAGCGACTACCGCAGCCTCTACGCCAAGGCCAATGGCCAGCCCCCGCGCCTCACGCGCCGCGGTGGCCGCGTCATCGTCAACGACGGCGTCGGTTACACCCTGGCCGCCCTGGTCACCATGACCAACAACCTGCGCTGGCGCCTGACCGGGGAGCTCAGCTGGTAGGAGCCCGATGCTTCATCGAAACAGTACGCCACACACTCGCGCAAAAGGTCCCTCAAGGGCACGTCCCGACCGGAGTCTCTTTGCGTCGCGCCCCTACCATGGGCCTCGCAGTCCCATCCAACCGAAGACCCAAGGAACCAGAAGATGACCACGGACAATACCACCGCCCCGACACCCGCTGCTGCCACCACCGATGGCATGTGCAAGGCCGTCTATCTCCTCTACCTCGCCGGTTTATTCACCGGCATCACCGCACTGATCGGTGTGGTGATCGCCTACCTCAACCGCAACGACGCCCCCGAGTGGCTGCGCTCCCACTACCAGTTCCAGATCCGCACCTTCTGGATGGGCCTGCTGTTCCTGGCGGTGGGTTCCCTGCTCTCCATGGTCATGATCGGCTTCCTGGTGCTGCTGTTCTGGGCGGTCTGGCTGGTGATCCGCGTCATCAAGGGCTGGAAGGCCCTGAGCCAGCAGCAGGCGCACCCGAACCCCACCGGCTGGATGTTCTGACGTAACCGCGACCTAGCCCCATTCCCCGCCGCCAGAGCACCCCCCTGGCGGCGGTCTTGTTTGCCCCCTTGCATCCTCAGCCAGATCGCTACACTGGCCCGGCGCTGGCACGATCCGGCGCGAGCCTTTCACCCAAGGAGACTTCCGTGACCGACACCTATGCCTACACCCTCCGCGGGCACCTCACTGCCCAGAGCCCGATCTCGGTCAGCTACATCGGCCTGGATGGCGCCTTGCCACGCACCCCGCATGACCAGGTGTTCCTGAACGGCGGCACCCTGCGCGGGCCGCTGCGCAAGAGCGCCCTGAACGTGGTGCTACGCGAGACCGCCAAGGACACCGGCATGCCGCTGTCGCAGATGTACATGCTGGGGCAGGGCGTGGATACCACCCGCGAGGTGAACACCGAGGACACCGGCAAGAGCCATGACCCCATGGCCGAGAAGCGGCTGCGTGAACTAAACCCGCTGCTCAACCTGATGGGCCGCTGGAAGCTCGCCGGCCGCCTCGAGGTCCAGCCGCTGCTGACCCCGGCAACCAACGTGGTCACCGCCGGGCAGGGGGTTCGCCACGACCAGTTCGAGCGCGACCCTGAGCTCGTCGAGTGGCTCGACGACGCCGAGCGCGACCGCCTGCTCCAGACGCTGGCCAGCAGCCGCGCCAGCATGGACGACATCAAGGTGGTCCGTGACCAGGTCAACGAGTTGAAGAAGGCCTACCGCAAGGCCGCTGACGATCCCGACGAGCGAAAGCGTATCAGCGAGCAGCTCAACGACCTGGATGCCCGCGAGAAAGCCATCAAAGAAGCACGTGAGGGCGGCACCGAGTCGATCAAGCACCCGCTGGCCGGCCATGAGTCGATCGCCCCGGGGAGCGAGCTGAGCTGCACCCTGCGCATCAACGGCGGCAACGCCGTGGACCTGGGGCTGCTCCTGCACAGCCTCGCCGACTTCTCGATCACTCCCCACCTTGGCGGTCACCGCGCCGGCGGATTCGGCGCCGTCTCCGGCCAGTGGACGGTGTACCGGCGTGCCAGCGGCGAGCTCAAGGCCGAACCCATCGGCGAGGTCACCCTCGACGACCTGGGCTTCCAGATGGAAGGCGAATCGCTCACCGAGGCCTGGGACGCGTTCGTCGCGGCGCTCCCCGACATGGATCTGTCCGTCTATCTGCTCAGCCAGGCCCGTCAACGCCAGGAGGCATGAGTCATGGCCACTGCGTTTCAACTCCGCCTGCGGCTGCACACCCCGGTGATCCTGCCGGTGGTCACCCCCCGGCTCGACACCCTGCTGGCCGAAGCCGTGCGGCATCAGCGACTGGACTGGACCGCGCCGGTCGACGACCTGCCGCTGACCTGGGATGACCAGCGCGGCGGCTACCGGGGCTCCCAGGCCGTCTTCGGCATCACCTCCCAGCACGGACTCGTCGGCCAGGTGGTCAAGCTCCCCTCGAGCGTGACACGCCTGCCGGCGCATGCCGCGACGCGTCGGAACAAGCCGATCAAGAACATCAAGCTCGATGGCTCGGGTACGGCGCCCAAGCTGACCACCCACCACGGCTACCTCAGCCCCTACCTGATGTTCTATGGCGAGGGTGACCCGGAACAGTGCCTCAAGCTGTTGAGCCTGATCCATCACGTCGGTAAGGAGCACGCCCGGGGCCAGGGCCACTTCACCATCGAGGCCGTGGAGCCTGACCCTGACGAAGGCTGGCGGATGCGACCGTGGCGATCCGCCGAGGACCACGCGTCAGACCGCTATAGCGCCGTTCCTGACACGCTGCGCATGGGACTCACCGGCGCCGACGAGCCGGTCTATCGACCCCCTCGGGTTCTCAAGGAGGTGCTGGCATGAGCCGCGGTTACGCACTGCTCCATCAGGCCACCAAGGGGTTCCGTGACCCCGCCATGATGGACACGTTTACACCCACGGCCGCGTCCTGCGCCTGCTGCCAGCGAGCCTGGGACGAGGTCGAGGACCCCGGGGTGGCCATGGAGTACCAATACAGCGCCGGCTACGCCTTCGAGTCCGTCTGCACGACCTGCTACACGCCCCGGCTTCCCGCCACCGCCATGCTGGGTGTCGAGAAGCTGGCGCGAGGCGGCAAGCCTGTCGGAGGGAAACTGGGGATGCTGGCCGGTTCCGGTGGCGTCATCACCCCGTCGGGTGAGCTGCATCTGGCATTGCCCCAGGGCTGGATCGACAAGTTCAAGGACGGTGAACTGGGCCGGCTGGGACGCCTGCATCGCTGTGGCGCCATAGCCCTGCTGCTGAAGCTGCACAGTGACGGAGCGCTGGCGAACAGCCATAAGGGCTTCGTGTTCATTGAGAACTGGGGCCGCAAGGCCGACACCTTGATGGGCCAGTGGCGAGCATCGTTCTCGTTGTCGGAGGTGTGGTGCCTCAGTGATCAGGGCGCCGAGCCCCTGGATCTCGCCGCCATGATCGATGTTGCTCGCCTCGTGCACGCCGAGGGGCTGGCGAAGAAGGCCGTGACCCCCGCCTTCTGGCGGCCCATCGTCCAGGCCGCCCAGGGACGGCGTCATGACGCGTCACTGCAGAAGTGGACGGAGGCGCTCGTCGATCCCATGACTCTGCTGGCCGCGCTGCCCGTTGATCCCCATAGCCGCATGCGTCTGACCCCGGTCATGCGCGAACTCATTCCACTGATCGAGGAGGGTGCCCTGTGATCGTGCACTACTACGAAGGCTCTGCCCTGGCCCATCCCGGTAATCCGCCGGGGAAAGAAGTGACCCTGGATGATCGGCACAAGACGGCCTGGCGGCTGTTTGCCGGAGAGGCTGACTACCCGGGCGGCCAGCGCAACTTCCTGTTCCGTGCCGAGCCCCTGGGGCCAAACCGGCACCTGTTCATGCTGCGGTCGCCCGAACCCTTCCCCGGGGGAGCCCCACGGGAGATCGAGCTCAAGGAGGGCGCCCGGCTCAACCTGGAGTGGGTAATGTCGCCCACCATCACGGCCAGTTGCGGCGTCCACGGACAGCGGGGCAAGCACATGCCCGCGCCTCGCGAGCGCTGGCCAGAGGTCGTGACCTCGCGTCTCGCCGCCGGCGGCCTCGCCCTTGCCGACCCGCAGGACCTGGACGTGCTCGAGTGGACCTCGGTACGCCACGTGCATCGCAAGAAGGGCCGCTTCACCGTCGCGCAGTTCCGTGCCGAGGTGACAGTGAGTGACCCGATCAAGGCTGCATCAGCGTGGCTCGACGGGATCGGCCGCAAGAAGGGCTACGGCATGGGCATGCTGTGCCGGGTGGTGGATTGAGCTTCCCCTCAGGGAGTGCCCGGCTTCCCAAGCGAGCGACGCTTTCCCCGCAGGCGCGGGGCTGAACGCGGCCTACGACGATGTCGTAGTAGTGCCCCGCAGAGCCGGGGGTGATCGAGGCCCGCGACACTGTCGCAGTAGTGCCCCGCAGCGGCGGGGGTGGGCGATACCAGCACTCGCCCTTGGTGAATCAGTCGCCGTGTTCCCCGCACGTCGGGGATGACCCGTGCTGGCGCGGTGTGACGACATGAATGGAAGGGAGCAGCAATGCATAACCCGGTGGCACACTATCTCAGGGAACGACTCCCCAAGCGGCCCGGTTTCACCGTCAATCCGGTCCAGATCGACTACGCCGAGGCGATCTGTGCCGGTTTGGCCAGGCCTGGGCAGTTTCACTTCAACGAGGCCAGCACGGGAATCGGCAAGAGCCTTGCCTACCTGCTGTGCCTGGCCGACTGGGTTGCCCGGGGACACCAACATGGGCGACGGGCGGTGATCTCGACCCATTCTCGCAGCCTGCAGCGCCAGCTACTGGCCGAGAACAACCAGGCCATCATCGCCGACTACCTTGCCTGGCAGGGACTGCCCGCCCTGACCATGGGATTGCGCATGGGCCGGCAGAACTATGTGTCGCCGACCCGTCTTGCGCATCGCCTGGGCGCCCCGGATCTCGAAACGGTGGTCGTCGACCTCGGGCGACCCAACGCCGAACGCGAGCTGGCGCAATGGGCCCTGGAGACGGAGGGCTGTCTGCTGGACTTGATGCCGGACGGTCTGACGCCACAGGACATTGCACTGACGGACCATGAACCTATCCCGGCCGCACTGTCCGAGCATTTCGATGCCATGCGCTCCTGTGATCTCCTGGTCGTCAACCACACGCTGCTGGCCATCGACCTGGTGACCCAGGGGCAGGTGACCGCCGCAGAAGAGCCGTATGCGCTGCTGCTGGATGAGGCCGAGCACTACCCGGAAGCCGCGGAGCAAGCGTTGTCTCCGCGCCTGTCGTTCCGCTCCACCTTGACGCTGCTACGCTCCATGGGCCTGAAGACGGCCACCCGGGCATGGCAGACCCTGTTCGATGATTTCCGCTCGCCTGCACGGGCAGGGGAGGTGGCCATCCCCGGCGCCGCTGAGCAGCAGGTGATGGTCGACGCGCTGTCGGGGTTGCTCCGGGCCCGTCCCTTGGCGGATCGATACGATGACGCGACGTGGCAAGAGTGGCGTCAGGTTCGCCAGGAGGCCGATGCGATCCTGCGCCATCTGCGTAATACGCAAGGTCCCCAGCGCGTCCTGTTGCAGCACTCCCCGGTCGAAGGGCTCCCTGGGCTGGTGGTGCCGGCGCCAGCTGCTGGTGCCAGCCTGAAGGCCAACGCCGACAAGCGCGTGACACTGCTCACCTCGGCCACGCTGTCGGATCTTCAGCACGGCCCTGGTGAGGCCCCGACCTTCGATTTCATGCGCGGGCGTCTGGTGATGGGCGCCAGCGATTCTCGCATGGGCCTGACGGAGGCCTTCGAGCCGCTGACCTTCGGTGATCTCACGTTCCAGTTCCCTGCCGACATGCCGGCACCGCTGTACCAGACCGACGCTGGGCACCATGAGCTGGCCCCCACGTTCGCCAAGCGAGCCATCCGGGAGATCCTCGCTTGTGGCAAGGGGCGCACCCTGGTGCTGTGCGGCAGCTACCACGATGTCGCGATCCTCAAGCGCCACTGGCCAGCGGAAGCCGCTACACGGCTGGTCACCCATGCGGCAGGAGAGCCCCTCAACCAGATTGCAGAGTCGTTGCCCCGGGGCGCGATCCTTGTCACCCCGGCTGGCTGGGAGGGACTGTCTCCCCAGCGCCAGGATGGCGAGAGCTTCTGGGCGACCGTGGTGATCCTGCGAAACCCCAGGCCGGCGCCCAGTGCTGTCGAGCATTTCACGCTGACCCAGAGCCTGATGGCCAAGGCAGGAAGACCCGACGAGGCATCGCGCATGGCGACCGTGATGCAGACGCGCAAGGATGGCACCAAGGCGGCCCACAAATTGCGGCAGGGCATCGGGCGGGCGATCCGCCATCCGGATGACTCGGCGACCATTGTCATCCTCGATCCACGCTTTCCCAGGCCTGATGGAGAGCGCCCGGGCGAAGGGATGCGCACCGCGACGGAGCTGCTCGGCGCCATTCCCCATCGCTTCATGGGGCGGTACCGTCAAGCGGGTAAGCAGGTGGAAGAGGGAAGCAAGAAGCCCAAGCGGGTAGCGGTCACCGACTTCATGTAGTGGTGGCCGGGGAAGAATCGCTTAACTGGCGGATATCATTGCGTTATTGAGGAAGGGAGTTCCCCGCGGACGCGGGGGTGTGCGGCCCAATTCATGCGCCCCAATCGGCGGGCGGTGGAGTTCCCCGCGGACGCGGGGGTGTGCGGGGCTCGGCGTAATTGATGTTGCTGCCCGAGCGGAGTTCCCCGCGGACGCGGGGGTGTACGGTCATGCAAGCACCACTTACACCCATCTGTCACGGGTTCCTCGCAGGCGCGGGGGTGCACGGTATGCCCAACGAAACGCCTCGGCAATCTCGGCGGGTTCCCCGCAGGCGCGGGGGTGCACGGTGTGTGGTAGTGCGGAAATTTGCTGATTGTTTGGGTTCCCCGCGGACGCGGGGGTGTACGGACCCAGTCCTACTTTCGAGGTGAGGTCGTCGAGAGTTCCCCGCGGACGCGGGGGTGTACGGCGCTGGATGCTGGGCTTCTCGCCCTGTCCCACGAGTTCCCCGCGGATGCGGGGGTGTACGGGCCGCATTACGCGATTATTACGGCCAGGGACAGAGTTCCCCGCGGACGCGGGGGTGAGCGGGTTGGCATTCCCGTGTTCATGTCGGGTGTGCACGAGTTCCCCGCGACAGCGGGTGTGTACGGGCGTGGTACTGCGGGGAAAAATGCTGATTGTTGTGTTCCCCGCCAGGGCGGGGGTAGACGGACACAGTGGGCGACGGATTAGGGGCACGCGGAGAGTTCCCCGCGGACGCGGGGGCG
This sequence comes from Halomonas terrestris, assembly GCF_049166755.1. Lineage (NCBI taxonomy): Bacteria > Pseudomonadati > Pseudomonadota > Gammaproteobacteria > Oceanospirillales > Halomonadaceae > Halomonas > Halomonas terrestris. Next base: position 14,833 of record NZ_JBMHFZ010000009.1, on the reverse strand, counting down.
AGCGGAAAACTGTAGTTTGCCAGCATCGATCCATATAGGGTTCCCCGCAGACGGGGGTGGACGGTCACGACAGGCTTCCCAGGGGCCGACCGAGCCGGGTTCCTCGCGGACGCGGGGGTGTACGGTCTTCGCCGAGGCGATATCGCATCTCCTCAATGAGTTCCCTGCGGACGCGGGGGTGAACGGGGAGGCAGGAGCCCCGTAATGATGCAGGCGTCGGGTTCCCCGCGACAACGGGGGTGTGCGGTGGCTGGAGAGCGGCCGGATGCCGGCAATCCCGGGTTCCCTGCAGGCGCGGGGGTGTACGGGTGGATGTCATCTTCGCTATGTGACGACTGTCGGGTTCCCCGCAGGCGCGGGGGTGTACGGGGAGGCAGGCGTCGGGTTCCCCGCGACAGCGTGGGTGTGCGAAGCACCTGGACGAAGAAGTTCCTGCTGCTCTCATGCTTCCCGCAGAAGCGGGGGTGCGGCTGGGGTACTGTGACACTCGAAGCCATATCAAGTGTTCCCCGCGGACGCGGGGTGAACGGTGGCTGGAGAGCGGCCGGATGCCGGCAATCCTGGGTTCCTCGCACTAGCGGGGAAATTGTGGCTGATTCCTCCTGGGCTCCGGCTCTGGCGGTTTTCTTTGAATGAGCGCCCATGAAGGGGCTTTCACGCCCCTTGCATCATCTGAAATATCCGTAATCTGGGCATCGACACGACACCCACGGATACCAGGAGATGCCGGTGCTGTGCCGTCAGGCCATCGCCGCATACCGCCCATGACCAAGCCCCGTTACGCGACCCTGCTGGCGCTGTCAGCCATCGCCTTCCTGCTCACCGGCTGCCTCGGCGGTGGAGGTGGCTCTACGAAGTCCAGCGACCCTGACGGCGTCCACGAGCCCGCGCCAGCGCCGGAGAGCACCGCACCAAGCGACAATGCCCAAACGCCCAGCCCGGATGGCGCCGTGGTGGTCGGCGTCGCCGATAGCGGGTTTCACCTGACCCACGAGACGATCGAGCCCCACCTGCTCGGGGCAACCAACCTCATCGACAGCAGCACCGACGTCAGTGGCGACGAGGACCACGGGACCGCCATCGCCTCCCTGGTCGCCCAGGCGCCAAGTCACACCGGCCTGCTACTGGCCAAGGTGTCCGATGACGACAACGCCGGCCTCGCCGCCACCAACGTGCTCGATTACAGCGTGGGCTATCTGGCCACCGAGGGCGCCCGGGTCATCAACCACAGCTGGAGTGGACGTATCGATGCCCCGGACCCGGCAGCGTCGTACCGTGGGGTCAACGCCCTGACCTCGCTTGAGCAGATCATCACCAGCAACGACGGCCTGGGGAGCGTCTACGTCATCGCCGCCGGCAATGACGGCCAGCCCATGCAGTCGTCGAACCCGATCCACCAGCACGCGGAGATCTTCGAGCGCATGCTGATCGTCGGGGGCTCGACCCGGGACGCCAACGACGAGCTCATCCTCGACCCCCAGAGCAATCACCCCGGTGACGATGCCAACTGGCAGTCACGCTTCCTGACGGCGCCCTGGGATGCCGTGGCCGCGACTGCTGACGGCGACGACACCTACGCTTACTGGGGTGGGACGTCCATCTCGGCGCCACAGGTCGCCGAATACGCCGCCGCCATCATCGAGCGCTGGCCGCACCTGGATGCCGCCACGGTCACCCAGCACCTGCTGGACACCGCCGACCAGAGCTCGCCGCTGTTCCAGAGCAACACCTGTGGCGCCAGCGGGACCGCCAACTGCGGCACCTACTACCTGGGGCAGGGGGAAGCCGACATCCTCGAGGCCCTGGCACCGGCCGGCACCCTCGCCGTGCCCACCGGCAGCCAGGTCGATGGGCCCGCGGTGGAGGCGCACCAGAGCATGGCCGAACTGTCCGGCGCCTACGGCGACAGCCTCGCTACCAGTGGTGCCCTGGCCGGCGTAGCGGCCTTCGACGACCTGGGCCGGGATTACCTCGTTGACCTGTCGGGACAGAGCCAGCCCCGCCATGCCCGGGACCGGACCATGCGCGACCGCATGGCACGACTCTCGGCGGCATCGCCCGAGCAGCGCCAGCGGTTCGACGGCACCTTCAGGGCATTCCGCTTCAGTGCTACCCACAACGGCCATGGCGAGACCCTGGCCAGTCGCCTCGACGGACGCTTGGGCGCCAGCCAGTGGACCGCCTTTCACTTCGCTGGTGATGAGACGGACCCGCTGAGCGCCTATGGCCAATCGGGCATGATGCCGATGCTCTCGTACCAGGGCGGCTCCGCGCTGACCGAAGGGCTCGACGCCGTGAATGGCCTGCGCACGGAAGTCCCGCTGGGTGGCCAGCTGGCGCTTGTCGCCAAGCACTGGGCCGGCGACGGCCGCGACGAGACCTCGGCGCTCGACAGTCGCTACAAGGCCAGCCGCACCGATCTGGGGCTGCACATGGCGCTGACCGACGACATCGGCCTGACCAGCACCGTCGGCGTGCTCAACGAGTCCCAGGGGCTGCTGGGGGCCCAGGGCCACGGTGCCCTGTCCCTCGGAGAGCGCAACCGCATGACATTCGGCAGCGTGACCCTCGACGCCACCTTGGCTCCCCGGCTGCGCGCCTTCGTCCACTATGACCAGGGCCGTGGTGATGCCCACCCCAGTGGCCTGATCAAACGCATCGAGGGCATCCAGGCCGAGGAGTTCGGCATGGGGTTCCAGTGGACCAGCGATCGCCACCTCGCTGCGCTGGGCTACCGCCAGCCGATGCGCCTCGACAGCGCCACCGCGACGCTGTCGGTCCCGGTCGGACGCACCCTCGACGGCACGGTGCTCCGAGAGTCGCGTAGCGCCTCGCTGTCGCCTTCCGGGCGCCAGCAGGATATCGAGCTCGGCTACACCTACCTGCCCAGCGAACGCAGCGCCCTGCAGGTCAATCTCGTGCACACCCTTGAGCCCGGCCACGACCGTGATGCATCGCCCGATACCGCCGCCATGGTGAACTATCGTGTCCGCTTCTAAGCCACACCCGGCTCGCGGCGGCCTGACGCGGCTGGCGCCCTGGTGCCTCCTGATCGCGACCTTGCCGGCCGCGGCCAGCCCGCCCCCGGATAGCCACCCCGACGGAGCGCCCACCACCGTGCGCAACGCCGCCGGCGAGGTGCTGACTCGCTGGGAGCGGGTCGGGGTCACCCCAGAGGGCTGTGCCGCGTACCAGCAGGTGCCCGTGGCTGCCGGCATCGCCGTGACCCAGGTGCTCCACTACTGGACGGGGGATGGATTTCGCATGACACCCGCTGGCTGCCAGGCGCTGCCGCGATGAACCGCGCCTCGCCGTTGCGTCGTGACAGCGTGTGCTGGCGCCGGACACCATCGATACCGAGAAGCCCTTGCGTAATCCGCGGAATCGGTAAGCTGGACCCAAGGGCTTTCGCCCAACGACATGTCAGACCAGAGGACGCCCGAGACGCCCCATGAGTCACCAGCAGAAGAAACGCGCATCCCGGCTGCGTCGCGCCAGCCGGTTCTGCCAGCAGGCCTACTGCTGGCGCTATGTCGACCACGCCCAGGTCGAAGCCGGCGGCGAAGTCACCGAACGCGGCTACGGGGTACTCGCCATGGTTCCGCCGCACCAGGTCGACGCCATCTATGGCGATGCTCAGCGCCTGGCCATGCACTGGCAGGTGATCCTGATCGCCTATGCCCGCAACGCGGCAGGGGTGGAGTACCGGGAGTGGGGCTGGGTCCACAGTCGGAATGCCTTCCGGGCCGAAGGGGACCGCATCACCCCGCTGATCGAGGTGGCCAACCAGCAGGCGATGGCCGGCGTCGATGAAGGCGACGAGGTCTTCGCCCGGGGCGTCATCATGGCGCCCTGGACCGCCGGCGGCGGCGTCACGCCCGATCGCCTAGCGGCTCGCCTCAAGACGCGGCTGCGCCTCGAGGACCATGAGATTCAGGCCATTCGTTGCTGGGAGGCGCCGATCGGCAGTGACGTGCTCACCCTCGATCATCCCGACGCCGGGCAAGGGGCGAAACCATGAGGTCGCGTGACCCGAAACCCGTGCTGGGGGCCTACCGCGACGCATACATGGCCGCCATGGGGACCGAGCCCACCATCATCGAGGGTCGCGGTGGGTGGTACACCGTGGACCTGCCCGGCGGTGCCGGGGTCGGCCGACGGCGGCTCCACCAGCTGGAAGCCCTGACGGAGCAGCTGCACGAGGGGGAGGTGCAGGGCGTCCAGCCATGGCACCACCGCTGACGTCGTCACGACAGAACAGGAGGCCTTCGACAGCAAATCCTCGCATCCGCGGGTAGGTCAGCCGCCAGGCGGTCTATCTGCGCGAGGTGCCCGGCAGGACGCCGCGCCATGTAACAGCCTCGATCACCGAGGCCTGTGGATGTCAGAAAAGGAAACCGACATGCGCAAAGTCATGATGTTGCCGGCACTGGCGCTGGTACCGGTCCTGCTGATGGGCTGCTCGTCATCCCCGATCGACAAGGCGCTCAAACAAGAGGCCAAGATCCACGAGCGCCTTCAGGAGCGGGAGGCAGAGCTGGCCAAGCTGCGGATCAAGGCCGGCGAGGAGCAGCTCGACAGCCTGCCGGCGTGGGTGCTGAGCAAGCCGCGTCCCGACGGGAGCGGCATGTACGGGGTGGGGATCGGCGAGAGTCCGGATCTCACCAACGCGATTCGCAAGTCCAACCTCCAGGCCCGCTACGACGTCGCCAAGGAGGTGAACATGGAGCTGTCCGCCGAGGACACCATGGTCGGGTCCAGCGACTCGCAATACCGCTATATCATCAACAGCTTCGTTGACCAGGTGAACCTGGCCGGCGTCGACGACATCGCTCGCGAGATCCAGGCGGGGCCCCGGGGCTACCGGGCCTACACCCTGGTCAAGCTCCCCTACCGCGAGTTCAACCGGGCGCTGGATGCCTTCGGGCCGTCCAATGAGCTCGACGAGGCCTACGAGCGGTTGATGGACCGGGTGGCGGGCCAGCCGGCCTATGACCCGGAGAGCGACACCGGAGAGGAGACCACCGCCGCCCGCGTCACGCCGTCCCGTGACGCCACTGCGCTGTGAACCGGGCCCGGTTGCGACAGGTGGCCGGCGGGGTGGTGATCCTCGCTCTCGCCGCCTGTGGCAGCACCGCCAGCCGGCCCGAGGGGGATGCCCCTCTGGTGGATGGCTGGGATGCCCAGGGTCGCTACTGCGTGGCTGGCATGGGGCGCCAGGCCGAGTTCGCCGCACGCACCGGGGTGATGCTGGCGCGTGTGGCCCCACAAGATGTGCTGACCGGGGGCTGGGAGGACGCTGACACCCAGCGCTACCGCTATCGGATCGCCCAGCTGGAGGGTGGCCGTGGTATGCCCGAGGCGCTCCTGCACACGGCGGTCATTGATCGAGCGGGTGAGCGATACACCTGCGCCTGGGAGGAATCGCGATGATCCGTGTTGCCACGGAACAACGGCACATGGGGTGGGGAGGTCGACTCCTGCGCGGTGCTGCCATTGGGGCCTGTTGCCTACCTCTGGTGTTCGGCGCGGCGGCCCACGCCTTCGAGACGGTGCTCGAGGACCGCTACGTCCTGCACGATGATGACACCGTCAATCAGGCCAGGGAGCTGCTCCACACGCGGCTGCGCGAGGAGGGCGCTCGCCAGGCCGGCAGCTATGTGGCCCGGGAGACCACGCTCACCGAGGCCGGGGATCTCGCGGAGTCCGTCACGGTGCTGTCTGCCGCCATGATCGAGGCCGAGACCCTCGAGGAGACCCTGTCAGTGAACGAGGAGGGCCGGCCGGCGCTGACCCTACGGGTTCGGCTTGCCGTTGACGACAAGGTGCTCCAGGAGCGCATTGCGGCGCTACACAGCGACCACGAGCAGCAGCTGGCGCTCGAGCACCTCACTCGGCAGAACCAGCGCCTTCAGGACGAACTGCGGACCCTGATCGACGCCACCTACGATGCGGCGGAAGCCTCCCGGCGGGCGCGTCGGGCCGAGCACCTGCTGGCATCGATCTCGCGTCATCGCCGGGCCGTGTCCGAGCTGATCGACCCTGAGGCACTGGCCGACCAGGTCGACGCCTCGATGGAACGCCGAGCCTCCCTCCAGCAGGCCATCCTTGCCCAGGGCGCAGAACTGGCCATGGCCATGAATGAGCGGATGCAGGTCGCGGTTGACCGGGTCACCCATCGCGGGGACATGCTCCAGCTCGAGATCCTGGTTAGCGGTCTGGGGGACTATCGGCACGAGCTGGCGCTGATGGTGGGGCTGCCGTTCGACCAGCACGGGATGATCGATCGGTTCGACCTGGAGAGGATGTCACGGCAGGACGCCGAGCGATTCTTCGCCGGCTTCGAGACCCTGGCCAGCTTCCCGCTGTTCATCAAGGTCGAAGCCGCGCAGCGCGGTTCGCACGATCGTCGGTTCGCCGTGGCCAGTCAGCTGCTGCTTGGGACGACCTGGGTGCGCGACACCATGCAGGGCCCCGAAGTGGGCGCGGCGGCAGAGATACTGCCCGCTGAGGCAGCCCGCATCGCCCAGAGCAATACCCTGCCGCGCAACATGGCGCTGGCGGTGGTGTCCGAGCCGACCAGTGATGCTGTAGAGGTGCTAGGTTCCGGCGACTTGCGCTTCACCCTGCAGCTGGCAGCGGAGGGCGGGGTACCCGACAGGCTGGAGGCCAAGGTCCTGCACCTGCCCTGGGGGTTCTACCGGAACACCTTGGCGCATGCGTGGTAGGCGGCGCCTTGCATAACCTCGATAATCTGGATAATCGGCATGCTGCCGGCACCACAACGCCGGCCAAGGAGAAACGCCATGCAGTGCCCATGCGGCGGCGCGACCGACAGAGGCAAGGCCCGCAACGGCCCACTCAAGGCAGACCTCGAGTATCAGGTCTGTCAGGGCTGTGGCCGCGTCAGCGATGCCGAGCTCTACATCCAGGGACGCTGGGTCTCCAGCGACCTCCCCGGCGATGCGATCGCCAGGCGCTGGTTCAACGAGCTCACCGAGGAGAGCGCCGAGCAGCTCCTCTCCGTGGTGACGGCGCTGCAGGACGCGCTCGAGGACGACCCCGCCACCCGGGAGCCGGAGCAGGCAGAGCTGTTCTGAGCCGCATCACACAGCGGGTGCAAAAGGGGGTAGGCTAAGCCCTACACCACTTGCCGAAAGGAGACGTACCGTGCCAACCCCCGACTGGCGATACGAGAAAGCGGCAAGTACCGTCAAGGCCCTCTGCCGAGTCTTGCAAACCGACCTGGACGATGAACAGCGCTCGGCCTTGTCGATCGCCCTGCACGATGGGCTGAAGCTGGTCTGCGATGCCATCACCGAGGGCGACCCCTCCCGGGGCGACCTCTGGACACCAGGCTTGGTGAAACTGTTCATGGAGCAACCGGACCAGTGCAAGCGTTGGCTTGAGCTGCTCGATGAGCCCGAGTTCAAACCGGACTACTACAAGTGAGGTCTCTTCCGATCTCACGCTCCCTGTAGCTGGCGCCGGCCACACCTGGCAGCAGGCGCATCCCGTTCACGCCATATTGCGGCTAAGCCCCAGCCGGTAGCGTGTCGACCGACACGTCATCCAGTATCACTGAAGGGTCGTAGTCGATGCCAAACAGGCTCTCGATCTCCCGGCGCAGAGCCTCAGGTAACACACCCACCCCGTCCTCACGTGCAATGTCAGGCGATTCACCTCTAAATGCACTGGCGATCCTCTCCAGGGGGGAGGCGATACTCAGCGCTGCCATTGCAGACCACCACGCATTGAGTAGGTCACCTTCATCGTCGGCCTCTATCACCAACGGCAAGAGCATGGGTGGTGGCACCACGGCACGGTTGGACAATGAGTGCAGTCCGGCCCAAGCGTGACTGACATCGATCACCGTCCCTTTTTGCTTTTCCGCCTCCATCCGCAAGGCGTTGGCAAAGTCCAGACAACGGATACCCGTCGCATCCGCTCCATCGAAGGCTCCATGTCGCGCTCGAATCGTGAGCAGGTCGATCGTGTCGTTGGCAACCCTGACGTTGGTGCGAGGATAATTGACCGCGCCCTGGAGCACATCGCGCAGGTGCTGGAAATCCAGGCTGGCCTGATTCACCCAGGGCGCTACTATCTCACCCCTGTCCACGCGGCCGAAATCAATGGTGAGTAGCAGGTGCCATACGGCACGGAAGGGCTGGCGAGACATGAAGACTCCGGTGTTGGATCGGAAGGGCGTGCGTGGCATCAGCCTACAGCTTGGGCACCCACTCTGGATGCGGGTCATGGGCCACGCCGCAGTCCACTACTGCCTCCGCGATGTACTCGGCCCCCAGGATCTCCTCGAGCCGGGCGCGGAACGCTTCTGGCAGGTACCCCTGCTGATCTCCGCGCTCCTGGGACTTTCTGCCACTCAGCATTTCTTCAAGGGGATGGCCCGACATCATGCCCAGACGCATCTTCGCGGCAATCTGCACTGACACCATGTCTTCGAAGTCTTCCGCCTCGACCAGCATCGGCAGGACGATCGGAGGCGGTACCAAGCGACGCTCCGCGAGATGGTGCAATCCGTCCCAGACGGCTGCCACATCCACCACTGGGCCATTCTGCTGCCTGGAGGCCTCGAGGAGTCCGTTAGCGAAATCCCGGCAGCGCATGCTCTCGCTTACTCCTCCCGTGCCGGACATCTCGCGAAAGTGGACCGTCACCTGATCGATCGTGTCGTTGGGGACTCTGATGTCAACGAGGCCATTGGAGAAGGTGTCCATGTACAGCTGGCGCAGGGCCGTAAAGTCGACCTGGCGCTGATCCACCCAGGGCGGCTCTATCTCGCCTCGCTCGACACGGCTGAAATCGGGAGCAACCCAGAGGTGCCAGACTTCACTGAATGATTGACGGGGCATGGCGCCTCCAGCGTTGACGATGATCGGGACCCATCCTGATACCACACCCCACGACTGGCGGCCACGGCTGAGAGTCCGCATTTCCCCGCACTGGGGCAGGTCGAGGCGAAATCTCACCCTGCACACGTGCAAGTGCATGGCCAGCGATGGGGTGTGCAGCAGGAGGGTATCGACGCAACTGCCATCTGGCGCTATTCTGGTGTCAGATGGCACTGTAGGAGGGCCTCGCCATGACCGTCGCCGAAGATCGCACCGACCAGGAGACCAGCCTCCTGGAGCGCACCCTGAAGCGCTTGCTGGGCAATCAGGCCGCCAAGACGCGGAGCGCTTTCGAGGTCCACGAGATGATCGAGAAGGGCCTGCCGTCCAAGGAGGTCATCCACTTCATCGAGTCGGTCAACCTCTTCCATGACAAGCTGATCGTGTCCAAGGTGATCGGCATGTCCGAGCGCACCCTGTACCGTCGCGTCAATAAGCCCGAGCCCCTCAGCGCAGAGCAGAGCAGCCGCACCTGGCGGTTCGCCGAGATCCTGACCAAGGCGGAGGATGTGTTCGGTGATCCCGAGGAGGCGCAGCGCTGGATGACCACCCCGGCCATGGGGCTCGAGGGGCGCAAGCCGATCGACCTGATCACCACGCAGGTCGGCTATGAGTTGGTCGATGACTTCCTGACCCGTCTGGACTACGGGGTCTACACCTGATGGCGGGGGCCTCGACCAGCACCGAACTCTGTCTGTGGCGCCTCGAGCGCAAGCGTCACGTGGCGACCTGGGATAGCGGGATCGGCGCCGAGCTCGGTGGCGGTCGCTGGAATTCGAAGGGGAGAGCGGCGGTCTATGGCTCGCTCGACCCGTCCACCGCGATCCTGGAGGTGGCCGCGCACAAGGGCTTCAAGGCGCTGGACACGGTTCCCCACGTGCTCCTCTGCGCTCGCATTCTCGACCCGTCCCGAGTCTTCGAGGTGACGGCGGCCTCGCTGCCCAACCCCAACTGGCTTGTGCCCGGCTCCCCCGGTCAGGGCCAACAAGCCCACGGCGACAAGCTCCTCTCCCAGCACCCCTTCATCATCGTGCCTTCAACCGTGTCACGGTACAGTCGCAACATCGTGATGAACCCGGTCACCGCTGAGGGGCTCTTCGAGCTCGTCATCGAGGAGCCTTTCGCCCTCGATACGCGGCTCAATCCGCCCCAGAGTTAGCGCCACGACAGGGGCGGCCAGTGCGGCAACCCAGCCCTACTCCCTTCTAAACGCCCTTGAAGGGCACTGCACGACCTGAGACATGGTCAGGTTTTCGGGATACTGGGCCTTGGAAAGAGTGACCATCGCGCCATCTCCGGGTTCATGAAGCGTCTCGCAGGGTGCAGCAGCCAAACGTAAGGGAGCTGGTCCCGAGTCCGGTCCAGTGCTCGCACCGCTGATCCTCTCATCAGCTCCCTTTCCTTTGTCCCGTTGGTCCTCAGACGCTTGGCGGGGGCGCGATGGCCGACTCTGGCGCTCACACCTCCGACAGCAGGGGAGTCACCATGGCCATCGATGACCGAGACTATCTCCACGACGACCGAAAAGCGAAGATCCGGCGCGGCCAGATGGACGACATCTACTACCACCCGAAGCAATTCCGGGGCGATCGTGGGCACGTGCACGGCAGCGTGACGATGCCTCCGGCGCAAGGAGCCGCGCACAGGCCGGCAGGGCGTGGGCCGACCGATTATCGCCGGTACCAATCACCCCATACCCCCAACGGACAGCCTTCCAGGCTGCTGTGGTTCACGCTGGGAATCGTGTCCGGTTTCCTCGCCACCCTGGCGGTACTGGTCATGGAGCGCGACCTGATGAGAGCCCCCTACCTGTACATGCTCCACGTCCTACAGCCCTTCCTGTCCTGATGATTGCGCTCATCCGCTGGACGGGGGCCCTGTTGGGCATAGGCACCGCCATGGCCACCGTCGTCATGTTGCCGCTGTGGCTGTATCGCGAGGCATGGTCCTGGCTGTGGAGGTTCCTGGGCGGGGCCATTCCTGAGGTGCCGCTGCCTGATGATCTCGCCGGACTCGCCGCGTACCCACCGCTGTCCTGGGCGGGAACGACGATCCCGCTGCCACCAGAGAGCGGCTGGGTCCTGTCGACCTCGCTCTGGATCTTGGTGCCCTGCATGGCCTTGCTGGCGCTGGGACACATGGCGGTCACGATGAACGCACGCCTGCGCAGCGTGTGTGGCCAGACAGGGCAGCGGTTCGAGAAGGACCACCCCCACCAGGTGTTCGTCGACTCGCTGGCACGACGCTACAAGGTCGGCCGCATCGAGTTGCGCCGGCTCCCGGTGGGCGGGATCGTCGCCTTCATCCTCAGCAGCCCCTGGCGACGCCACTCCATCATGATCAGCGACGGCATCCTGTTTCAGCCCACCCCCGTGGTCCAGTGGGTGCTGGCGCATGAGGTGGCCCATGCACGCTATGGCGACACCCAGAGCCAGTCGGTCTGGCTGTTGGCACTGCGCAGCATCGTGTTGTTCGATCGGCTGCGTCACGCTGCCATGAACGCCACGCTCAGGCTGGTGCAGATTCTCCCGTTGCTGACCTTGCTAACCCGACCGCTCCTCTTCCTCTTCCGGTGTCTCAGCCTGATCGGCAGGGTAGGGCGCCGCGTCGGTTTCTGGATCTTCGTGCTCTTCGATCGCTGGGCATCACGGCGCATGGAGTACCGGGCCGACCGGTTCGCTGCTGAGCATGTCGGTACCGCGCCAGGCATCACCCTGTTCGCGCACCTGGTGGGCCAATTCGAGCCCACGTTCGATCTCTTCGCCACACATCCGCCAGCCGCCAAGCGGCGACGCGCCCTGGAGGTCTTGAGCGAGAGGGTGGCCGCTGCCGTGTCGTCGCACCCTTCAAGGGAACGTCAGGACAGGAGGACTGGTGCTGACACGACGTAAGCTCGTCGTCAGTTCCTACAGGAGATCCGTCATGCGTATTCTTCCCCGCGTCCTCACCACGGCTGGTGCCCTGATGATCCTCGGCACCGGTATCGCCCACGCTTCGATCCCCGACGAAGCCGTCATGTTCAAGAACCCCAACTGCGGTTGCTGTGCCGGTCATGCCGAGCATCTGCGGGCCAATGGCATCAAGGTCAAGGTCGTACCCACCGAGCAGATGGCCAAGATCAAGCAGAAAGCAGGAATCCCTGCCGGCGAAACCTCATGCCATACCCTCTCGATCGGAGGCTACGCGGTGGAGGGACATGTCCCCTTCAAGGCGATCGAGAAGCTCTTCAAGGAGAAGCCCAAGGTGAGCGGGCTCACTCTGGCGGGTATGCCGTCCGGCTCCCCGGGTATGCCGGGACCGAAGACCGAAGCCTTCAAGGTCAAGTCCTTCAAGGACGGTAAATCGAAGCTTTACGGCACCTTCTAGCCGTCCCCGGGCCTTGCCCAGGGGCTCACTCATCACGCCAAGGCCCGCTCATGCGGGCCTTGGCGCGTCAGGGCGCTGGGGGGGGCGATGTTTTCTCTCATTGCGCTCTTGAAGGGCACGTCAAGGCAGGTGGCTGGCGCCTGAGCGACGTAAAGTGCGCCATGAAAAGCTCCGTCTCGCGTAGACAGCAAGAGAACAACGGTCGTCGTCCAGGAGGAACATCCATGGCAAGCCGACACTTAATACGGTCACCCCTCAGGGCCCTGCTTACCGCCATGGCAGGGGCAACGGCAATGGCATCAGGCCAGGCCGTCGCAGACCTAGTCGAATACAGTTTCGCGACCCCCGCCGGGGAGCAACGCACCCTGTCGCATGGCGAGAGGTTCGCCAATCCGACAGGCGACATCGAATTTACCCTCCGGGCGGGTATTGATCGCCGAATCCGTGTTTCTCTCCTTCGCCAGGACGGCTCACAGATCGACAGTGCCACGAGTGGTTTGCTGGGGGCCGATGACCGGATTTCCGCCGGTGGCGACGACTTCTATGGGACTCGCCTGTCGCTCCCGGCGCCCGGTGAGGGGGAATACCTGATCCGCTCCGAGATCCTCTCTTCAACTGGCGAGGTCATTCAGTCGCGGGACTACCCCTTGATGGTCGATGTCACGGCCCCGACAGCGAACCAGACCATCTATATCTCGTCGGACTCCCGGGTGGTGCATGACGACGGGAACGGCAACCGCATAGCCGGCCCCGGTGCCGGCCCAGGCTCCTGGACCAACTTCGGCTCGTTCTACATCGAAGGCATCACGACCGCCGGCGCTCAACTCGATCGTGTCGATTTCATCGCCAGGGATGCTCAAGGAACGGAGCGCCTCATCGAAGGCATCAACATCAGTGCTGGCGCCGCCTCGGTAGATCTGGAGCAGGTGCAGAGCGTCATGGTGCACCCCGAGGCCATGTACGACGTCACGTTCCGCCTGGTCGACAGGGCGGGCAACTATCGGGAAATCACCGACCGAATTGGCTGGGACCAGTCCCCCGATCATGGCGGGAAGCCCGAACCAGTCGCGGTTTACTCGCCGAGCAGCTCCGGTAGCTGGAACAACATGGCAGGGTATGTCCCGTTCACCGACGGCATGGAGGTTCGAGAGAACCCCGTGCAGCTGGTGTTCCGCATCCCCCTGGCCAACTACGCAGACTACACCCCCTATGGCCTTCGTCCGCGCTCGCTCAACCGTGGTGTGCTGACGGACGATATTGCCGGTGACAAGAAGCTCTTCGAGGACAGCGAGTACGCCTACTACCTGTCAGGCAAGCATGAGCTCGTCCAGCATGGGGAAAACGAGCTGGAGTGGTGGTACGGCGACAATTTCGCCAACAATGGCTCCGTGATGGCAAACATCTCGCTCTCGACGTCCACTGCGCCGGCACCGGTGGTGGTGGATGCCGTGCATATCACCGAGACCGGCCACCGTGTGGAACTCGACCCGCTGGAACGCCTGAACCTCAACAACAGCACCGGCCGGCGCATCGCCAAGGTCGAGTTTGAGGTCGAACCCAGGCCCTATCGCCAGCGCCTCACCGTTGGGTACTCGACGAAGGATTTCTACATCGAGCCCGGCCAGAGCCGCGTCACCGTTACCATCGATCGCCCCTGGGGTGACGGGAAGGACCAAGGCCGCCTGCCGGGGAACGTGACGTACAGCTATCACGCCAGCAACAGCAACCTCGTCTCGCGGCGCCACGCGGCAAACATTTACTACGACTTCACCGATCCCGAGATCATCTCCCACGCGATCGACCCTGAGAGCCGCCAGCTGACGCTGCATGCCCGTGAACCCAGCAGCGACACGGGGAGCTTCTACAACTGGTTCTACCTCCAGGACGCCAACCTGGCGCTCCAGGGGGCGGATGGCGGCACGGTGGAGCTGGCGCCGATCCGCACCGACCGACCCACCGCCAACGATTTCTACTTCACCTTCGATCTCAAGGAGCTTGATGAGGGGCAGTACACCAATACCACCGCTACAGTGGTGGACCGCAACTGGAACGAGACCAGCAAGTCCCTGAACACTTCGTTCTATCGTGACACCACGGCGCCTTCCATCACCATCAACCGAGGTGACGACACCTCCATCACCTCCCTTGATGCGATCGAGATCCTGGTGTCCGACGACCGAGATAACGATCCTCAAGTGACCGCGGTGCGCCTGTCAGGCGGGCCAACAGATGAGAATATCTCGCTGTCGGCCAGGCAGGCAGGAGAGGGGCGTTTCCAGCTCGAATATCCGATCATGTTTCCTTCCCTTGAGGAGGGCGACTACCAGCTGATCGTGGAGGCCACCGATTGGCAGGCCAACACGTCGACCGAGATGCTGGAATTCACCTTTTCGCCGCGCCAAGTCGCCCTGCAGGGCGGTGTCGACGGCAAGCTGATGATCCCGGCGGTCCAGCACGAGTTCAAGCACCTCGACGGCCGGCGCATCATCGAGACCCAGCCACTGACTCTGGCCGACGGCAGCACCGTGGCCGGCACCTATGACGTGTTCGCCAGC
>NZ_JBMHFZ010000008.1:0-168244 GCF_049166755.1 Halomonas terrestris | reverse complement strand
GGCCGCCCGGGCATGGCCCGCGGCGAGCTCCGCATCGGCGGCATCGCAGCTGGCCACCCGCGCCAGGGTCTCGCCGGTGGCGGGATTGATCGTCTCGAAGGTCTCGCCGCTCACGGCATCGACGAAGGTGTCGTCGACGAAGGCACGACTCTCCAGGGTCAGGCTGGCGGCCAGGGCCTGCCAGTCGGCCAGCGTCTTGGGGGGTTCGGGACGGCTCATGCGGGTCTCTCCTCGGTATGCGGTTCGTCGGCGGCCCTCGCCGTCAGGCACCGGGCGGTCTCGTCCAGCGCCTCGCGGGCCAGGGTCACCAGTTCATCGATCTGCTCGCGGGTGATCACCAGGGGCGGGGCGATGATCATCGTATCACCCACCGAGCGCATCACCAGGCCACGGCGGAAGCTGATGTCGCGACACAGGTTGCCGGCGGCCAAGGCCTTGTCGAAGCGCTCGCCGCTGGCCGGGTCGATGAGCTCGAGGGCCCCCATCAGTCCCAGCGAGCGCGCCTCGCCGACGAGGGGATGGTCGGCCAGGGTGGCCCAGCGGCGCGCCAGGTAGGGCCCCAGCTCGTCGCGGACCCGCTCGATCACCCCCTCGGCCGCCATGATCTCGAGGTTCTTCAGCGCCACCGCGGCACACACCGGGTGGCCGGAATAGGTGAAGCCGTGGAAGAACTCGCCCCCCTCCTCGATCAGGGTATCGGCGACCCGGTCGCCGACCAGCACCCCGCCGATCGGCAGGTAGCCGGAGGACAACCCCTTGGCGATGGGCATCAGGTCGGGCTTCAGGTCGTAATGCACGCTGCCGAACCACTCGCCCAGCCGACCGAAGCCGCAGATCACCTCGTCCACCACCAGCAGGATATCGTACCTGGCCAGCACCGCCTTGACCGCCGGCCAGTAGCTCTCCGGTGGCATGATGGCGCCGCCGGCGCCCTGCACCGGTTCGGCGATGAAGGCCGCGACGTTCTCCTCGCCGAGCGCCAGGATCTTCTCCTCGATGGCCGCCGCGCACTGGCGGCCGAAGGCCTCGGGGCTCGTGTCATGCCCCTCGCCAAACCGCCCTTCACCAAACCAATAGGGCTGGCGCACATGGGCGATCTTCGGTACGCAGGGGCCACCCTGGTCGTGCATGGGCGCCATGCCGCCGAGGCTCATGCCGGCCACGGTGGAGCCGTGATAGCCGTTCTCCCGGCCGATCACCCACTGCTTCTCGGGCCTGCCCTCGAGCGCCCAGTAGCGCCGTACCATGCGCAGCACGGTGTCGTTGGCCTCGGAGCCGGAACCGGTGAAGAAGACGTGATTGAGGTGCGCCGGCGCCAGCGCACAGAGCGTCTCGGCGAGCTTCACCGCCGGCGGGTGGGTGGTCTTGAAGAAGGTGTTGTAGTAGGGCAGCCGGCGCAGCTGCTCGGTGGCGGCCGTCACCAGCTCCTCGCGCCCGTAGCCCAGGTTGACGCACCACAGGCCGGCCATGCCGTCGAGGATTCGATGGCCCTCGGCGTCGTGGATGTAGACCCCCTCGGCGCGTTCGATGATGCGGCTGCCCTCCTCGCCCAATGCCTTGAAGTCGGTGAAGGGGTGCAGGTGGTGGGCACGATCCAGTGCCTGAAGCGAATGCGACATGATGACTCTCCGGGTCGGGACGACGGCCTCAGGCGTCGACGGCGGGTGACGGGATGCGGGCACCGCGATGGACCTGGCAGGCCGCGGCGAAGGCCCGGAACAGGGCGTCATGGAGCGGATGCTCGCGGGGCTTCCATTCGGGGTGCCACTGCACCGCCAGGGCGAAGCCAGGGGCATCGGCGACCGAGATCGCCTCGACAAGCCCGTCCGGCGCCAGGGCCTCGGCGACGAGCCCCGGCCCCAGCTCGGCGATACCCTGCTGGTGCAGGGAGTTGACCCGGGCGCTCGGCCGGGGATAGAGCGTCGAGAGGACGCCGCCGGGCAGGATCGACAGGTCATGGGCCGGGGCATAGCGGGCCTCTCGATCGCCCTCCGGCTCGCGATGGTCGAGCAGGCCGGGCACCCGCTGCACCGCCTGGTGAAGGGTGCCGCCGAAGGCCACGTTGAGCTCCTGGAAGCCGCGGCAGATGCCCAGCAGCGGCAGCCCCAGGTCGAGGGCGGCGGGAATCCAGTCCAGCGCCGCGGCATCGCGATGGGGGTCATCCCGGGTGTTCTCCGGGGCACGCTCGGCACCGTATCGCTGCGGCTCGACGTTGGTGTAGCTGCCGGTGAGCAGCAGGCCGTCGAGCGACGCCAGCAGCTCGCTCTCCACGGCGTCCTTCCACACCGGCAGGATCACCGGCGCCAGGCCATAGTCGCGCAGGGCACTCGGGTACTTGTCGGTGACCGTGTGGGCGGGATGCCCCTCCACCTCGCGGCGACAGGCGATCACCCCCACCAGGGGCCGGCTCGGCATGGCACTCTCCTCCTCGTTCATTGCGCGCCCAGATGTTATGCTTTGCTCAACATAACCCGGACAACATCACCTGCCAACCCGACCGGATCGACAACTTCATCCTCCATGATCAATTGAAATATCGGGATTGGGCGCCAGGCACCCGGCACTCACGGGGAAGCTCACCGCCTGCCGGCCGGGACACCGTTCGTAAAGTATTTGACAACACCGAGGGAGAAATCAAAGATATCGCATAGCCAATGAACAACATGAAGGTGCACCATGCCGTCTCACTCTGCCGATGAAGCCCGGCACTTTCTCGACCGGCACCCGGAGATCGACAGCATCGACCTGCTGATCAGCGACCTCAACGGGGTGATGCGCGGCAAGCGCATTCCCCGCGACAGGCTGGAGAAGGCGTGCCGCGATGGTGTCAACCTGCCGGCCTCGGTGTTCGCCCTGGATATCAACGGCAACACCATCGAGGAGACCGGCCTGGGACTCGCCAGTGGCGATGGTGACCGGGTCTGCCGGACGATACCCGGCACCCTGGCGCCCAGCCCCTGGCTACGTGCGGGTCGCCAGGCACAGGTGCTGATGACCATGGTCGAGGTGGATGAATCCCCCTTCTTCGCCGACCCACGCCAGGTGCTGCGCCGAGTGCTGCAGCGCCTGAAGAGGGCCGGCCTGACCCCGGTGGTCGCGGTGGAATTGGAGTTCTACCTGGTCGATCGACTACGCACCGCCGAGGGCCTGATCCAGCCACCCTGCTCGCCGGGCAGCGGAGAACGGGCGACCCAGAGCCAGCTCTACTCGATACTCGAGCTCGACGAGTACGCCGACTTCCTCGAGGACATCCGCACCGCGGCCCTCGCCCAGGGGCTGCCACTGGACACGGCCCTCAAGGAGTGTGCCCCGGGGCAGTTCGAGGTCAACCTGGTCCACTGTGACGACGCCCTGGCAGCCTGTGACAGCGCCGTGCTGCTCAAGCGGCTGATCAAGGGCGTGGCCCTGACCCACGGTTTCGAGGCCACCTTCATGGCCAAGCCCTACGGCCAGGAGGCCGGCAACGGCACCCATGTACACATCAGCCTGCTCGACGAGAGCGGTACCAACGTCTTCGCCGCCGAGGATGGCGCTCCCCTGGGCACCCCCCGGCTGCAACAGGCGATCGCCGGCCTGCTGGCCCTGATGCCCGCCTCCATGGCGATCTGCGCGCCCAACCTCAACGCCTTTCGCCGCTTCCAGCCCGGGCTCTATGTGCCCATGGCACCGACGTGGGGCTACGACAACCGCTCGGTGGCCCTGCGCATACCCTCGGGCCCCAACGTGGCACGCCGCATCGAGCATCGCGTCGCCGGCGCCGACGCCAATCCCTACCTGCTGCTGGCCGCGCTGCTGGCGGGGATCACCCACGGCCTGGAGCAGCGCCTGTCGCCGCCGCCGGCCGTGACCGGCAACGCCTACGAGCAGTTCGAGCCCAGCCTGACCAACAGCTGGCACCAGGCCCTCGAGCTGCTCGAGGCCGACGCCGTGCTGGGGGAGGCGCTGGGTGGTGACTTCCTGCGGGTCTTCGTGGCCAATCGCCGCGCCGAGCGCGCCCAGGCCATGCAGGCGGTCAGCCGACTGGAGTACGACTGGTACCTGCGCCACGTCTGACAGGTCGCTGCCCCCATGTGACGACGCCCCGGCGACTGGCCAGGGCGTCATTCTCTTCCGGCGGGACGGTTCAGCCCTCGCTGGCGACCACCGCCTGCCACTGCGGTCGCCCCTCCTCGAGCAACACCCGGTCGCCCTCGGGCGGGCTGTCCAGGCGGCTGGTCCGGGTCACCTCGCCATGCTGCCAGGTGACCTCGTAGCCCTCGGTCTCCTGATGGGTATCCACCACGGTATGGCACTGCCGCTGGGTGGTCTGGGACGGGGCCGCCTGGGCCCGCTGGTTGGCTTCGATGCGCCCCTGGACCTCGCGGCCGGCCAGGCCACCGCCCACGGCACCGGCCACGGTGGCCAGCTTCTTGCCGCTGCCACCGCCCACCTGGTTGCCGAGCAGGCCACCGACGATGGCCCCGGCCGCGGTGCCGACGATGCGGTTGGGGTCCCGACTGGGCGCCTGGCTGGGTGCCTGGCTAACCACCACGTCCTCGCACACCTCGCGGGGCGTCTCCACGGTGCGGGTCAGCGCCTCGACCCCGACGATCTCGGCATACTGCGGGCCGCTCTCCTGCTGGACCTGCCAGGCCCCGAAGGCGAGGCCCCCCAGGCCCAGTACGGCCAGCGTGGTACCGACCATGATCGACTTGCTCATCTGTCACCTCCTTGGGACGCTCGGGCGTCTCTTGCGATGATGGGGCATCGGCTCCGGGAGATGCATGACACGGGAAGGATTGCGATATCGAAGTGGCGCCTCCTGCGCCCCCTCGAAGCGATGCACCGAGTATATGCCGCCCGGAGGGCAAAGACAGCGGCGGAAGGTGACTTCCATATTCTCTGACCAGCCGTCGGTGAATGGAGACAGCCCCGCCCTGCCCTGACACCGCATCCTCGCGGCCACGCCAGGCGGGCGGGGAGGTCAGCCGGGCTGGTCGGCGATGGTCGCCGGCGCCGCCGGCGACCCGAGTCCGCTCCAGGCGCAACGCGACGCATGGAGTTCGTCGAGCCAGGCGCGGGTGGGGCCCACCTGGTTGAAGGTGTAGACATGCAGGCCGGCGATCCCCCTGTCGCCGTCCCCCAGTGCCGCCAGGAGCCCCTGGAGGAGATCGTCGGGACGGTAGACGGCGGGTTGCAGCAGCCGTCCGACCAGCCCCTTGCGGCGGCCGAGCATCCGGGTCGAGGCCCCGAGGCCGATGCGCCTGGCCACCGACAGGAGCCGGGTGCGGTCCATCACGCCCGGGATACCCACATGGACCGGCAGCGACATGCCGGACTGGCGCTGCCGTTCGAGCCAGGCCAGTACCGTCGAGGGCTCGAAGCACATCTGCGTGACGGCGTAGTCGGCCAGCGCCGCCTTGGCGTCGAGGACCCGCTGCAGGGCGAGGTCGTCGAAGTGGTGGTGGCCCTCGGGGTAGGCGGGCACCCCGAGGCGCGCGGGCCTTGCCGACATGGCCGCCATGGCCTCGAGGAGCTCCACGCCTCCGGCGTACTCCCCGGCCGGGCGGCCGGCATCCCCGCCCACCACGAAGCAGTCATCGATGCCGGCGGCCAGCATGCGCTCCACCAGGCGTCGCAGGTGGGCCGGGTCGCGAACCAGGCGAGCGGCGATATGGGGCACCGCCCGGAAGCCCGCTCCCATCAGCCACTCGGCGGCCTCCAGGGTCCGCTCGAGGCCGTGTCGCGGCGAGCAGGTGACGGTGACCACCGCACCGGGAGGCAGCTCCCGGGCCGCCTCCGGCATGCCCTTGATCGGCAGCAGCTCGTAGCGGGGGGCGGCCAGGGCCGCACAGCAACTGCCTGTCTCCTCGACGGTGGTTAACCGCAGCAGGTCATTCATGGCTCAGCCCTTGGGGATTTCCTTGCGTGGATCATGGAACGGCTTCGGCACCACCACGGCATCCTGCATCCCGGTATTGGCCTCGATACGCAGCGCCGTGCCGAGCTCGGCATGGGCCGTCGGCACCATGGCGTAGCCGATGTTGCGATCCTGGCGCGGCGAGTGGGTGGCCGAGGTCACCTTGCCGATGCGTTCGCCGGCGGCGTCGTACACGGGGAAGACGTCGATCATCGAACCGTCGGTGAAGTGGCCGACGCTGGGGCCATCGATCTCCACGCCCACCAGCTTGCGCGACACCCCCTCGGCCTTGATGCGCTCCAGCGCCGCGCGGCCGATGAAGTCGTCATCGCCTCGCAGGTCGACCATCCAGTCGTACCCCATGCCCACCTCGAAGGGATTGGTGTCGTACCAGATGTCGCAACCGAAGGCGAGGATCCCCCCCTCGATGCGGCGGATGTGGCAGGGGCCGATGACCTGCATCTGATGGGGACGACCGGCCTCGAAGACCCGTTGCCACAGCCGCTCGCCGTGGAGGCTGGCGTCGCGGAGATAGATCTCGTAGCCGATCTCGCCGGAATAGCCCGTGCGCGAGACGACCACCGACATGCCCTCCAGCTCCGCCTCCATGAGGTGGTAGTAGGGAATCTCCAGTACCCGTTCGCCGAACAGGTCCACCATCACCTGCTTGGCCTTCGGGCCCTGGACCTGCACGGGTGCCACGTCCACCTCCCGGATGGTGACGTCCATGCCCGAGTTATGGGCCAGCCCCTGGCACCACAGCAGCACGTCGCTGTCGGCCAGGGACAGCCAGAAGCGGTCCTCCTCGGTGCGCAGCAGCACCGGGTCGTTGATGATGCCGCCGTCGGCCGCTGTGACGAAGACGTACTTGCACTGCCCGACTCGGCACTGGCGCATGTCGCGGGGTACCAGCATCTGGGTGAAGGCGAAGGCGTCCGGGCCCGAGATCTCGATCTGCCGCTCCACGCCGACGTCCCAGAGGGTGACGCCCTGCACCAGGGCCCAGTACTCATCCACGGGATCGGTATACAGCCGCGGGTGGTAGTGGTGGTTGTAGACACTGTACTTGCGCACCCCGTGGCGACGGGACGCATGGAAGAACGGCGACTTGCGGATGCGCGGATAGAGCAGTATTTCCGGCGCCGCAGCGGTGTGCTCGATGCTCTCGATGACCTGGGACATGATCGTTGCTCCTCTCGACATTCCAGACCTGTACCGGTTGGCCTCGGACGGACAGCGGAGGGTCGTCCTTGCATCGAAGCTAGCGCCGGCGGCACCGCCTCGTGACACCAGCGGCGACGGCCACTTAGGTGGCTGCGACACGCCCCCTGTCGACGCCGGGTCCGCGAGCGCCGGCCTGTCGCTGCAACGCAAGTCGGGGTCGTCGCGGGATAGCAGACGGTCCGGGCCTGCATTATGTTGAAGCCAGGGAGCAGGACCGGGTCGGCGGGCGGGTCACCACAGGAGAGCACTCATGGCGACACTACCCAAGCGCGCGAATGCGGTGATCATCGGCCAGGGGGGCATCGTCGGCGCCTCGGTGGCCCACCACCTGATCGAACTGGGGTGGGAGGACCTGGTGGGACTCGACAAGTCCGCCATTCCCTCGGACATCGGCTCCACCTCCCACGCCTCCGACTTCTGCTACATGACGTCCCACGACAAGATGTCGTGCTACACCACCACCTACAGCCGGCGCTTCTACGAGCGCCTGGGGCACTACCAGCGCGTGGGCGGCCTCGAGGTGGCACGCGTGGGCGACGACGAGCGCATGGCGGAGCTGAAGCGCAAGGTCGCCTCGGGCAAGGCGTTCGGCACCAATGTCCGACTGATCGGACCCGACGAGGTCGTCGAACGCTTTCCCCTGGCCCGCCGGGAGCTGATCCAGGGCGCCCTGTGGGATCCGGACGCGGGGCTGGTGGTGCCCCGCTCGCAGCAGGTGGCGGGCGAGCTGATCGAGCAGGCGGTCGCCTCGGGCCGGCTCAGCACCTTCGCCGACACCCCCGCGCTGGACATCGACATCCAGGATGGCCGCGTGCGTGGCGTGCAGACCGCCAGGGGCTTCATCGAGACACCGGTGGTGATCGTCACCTCGGGGATCTGGGGACCGATCCCGGCCGCCATGGGCGGCGCCGCGCTGCCGCTGATGCCGGTGGAGCACCCGCTGATGTTCTTCGGCCCCTTCGAGGCCTTCACGGGTACCGGCAAGGAAATCGGCTATCCCCTGTTCCGCGACCAGGGCAACTCGGCCTACATGCGCGACACCGGCGACCCGGCCACCACCGAGGGCGGGCAACTCGAGTGGGGCTACTACGAAGCCAGCTCGCCACGCCTGGTACGCCCCACCGACATCCTCGAGCGCGACCAGGCCCGGCTGTCGCCCTCCATGCGCGACCTGGACCTCGACCAGGTCATGCACGCCTTCACCCGTGCCGTGGAGCTCACCCCCGTGCTCGGTGAACTGGGCTGGGACGAGAAGCACTCCTTCAACGGCCTGCTGTCGGTCACCACCGATGGCGGTTCCCTGGTCGGCGAGTCGCCGGAGACACGCGGCCTCTGGTTCTGCGAGGCGGTATGGGTCAAGGATGGTCCGGGCATGGGCAAGGTGCTGGCCGACTGGATCACCAGGGGCAAGCCCGAACTCGACCCCTTCGGCATCGATATCGCGCGCTTCTACCCGGTGCAGAAGACGCCGGCCCATGTCGAGGGGCGCTGCCTCGAGATCGCCAGGAAGATCTACGACCCGCCGGTTCACCCCCGCGAGCCCTTCGAATCCGGCCGCGACCTGCGACGCGGCCCCTTCTGGCCAAGGGAGAAGGAACTCGGCGGCTACTTCATGGAGGCGGCGGGCTGGGAGCGCGCCCACGGCTATGCCGCCAACGAGGAGCTGCTCGAGCGCTACGGCGACCGGGTGCCCGAACGCCCCGCCGAGTGGGACGGCCGCCATTTCTGGCGGGTCTCCAATGCCGAGCACCTCGCCCTGAGCGAGGACGTGGGCATGATCAACCTCTCTCACTTCGCCATCTTCGACGTCTCCGGGCCCGACGCCGAGACGCTGCTGGAGACCCTCTCGGTGGCCCGGGTGGGCGGCGAGACACCGCTCGGCAAGGGGGTCTACACCCACTTCCTCGACGCGGCCGGCGGCGTGCATTCCGACCTCACCGTGATCCGACTGGCCGCCGACACCTTCCGGGTGGTCTGTGGCGGCGACACCGGCCATCGCGACTACGTGTGGATGACACGCCTGGCCGAGGCCAGGGGGCTGGAACGGATCCACATCGAGGACCGCACCGACACCCTGGCCACCCTGGGGCTGTGGGGACCCAATGCCCGCCGCACGCTGCAGGCACTCGCCGACGACCCGCAGGCACTCGACAACGAGCGCTTCCCCTTCGCCACGGCCCGGGAGATCCGGGTACGCGGGCTGCCGATCTGGGCCTTCCGCATCTCCTACGTGGGCGAACAGGGCTGGGAACTCTACACGCCGTTCAGCTACGGGCTGACCCTGTGGGACCTGCTCTTCGAGCAGGACGTGACACCCGTGGGCATCGAGACCTACGCCAACAGCCGCCGGCTCGAGAAGAGCCTGCGGCTGCAGAACGTCGACCTGCTCACCGAGTACAACCTGTACGAGGCGGGGCTGGCACGCCCCAGGGTCAAGCCGGTGGACTTCCACGGCAAGGCCGCCTACCTGGCACAGCGCGAACGGGAGCACCAGCCGGCCTACCTGTGCACCCTGACCCTGCGGCAGAACCACGATGCCCAGGGCATGCCCCGCTATCCGGTGGGGCACTCGCCGATCCTCGATCCGGCCAGCGGCGAGGTGCTGGTGGACAGCCTGGGTCGCCGTTCCTACGTGACGAGCATCGCCTATGGCCCCTCGGTGGGCGAGATCATCGCCCTGGGCTACCTGCCGGTGGAGCATGCCCGGGTGGGCCATACGCTCCTGATGGAGTACTTCGGCGAGCACTATCCGCTGCGCGTCGAGGCGGTCGGCCACCGCGCCCTGTACGACCCGGAGAATCACCGCCCGAAGGGCTAGGCGCTGTCCGAATATTGGCTGCGCTCGACCATCCGGTGTCAAGCATCGGCGCCTGGCGTCTCGCCGATCGTCGCCTGGCTCGCCGCCTTCCCGGACGGTGCCTGGTCGCCTCCGCTGGCGACCGCGCCCCCGGGGGTCACCCCTCCCCGGGAGGAGCAAGCGGCGCCGACGACTCGGCGTGCTGGGTCGCGACATCCGTCGCCCGGTCACTGCGCCGCTTGCGCTCGCGGCTGGGCGAATGACCGTAACGGTCGTGGTAGCACTTGGTGAAATGCGGCGGGGAGATGAAGCCGCACGCCAGGGCGACGTCGGTGATCGGCATGTGGGTCTGTCGCAGCAGCAGGCGCGCCCGCATCAACCGCAGCTCCATGTAGTACTTCAGCGGCGGGCAGTCGACATAGCGCTGGAACAGCCGCTCCAGCTGCCGCCGCGACAGGTCGGCATAGCTCGCCAGTTCGTCCAGGGACAGCGGCTCCTGCAGGTTCGACTCCATCAGGGTCGCCACCTCCTCCAGCTTGGGGTGGCTGTGGCCGAGGCGCACCCGCAGCGGGTTACGCTGGTGGTCTCCCACGCCCCGGATCCGCTCGTGGATGAACTCCTCGGCGATGGCCTCGGCCAGCTCCAGGCCCTGCTGGCGGGCGATCAGGGTCAGCATCATGTCCAGCGGGGCAATGCCCCCGGAGCAGGTATAGCGGTCGCGGTCCATGACGAACAGCTGCGAGGTGAAGGTCACCTCGGGAAACATCAACGCCTCGTGGATGCTCGAGAAGTGCTCCCAGTGCAGGGTGCAGCGATAGCCCTTGAGCAGGCCCGCCTGGGCGAGCACGTAACCACCGGTGCAGACCGCCCCCAGGGGAACGTGGCGGGCGGCCAGGCGCCGCAGCCAGTTGAGGGTGGGGCGGTCACAATGGTGCTGCACGTCCATGCCGGCACACACCACCACGAGGTCCAGCGGCGGCGCCTCCTCCATGACATGGTCAACCCCGGTGGCCAGGTCGCTGCTGGCCCGCACCGGAGCGCCGTCCCGGCTGACCAGGTGCCAGGTGTAGAGCCGACGGTCGGTGAGATGATTGGCCATGCGCAGGGGTTCCAGCGCCGAGGAGAAGGCGAGCTGGGAGAACCCCGGCACCAGCAGGAAGCCGATCTCGTAGTGACCCTTCCCCGGTGTGGCAATCGACGACATCGCGCCTTCCTCCCGGAACCGTGTCCTCTACTTTAACGACAGTCGATCCACGCGGATAGTTGCGCGGTCCCGGTGTCGCTGTAGCCAAGTCCGTTGACGTCGGTGGGCAAATCCAGCCACCCGACGCCACGGATACTGAGCGTAGCAGACCCCCACCCCACCCGACCCGGTCGATACCCCAGGAGGCTCGGCGATGACCACCACTCCGCAAGCCGTCGTAGACGAACAGCCATCGATACCGGACAACCTGACCATCGCCCGCACGGCCCGGCTCTGGCCCATCGAGGAGATCGCCCACCGCATGGGCTTGCCCGGCGAGGCCGTGGAGCCCTACGGGCGGGGCGTGGCCAAGCTGGACCTGGGTGCCGAGCAAGCCCTCGCCGGGCGCCCGCGAGCTCGCTACGTGGTGGTCTCGGCGATCACCCCCACCCCGCTCGGCGAAGGCAAGACCACCACCTCCATCGGCCTCGTCCAGGGGCTGCAACTGCTCGGCCACGCGGCCACCGTCGCCATCCGCCAGTCCTCCATGGGGCCGACCCTGGGCATCAAGGGCGGCGCCGCCGGCGGCGGCTATAGCCAGGTGGTCCCCATGGAGCGCATCAACCTGCACCTGACCGGTGACATCCATGCGGTCACCGCGGCCCACAACCTGCTCGCCGCGATGGTGGACAACCACCTCCACCACCGCCACGGTGCCGACCTGGACCCGCAGAACATCCGCTGGCAACGGGCCGTCGACATCAACGACCGGGCGCTGCGCAGCATCGTCCTGGGCCTCGGCCCTCGCACCGACGGCATACCCCGCCAGGGCGGCTTCGAGATCACCGCCGCCTCCGAAGTCATGGCGGTGCTCGCCCTGGCCGACTCCCTGCCGGACCTGCGCCGGCGCCTGGGCCGGATGGTGGTGGGCTACACCCGGTCCGGCGAGCCGGTCACCGCCGAGGAGATCGGCGCCGCCGGTGCCATGACCGCCCTGCTCAAGGAGGCGATCAAGCCCAACCTGCTGCAGACCCTGGAGCACGCCCCGGCGCTCATCCATGCCGGGCCTTTCGGCAACATCGCCCACGGCAACTCCTCCATCGTCGCCGACCGGATCGGCATCCACGGCGGGGACTACCTGGTCACCGAGGCGGGCTTCGGCGCCGACATGGGCGCGGAACGCTTCTTCAACATCAAGTGCCGCGCCTCGGGATTGACGCCGGACGCCGCGGTGCTGGTGGTCACGGTGCGGGCGCTGAAGTATCACTCCGGGCGCTACCGGGTGGTGCCCGGCAAGCCGCTCCCCGCCGCCATGCAGGCGGAGAACCCGGAGGACGTGCGCGCGGGTGCCGCCAACCTGATCAAGCAGATCGACAATATCCGTGTCCACGGGGTGACGCCCGTGGTGGCCATCAATGCCTTCCCGAGCGACTTTTCCAGCGAGCATGCCGTCATCCGTGACGTCGCCGAGGCCGCCGGGGTCCGCGCCGCGGTATCGACCCATGTCCGCGATGGCGGCAACGGCGCCCTCGAGCTGGCCCAGGCCGTCGCCGAGGCCGCCGAGAGCGGAGGAGACTTCCACTTCCTCTATCCGGAATCGATGACGCTGGCGGCCAAGATCGAACGCATCGCCACCCGGCTCTACGGTGCCGACGACGTCGCCTTCTCGCCCGAGGCCCGCCGCCAGCTCGAGGCCTACCAGGAGCAGGGCCATGGCGGCCTACCGGTGTGCATCGCCAAGACCCACCTGTCGCTCTCCTCGGATCCGGCGCTGCTCGGCGCCCCCGTCGGCTGGACCCTGCCGATCCGCGAGGTGCGACTCTCCGCCGGGGCCGGCTTCCTCTATGCCCTGGCCGGCGACATCCGCACCATGCCCGGGCTGGGCGCCGATCCGGCTGCCGCCCATATCGACATCGACGACCACGGCGAGATCACCGGGCTGTTCTGAACTCAGACGCCGAGCCGGTCGCGGGTCGCGTAGTACCAGGCGCCCAGGGCCGAGAGCGGCACCCGCAGCAGGCGCCCGCCGGGAAACGGCAGGTGGGGAATGCCGGCGAAGGCGTCGAAGCGCTCGCCCTGGCCGTGCATCACCTCGGCGATCAGCCGCCCGGCCAGGTGGGTGCAGGTGACACCGTGTCCGGAGTAGCCCTGGGCGTAGTAGACGTTGCCGTTGACCACCCCGAACTGGGGCAGGCGGCTCAGGGTCATCAGGAAGGTCCCGCTCCAGGCGTGGTCGATCCGGACGTCGGCAAGCGACGGAAAGGTCCTGAGCATCTTGGGCCGGATGACGCCCTCGATGTCGGCAGGGTCGTCGCCGCCGTAGTTGACCCCGCCGCCGTAGAGCAGGCGGTTGTCGAGGGTCAGCCGGTAGTAGTCGAGCAGGTAGTTGCAGTCCTCGACCGCCATGTCGTTCGGGATCAACTCCCGGGCGAGTGCTTCCCCCAGGGGCTGGGTCGTGATGATCTGGGTGCCACAGGGCATCGACTTGCCCTCAATCTCGGGCAGCACGCCCTGCAGGTAGGCATTGCCGGCCATCACCACCCGTTCGGCGCGCACCCGGCCGCCTGGCGTCGTCAGCACCACCGGTTCGCCGTGGACCACCTCGCTGACCGGGGACTGCTCGAAGATGCGCCCGCCCAGGGACTCCAGCGCCGCGGCCTCGCCCAGCACCAGGTTGAGGGGATGCAGGTGACCGCCACCATGGTCCACCAGGGCCCCCACGTAGCGCTCGGAGGCGACCTCGCGCTTCACCGCCTCGCCCTCCAGCAGCTCCAGCTCGCGGTAGCCGTAACGCTTCCACAGCGCCTGGTGCTCGCGAAGCCCCTCGAGCTGCTTGCGGTTGCAGGCGGCGAAGAGGTTGCCGTCGCGGAGGTCGCAGTCGATGGCGTACTGCTCGACCCGCTCGCGGATGATGCGGTTGCCCTCGAAGGCCATGTCGCCCAGGGCACGGGCGGTATCCAGGCCGTACTTCGCCTCGATCACGTCCATGTCGCGGCTGTAGCTGTTGACGATCTGGCCGCCGTTGCGGCCGGAGGCACCGAAGCCGACGCGGGAGGCCTCGAGCACCACCACGGAGAGGCCCTTCTCGGCCAGGTGCAGGGCGGACGAGATGCCGGTGAAACCGGCTCCCACCACGCAGACATCGCACTCGAGCTCGCCCGCCAGTGCCGGGCGCGCCGGGGCGGGGTTGGCAGAGGCGGCATACCAGGAAGCGACGTGCTCCCGGGGCAAGGTGTCGCTCATCGATTCACTCCTCGAGACACAATCGGGCCGAGTCACGTCAGGCCTCCTGCCGGGCCACGGCCAGGCGGCGGCGAGCCTCGCTGCGCCGCATCAGGTACCAGGCGATGAAGGTCGCCAGCGACACGGCCAGGATGATCAGGGTGGCCAGGGCATTGATCTTGGGCGATACCCCCATGCGCACCGAGGAGAACACCACCATGGGCAGGGTGGTGGCCCCGGGGCCGGAGACGAAGCTGGCGATCACCAGGTCGTCCAGCGACAGGGTGAAGGCCAGCAGCCAGCCGGCGGCCAGCGCCGGTGCGATCACCGGCAGGGTGATCTGGAAGAAGGTCCTGACCGGCGGGGCGCCCAGGTCCATGGCCGCCTCCTCGATGGAGCGATCCACCTCGCGCAGTCGCGACGACACCACCACCGCCACATAGGCGCTGCAGAAGGTGGTATGGGCGATCCAGATGGTGGCCATGCCGCGGTCCGCCGGCCAGCCGATGACCTGGGCCATCTGCACGAACAGCAGCAGCAGCGACAGGCCGGTGATCACCTCGGGCATCACCAGCGGCGCGGTGACCATGCTGGCGAGCGCCGTCTTGCCGCGGAACCGCGCAAACCGCACCATCACGAAGGCCGCCAGGGTCCCCAGGCAGACCGCCATGGTCGCCGCGAAGAAGGCGATGCGCAGGCTGGTCCAGACCGCCGCCAGGATCTGGCGGTCGCGCAGCAGCTCCAGGTACCAGTGGGCGGAGAAGCCGGCCCAGACCGTCACCAGCCGCGACGAATTGAAGGAGTAGATCACCAGGATGACCATCGGCAGGTAGAGGAACAGCAGGCCGAGGATCAGCATCAGGGTGGGAAACGACGGACGCCTTGTCATGTCACTCCTCCAGTTCGCGTGACTGGTAGCGATGGAACAGCGCGATGGGAATGACCAGCAGCGCCAGCATCACCATGGCCAGCGCCGAGGCCACCGGCCAGTCACGGTTGTGGAAGAACTCCTCCCACAGCACCTTGCCGATCATCAGGGTGTTGGGGCCGCCGAGCAGCTCGGGGATCACGTACTCCCCCACCGCAGGAATGAACACCAGCATGGAGCCGGCGATGATCCCGCCCTTCGACAGCGGCAGGGTCACCTTGAGGAAGGTGTTGATCCTGCGCGAGCCGAGGTCCGAGGCGGCCTCGAGCAGGGAGAGGTCGAGGCGGGTCAGGTTGGCGTAGAGCGGCAGGATCATGAACGGCAGGTAGGCGTAGACGATGCCCAGGATCACCGCGAAGTTGGTGTTCATCATGCGGATCGGCGCATCGATCAACCCGGCCCACAGCAGCAGGTTGTTGACCAGGCCGGTGTTGCTCAGGATGCCCATCCAGGCGTAGACGCGGATCAGGAACGACGTCCAGGAGGGCAGCATCACCAGCAGCAGCAACACCAGCTGCCAGTGGGCCGGGGCCCGCGCCATGGCATAGGCCATGGGGTAGCCGATCAGCAGGCAGAGCACCGTGGAGAGCAGCGCGATCTTCACCGAGCTCCAGTAGGCCGCCACATAGAGCGAGTCGGACATCAGGAAGAGGTAGTTCCCCAGGTTCAGGGCAATGTTGAGGGTCTCGGCGCTGAAGTCGATCAGCGCGCTGTAGGGCGGCACCGAGATCGCCGCCTCGGAGAGGCTGATCTTCAGCACGATGGCGAACGGCAGCAGGAAGAACAGCGTCAGCCACAGCAGCGGCACGGCGATGACCCAGCCACGGCGTGGCCGTAAGAGCCGCTGCAGGCGCTGGACGAAGGAGGGCGTCATGGGCGGTCTCCCGGGAGGATCCTCTGGCGGGGCTCAGTCATGCAATACCACGGCACTGCGGTCGTCCCAGTGGATGAACACCGGCTCGTCCCAGCTCGGCCGGTCGCCGCGCCGCTCGACATTGGTCATGCTGACCTTGACCAGGTGACCCTGCTCGGTACGCACGAAGTAGACCGAGAGCCCGCCCAGGTAGGCGATGTCCTCCACCGTGCCGGCTGCCCAGTTGGTCTCGCCCTCGGGCCGCTCGCGGGTCAGCCAGGTCTTCTCCGGGCGCACCGCCACCCACACCCGACGCTCGTCGGCCTGGGTGCTGACCCCGTGGCTGATGTAGATCTGCCGCCCCAGCTGGGGGCTCTCGATGATGCAGTGGTCGGCCTCGTCGGCGACGATCTCCCCCTCGAAGAGGTTCACGGTACCGACGAACTCGGCCACCATGCGGCTCGCCGGGCTCTCGTAGACGTCCATGGGCGTCCCCACCTGGGCGATCCAGCCGTCGGACATGATGGCCACCCGGTCGGCCATGGTCATCGCCTCCTCCTGGTCGTGGGTCACCATGATGCAGGTCACCCCGACGCGCTCGAGGATCT
This sequence comes from Halomonas terrestris, assembly GCF_049166755.1. Taxonomy (NCBI): domain Bacteria; kingdom Pseudomonadati; phylum Pseudomonadota; class Gammaproteobacteria; order Oceanospirillales; family Halomonadaceae; genus Halomonas; species Halomonas terrestris. The sequence continues at coordinate 151,530 of NZ_JBMHFZ010000008.1, read as the reverse complement.
GCACCACCTCGAGCTGCATCTCGGTACGCAGCTTCTTGTCCAGGGCCCCCATGGGCTCGTCGAGGAGCAGCAGCTTGGGCCGCTTGGCCAGCGAGCGCCCCAGGGCCACGCGCTGGCGCTGGCCGCCGGAGAGCTGGTGGGGCCGGCGCCTGGCGAAGGCCTCCATGTGCACCAGCCGGAGCATCTCGGCCACCCGGTCACGGATCTCCTGCCTGCCCAGGCGGTCCTGCTTGAGGCCGAAGGCGATGTTCTGTTCCACCGTCATGTGGGGGAAGAGCGCGTAGGACTGGAACATCATGTTGATCGGCCGCTCATGGGGCGGCATGGCGGTGATGTCCTCGCCGTCGAGGAGGATCTGCCCCTCGCTGGGCTTCTCGAAGCCGGCCAGCATGCGCAGCAGCGTCGACTTGCCGGAGCCGGAGCCGCCCAGCAGGGCGAAGATCTCGCCGCGCCGGATCGACAGGTTGACGTCGTCCACCGCCAGCTCGCCGTCGAAGCGCTTGCTGGTGCGGCGAATCTCGACCAGCGGCTGGTCGCTGACCTGCCGACCGGGGAGCTTCACGGGGCGGTCCTCGGGCACGCCCTGGACCTGCGCCGGGGCCGAAATCGGGAATGGTGCCATCGCAGCGTCTCCAGACAATCTCTCGAAGGGCGGCCGGCCCCCACGGAGCCGGCCGAAGCGGCTCAGCGACCGGACTTCACGCGATTCCAGGTGCGGGTACGGACGCGCTGCACGGCCAGTGGCTTCTCTTCCGCCACGTAGAGGTTGTCCATCACCGCCTGGTCGGGATAGATGGCGGGATCCTCGAGGATCTCCGGATCCAGGTATTCGTTGGCTGCCGCGTTGGGGTTGGCGTAGATCACGTATTCGGTGATGGCGGCGGCGATCTCGGGCTCGAGGATGAAGTTGATGAAGGCGTGGGCGTTGTCGGGATTCGGCGCGTCGGCGGGAATCGCCATCATGTCGAACCACAGCGCCGCGCCCTCCCTGGGAATCGAGTAGGCGATGGTGAAGTCGCGCCCGGCCTCCTCGGCCCGGTCGGCGGCCTGGAAGATGTCGCCGGAGTAGCCCGCCGCCACGCAGATGTCGCCGTTGGCGAGATCGGAGATGTAGCGCGAGGAGTGGAAGTAGGTGATGTTGTCGCGCACCGCGGCGATCAGGTCGCCGGCCGCCTCGAGGTCCGCGGTCTCCTCGGAGAGCGGCGAGAGCCCCAGGTAGGCCATGGCCGGCGAGAGCATCTCGTCGCCGGAGTCGAGCATCGAGATGCCGCACCCCCCCTCGTTGAGGGCCGTGGTGATCTCGGGGTCGAAGATCAGCGCCCAGGAGTCGGTGGGGGCATCCTCGCCGAGGATCTCGGTGACCCGCTCGACGTTGTAGCCGATCCCGTTGGTGCCCCACATGTAGGGGACCGAGTAGCGGCTGCCCGGGTCGACGTACTCCAGGTCGTCCATCAGGTCCGGGTTGAGGTTGGCCATGTTGGGCAGCTTGTCGTGGTCCAGCTCCAGGTAAACCCCCGCGCTGATCTGGCGGGTCAGGTAGTGGTTGGAGGGCACCACCACGTCATACCCGGAACGCCCCGAGAGCAGCGCCGCCTCGAGCACCTCGTTGCTGTCGTAGACGTCGTAGACCACCTCGATGCCGGTCTGCTCGGTGAACCGCTCGAGGGTGTCCTCGGCGATGTAGTCGGACCAGTTGTAGATCCGGACCTCGTTGGCCTGGGTGGCACCGGCGGCCATCGTCAGGGTGGCGGCCGCCACGGCCAGGGAGAGTCGTTGCATGCGCATCATCACTGTCACCTCGTTCGCCATTTCTTGTTCTCGGCCGACCACCAGCGGGACGACCGACACCTCCCCAGCGTCATCACCGCGTCAGCCGCCGGCTTCGACGCTGGGGACGGGCGGCACCCACCGTGCCGCCGACCTGCTCTTTCGACTCGATGCCTCAGACACTCAGCAGCAGGAACTCCCGCTCCCAGGAGCTGATCACCCGCTTGAAGTTCTCGTTCTCCACCCGTTTCACCGCCACGTAGCCGGTGACGAACTTGCTGCCCAGGTAGCTGGCCAGTTCCTCGCAATGCTCCATGCGCTCGAGCGCCATCTCCAGGGTGAAGGGCAGGCGCAGGTTGCGTCGCTCGAAGGCCCGCCCCTGAACCGGCGCCGAGGGATTGATCCCCTCCATCATGCCGATATAGCCGCACAGCAGGCTCGCCGCGATGGCCAGGTAGGCATTGGCGTCGGCCCCCGGCAGGCGGTTCTCCACCCGGCGGTTCTGGGGGCTGGAGTCGGGCACCCGCAGTCCGCAGGTGCGATTCTCCTCGCCCCACTCCACGTTCACCGGCGCCGAGGTGTCGGGCAGGAAGCGGCGGAAGGAGTTGACGTTGGGCGCCATCAGCGGCAGCGCCTCGGGGATGTACTTCTGCAGCCCGCCGATGTGGTGCAGGAACAGCTGGCTCATGGTGCCGTCGTCGTTGGAGAAGACGCTGCGGCCGGTCTTCGCGTCCAGCACGCTCTGGTGGATATGCATGGCGCTGCCCGGCTCGTTGGTCACCGGCTTGGCCATGAAGGTGGCGGCCACGTCGTGCTTGAGCGCCGCCTCGCGCATGGTGCGCTTGAACAGGAACACCTGGTCGGCCAGTGCCAGGGGAGCGCCATGACGGAAGTTGATCTCCATCTGGGCGGTGCCCTCCTCGTGGATCAGGGTGTCGATGTCGAGCCCCTGGGCCTCGCACCAGTCGTACATGTCCTCGAACAGCGGATCGAACTCGTTGGCCGCGTCGATGGAGAACGACTGGCGGCCGGTCTCCTGGCGCCCGCTGCGACCGATGGGGGGCTGCAGCGGCAGGTCCGGGTCCTCGCAGCGCTTGGTCAGGTAGAACTCCATCTCCGGCGCCACCACCGGCCTCCAGCCCTGCTCGGCGTAGAGCGCCAGCACCTTCTTGAGCTGGTTGCGCGCCGACAGCTCGATGGGGTTGCCCATCTTGTCGTAGCAGTCGTGGATCACCTGGGCGGTGGGCTCCAGTGCCCAGGGCACCGGGTAGGCGGCGGACGAGTCCGGCTTGCAGATCATGTCGATGTCGGCCGGGTCGAGCAGCGAGTAGTAGATGTCGTCCTCGACGTAGTCACCGGTCACCGACTGCAGCAGCACGCTCTCCGGCAGTCGCATGCCCTTCTCGGCGACGAACTTGGAGACCGGGGTGATCTTGCCGCGAGCGATGCCGGTGATGTCGCTGACCAGGCACTCCACCTCGGTGATGCGTCGCTCCTTGAGCCAGCTTTCCAGGTCTTTCATGCGAACCTCGTGTCATGCCCTCGTCGGGCGGATGCATTCCCGGCGACCGCTCAGAGTCGATCGCGCAGCTTGTAGAAGGTGGTGGCCAGCAGCAGCAGCGGCGTGCGCAGACGCTCTCCGCCGGGGAAACGACGGTGCGGCATGGCGGCGAACACATCGAAGCGTTCGCTCTGCCCGGACACCGAGTCGGCCATCAGCTTGCCGGCCAGGCCCGCCAGCGCCATGCCGTGGCCCGAGTAGCCCTGGGCATAGTAGAGATTATCGTCCAGCCGCCCGAAATCGGGTGCCCGGTTGAGGGTGATGGCCACCTCTCCCCCCCAGCGGTAGTCGATGCGCACGCCGCGCAGGATCGGGAAGAGCCGCGCGATCTTGGCATCCATGCGCGCCTGAAGCCCGCGCGGCTCGCGGCCGGTATAGCTCACCTCGCCGCCGTAGATCAGTCGCCGGTCGGCCGACAGGCGGTAGTAGTCGAGCACGAAGTTGGCATCGGACAGGGCGTCGTTGCGCGGCAGCACCTGACTCGCCCGCTCGACCGACAGCGGCTCGGTGGCGATGATGTAGTTGGCGGCACGCATGACCCGCCCCGCGAGCTCGGGCACCAGGCCGCTCTGGAAGGCGTTGGTGCCCATCACCACGAAGTCGGCCCTGACGCAGCCCCGGTCGGTGGCCACCACGGCGGGCTTGCCGCGACGTATCTCGATCACCGGGCTGCCCTCGTGAATGGCGGCACCGGCCTCGCGGGCGGCCCGGGCCAGGCCCAGGGTGTAGTTGAGCGGATGCAGGTGGCCACCCTCGCGGTCGAACAGGGCACCCGGGTAGGCCTCGGTGACCACATGTTCGCGCAGGGCGTCGCCCTCGAGCCAGGATAGCGCCGGGTAGCCGTAGTCCCGTGCCAGGCGGTCGCGAAAGGCCAGCAACTCCCGGACATGCCGCGGCTTGACGGCGGCGTGCAGGTACCCCCAGGCCAGCTCGCAGGGAATGGCATGGCGCTCGACTCTCTCCGCGGTGAGGCGCACCGCCTCGCGGCTCATTTCCCAGATCTCCCGGGCGCGCTCGAGCCCCAGTGCCTGCTCCACGGTGGCGATGTCGGTACCGAGCCCCGGCAGGATCTGTCCACCGCTGCGCCCGGAGGCGCCATGGCCGATCCCCGACGCCTCCAGCAGCACCACCGTATAGCCGCGCTCGGCCAGGTGCAGGGCCGCCGAGCAGCCGGTGACGCCGCCCCCGATCACGCAGACATCGGCACGCACCTCGCCCTCCAGGGGCGGGCAGGGACCGAGGTCGACGGACACGGAGGCGCGGTACCAGGAGGCGGGGTGTTCCGACGGCGCCTTGGCGGTCATGCGGAAAGCCTGTGTGTTCATGCGCGCTGCGCTCGTTGTTGTTGGAAGCCTGGACAGCCCGAAGGGCCGATGAGGTGCCCTCAGTTTGACACCAGGGCAGCGTCGAATGTCAAGTATTTAATAACGCCCGATGGCCTGGCTCCGGCAACCCCCCTCCCCTGCCGTCCCCGGAAATCCCGCGATCACGGCTGCTCCAGGGCCTCGATAAAGGCTTCCAGCACCCGATTCGGGCGGCGATCACGGCGCACGATGGCCACGAAGGGCGTCAAGTAATGACAGTCACTCGACCACAAGGCACGCAGGCGACCCGCGGCCACCCAGGGGGCCGCCTGGTGGTCGGGAAGGAAGCCCAGGTAGGCGCCGGTGAGGATCAGGAAGGCCGCCCCCTCGCGATCGGAGGCCGTGGCCGTGCCGCGCAGTCGGGCATGCTGGACACGCCCGGCCTCGGGCAGCGGATAGGAGGGCACCACGGCATCCCAGCGCAGCAGGTCGGGCGGCGAGGTTGCCGAGTCGTCGGTGGCGAACAGCGGGTGCTCGTCGCTGCAGTAGAGCCGCGAAGTCTCGCCGTAGAGCGGGCGAACCTCGAGGCTGGCGGCCAGGCCGACCTCGGGCACCACACCGAGGTGCAGGCGGCCGTCGAGTACCGCCCGGGCGATCTCGCCGGGCGGTTCCATGTGCATCTGGATGCGCACCTCGGGACCACGGGCCTTCAGGGCTGCCAGGGCATGGGTGATGCGCATCTCCGGCAGGCTCACCAGGGTGTCCGTGATGCCGATGTTGAGCTCGCCGCGCAGGCTGTGGTGAAGCGCATTGACCTCGGTGCGGAAGGTCTCGAGGCAGGCCAGCAGGGTCTGGGCGGCCTCGAGCACCTCCCGCCCCTCCTCGGTCAGGGCGAAGCCCCCCCGGCCACGCCGGCAGAGCCTCAACCCCAGCCGTCGCTCCAGGTCGCCCATGTGCAGGCTGATCGCCGAGCGACTGATGCCGAGTTCGCCCTCGGCGGCGGAGAAACCACCGCACTCGACCACCGCCCTGAAGACCCTCAACAGGCGAAGGTCGAAGTCGGTGACACTGCCTGGCAGGGCCTGTCGACGACCGGCCATGGTCTCAGCCGGGTCCGCAGACCGGGCAGCCGGGATCCTTCGGCACCCGGAAGTGGCGCCATTGCCCGGCCAGCCCGTCGAAGGTGGAGAGCCCCTGGTGGGGCGTGCCGGCCCCGCTCAGCAGCTTGATCGCCTCGAGCGCCTGGAAGCTGCCGATCAGCCCCACCAGGGGCGCCACCACGCCGTTCTCGGCGCAGCGCAGCTCCTCGTCGTCGCCCCCTTCCCCGGGGGGATAGAGACAGGCGTAGCAGGGCGCTTCGGGGTCGCGGGGATCGAACACCGCCAGCTGGCCGGAGAAGCGGATCGCCGCCCCCGAGACCAGCGGCACGCCGGCGGCCCGGCAGGCCGCGTTGATGGCATAACGGCTGGAGAAGCGATCCGTGCAGTCGAGCACCACGTCGGCCTGGTCGACGACACGCGCCAGGGCCGCCCCCTCGAGATGCTCGGCCACCACCTCGATGGTGCACGCCGGGTTGAGCGCCTGCGCCGCCTCCCGGGCCGACTCGGCCTTGTTGCAGCCGATGTCCCCCTGGCCATGGGCGATCTGGCGCTGCAGGTTGGAGAGTTCCACCTCGTCGGCATCGGCCAGGGTCAGCCGCCCCACGCCGGCGGCAGCGAGGTAGAGCACCACCGGCGAGCCCAGGCCCCCGGCGCCGATCACCAGGGCGTGCCCGGCGAGCAACCGCTCCTGCCCGGCGATGTCGATCTGGTCGAGCATGATCTGGCGACTGTAGCGCAGCAGGTCATCGTCATTCATGGAAGGGTGGGCCTCCGGAAAGCATGGCGGATCACTTGCCCTCGAACTCCTCGATCTCGGGCACGTGGAGCGAGAAGTCCTCCTTGACCTCCTCCATCACCACGTAGCTCTTGGACTCCTTGACCCCGGGCAGGGTCAGCACCACGTCGCCGAGCAGCTGGCGGTAGGCAGACATCTCGGGGATGCGGCACTTGAGGATATAGTCGAACTGGCCCGAGACCAGGTGGCACTCCTGGATCTGCGGCAGCTTGGCCACCGCCCGACGGAACTCGTCGAACACCGCCGGCGACTGGGTCTCGAGGCTGATCTCCACGAACACCAGCAGGTTGGCCTTGAGGGCCCGGGGATCGAGTACCGCCTTGTAGCCGCGGATGATACCGGCCCGCTCCAGGCGCTTGACGCGTTCCAGGCAGGGCGTGGTGGAGAGCCCCACCTGGGAGGCCAGGTCGACGTAGGAGATGCGGGCATTCTCCTGCAGGCAGCGCAGGATCTTCAGGTCGATGCGGTCGAGCGAGCGGGTCTTGGCTTTCATTGTCGTATGAGCATGCCGGTCGAGGGTGGCTGGACACGCCGCCATGACAGACGAATCGACTGAAAAGCACCAGGCAGGTGATGACTTTCTGGTTTTCGGTCACGAAATCACGGCAGCATCTGGAAATTCTTGCTGTACCAGATGTACCACAGGGAACCGGGCGGCTCCAGCATCGTGCCGTCAACGCGGGCCCCGGGGATGCCGGCCCAGGCTGACTCGCTCATGGCCGGCCAGGTCGCGCAGACTCGTCACCTCCTCATAGCCCCGGGCCACCAGGGCGCGGCGCACCGCCGCGGCCTGGTCGAAGCCGTGCTCGAGCAGCAGCCACCCCCCCGGCAGGAGATGGTCACGGGCCTCCCCCACCAGGTGCCGGAGGTCGGCCATGCCCTGCTCTGCCGCCACCAGCGCGCTGTGCGGCTCGTGGCGCAGGTCCCCCTGCGCCAGGTGGGGGTCATCCTCGGCCACGTAGGGGGGGTTGGATACGATGATCTCGAAGGTCTCGCCGGCGAGCGCCGCGAACCAGTCGCTGTGGCGGAACTCGGCATTGGCGATGCCCAACCGTGCGGCGTTGCGCCGGGCCAGGGCCACCGCCTCCGGTCGCAGGTCGACCCCCAGCACCCGCCATCCGGGCCGCTCGCTGGCCACGGCCAGGGCGATGGCCCCGCTGCCGGTGCCGAGGTCGAGCAGCCGGCCGGTCGCCGCCGCGGCCTTCTCCAGGGCAGCCTCCACCAGGGTCTCGGTATCGGGGCGGGGGATCAGGGTGCTGGGATCGGTGGCAAGCCGAAGCCCCCAGAACTCCCGCTCCCCCGTGAGGTAGGCCACCGGCCGGCCGGCGGCACGGGCCGCCACCAGCGCCTCGAAGCGGGCGCGCGCCCAGGACGCCGCCTCACGGTCACCCCAGGTATAGAGCCAGGTGCGGTCGACCCCCAGGACATGACACAGCAGCACCTCGGCATCCAGGCGTGGCGAGGTGGATCCGGCGGCCTGCAGCCGGCCGGCGGCCCGGGCCAGCAGGACGTCGAGGCGCACTATCCCTCCCTGCACATCAGGCCTCCTGCTGCAGGGCGGCGAGCTGCTCGGCCTGGTACTCGTGGATCAGCGGCTCGATCACCTCGTCGAGCTGCTCGCCGCTGATCACATCGGCGAGCTTGTAGAGGGTGAGGTTGATGCGATGGTCGGTGACCCGCCCCTGGGGGAAGTTGTAGGTGCGGATGCGCTCGCTGCGATCGCCGGAGCCGACCAGGCTCTTGCGTTCGTCGGCCTGGGCCTGGCGGTGGCTCTCCACCGCCGACTGCCTGAGCCGTGCGGCCAGCAGCGACATCGCCTTGGCGCGGTTCTTGTGCTGGCTGCGCTCCTCCTGGCACTCCACCACCACCCCGCTGGGGAGGTGGGTGATGCGGATCGCCGAGTCGGTGGTGTTGACGTGCTGGCCGCCGGCACCGCTGGAGCGGAAGGTATCCACCCTCAGGTCCGCGGGGTTGATGTCGATATCGCCCACCTCGTCGGCCTCGGGCATCACCGCCACGGTGCAGGCCGAGGTATGGATGCGCCCCTGTGACTCGGTGGCCGGCACGCGCTGCACCCGGTGGGCACCGGACTCGAACTTGAGCCGTGCATAGACGCCGTCGCCCTTCACCCGCGAGATGATCTCCTTGTAGCCGCCCTGCTCGCCGTGACTGGCGCTGACCACCTCGACCTTCCAGCCCCGCTTCTCGGCATAGCGGGAGTACATGCGGAAAAGGTCGCCGGCGAACAGCGCCGCCTCGTCGCCGCCGGTGCCGGCACGCACCTCGAGAAAGACATTGCGCCGGTCGTCGGGATCCCTGGGCACCAGCAGCTGCTTGAGCCGGGCCTCCAGGGCCTCGAGGCGCTCTCGCCCCTCTGCCAGTTCCAGCTCGGCCAGCTCGCGCATCTCGGCATCGCTGTCGGCGGTGAGCTGCCGGGCGGATTCGATGTCCGCCTCGATGTCACGGTAGGCACGCCAGGCATCCACCAGCGACTCGAGCTCGGCATACTCGCGGGAGTAATCGCGGAAACGGGCCTGGTCGGCGATCACCTCGGGATCCGCCAGCAGGGCGGAGAGCTCCTCGAAGCGCTCGGCGAAGGCGTCGAGACGCTGACACAGGGAAGCTTTCATTGGCAGTCCTATCGGGTCTTGTCGGATGGGGCATCGAGCAGCAGTGCCGTGGCGGCATCGAGCAGGTCGCGGCGCTCGCTGGAGGCCGCCTCGCGCAGCGCCACCGTGGGACGATGCAGCAGGCGATTGGTCAACTGGTGGGCGAGGCGGCGAACCACCGCCTCGGGATCCTCGCCGCGGGCCAGGCGCGCCAGCGCCTGCTGCTCGGAGAGCTCGCGCAGCGCCTCGGCCCGGGCACGGTAGTCTCGGATCAGCTCGCCGCCGCTGCGGATACGCCGTTCGTGCTGCCAGGCGCCGACACCGTGCTCGATCAGCGACTCGGCCTGGTCGGCGGCCACCTGGCGATGCCGGCGGTTCTCCTCGATCACCTCCTGGAGGTCATCGACGGTATAGAGGAAGACATCGCCCAGTTCGCCCACCTCGGGTTCGATGTCCCGGGGCACGGCGATGTCGACCATGAAGATCGGCCGGTGACGGCGCTTCTTCAGTGCCCGCTCGACCATGCCCTTGCCGAGGATCGGCAGGGGGGCGGCCGTGGAGGAGATGACGATGTCGGAATGTTCCAGGGCCACGGGGATCTCGTCCAGGGTGATCGCCTGTCCGCCCAGGGCACCGGCCACGCGATCGGCACGCTCGCGGGTGCGGTTGGCCACGGTGAGCTGGCGCACCCCGGCCTCGAAGAGGTGGCGCGCCACCAGCTCGATGGTCTCGCCGGCACCGATCAGCAGCGCGCGGGAGCGGGAGAAGTCATCGAAGATGCGGCTCGCCAGGCTGACCGCGGCATAGGCCACCGACACCGGGTTGCGGCCGATGCCGGTCTCGGTACGCACCTGCTTGGCCACGGCGAAGGTGTGCTGGAAGAGCCGCTCGAGCTCACCGCCCAGGCCCTTGGCCTGGCGGGCACTCTGGTAGGCGTCCTTGAGCTGGCCCAGTATCTGCGGTTCGCCGAGCACCATGGAGTCGAGCCCCACCGCCACCCGCATCAGGTGACGGGCGGCGTCGTTGTCCAGGTAATGGTAGGCGCAGCGCGACAGCTCCTCCACGCGCAGGCCGTGGAAGCGGCCCAGCCAGTCGAGGATCGCCTGCTCGCCACTGGACTCGGTAATGCAGTAGAGCTCGGTGCGGTTGCAGGTGGAAAGCACCGCCGCCTCGCGTACCTCGGGCAGGCCGCGCAGCTCTTCAAGCGCCGACTCCAGCTGGATGGGCGTGAAGGCGACCTGTTCGCGCACCTCCACGGTCGCGGTCCGGTGATTGATTCCAAGGGCAAGCAGCGTCATGCGTTCGGCGTCTTCGCTAGTTCATCCGGCGGTGCGGGTCCATCCACCATGTCGAGGCGCCCGATTCTAACACAGCCGGGGCCGCCCGAGCGCCATGCGCGTGGCGGCGAACTTTGCCCGGGACGGCCAAGCCGTTATGCTGGCGGCTCGCCATCCTGAACGAGGCTCGCATGCCCTCCGGACTCGACACCCTCTCCCGCTCCTGGCGTACCGCCCTGCCCCCGCTGGCACTGGCGCTGCTGGTCACCGGCTGCCAGGCGCTGCCGTCCGGCCCTGATGCCGGGCTGGACGACGATCCGCTGGCGGGCGCCCCCCCCATCGAGCGCGGACTGGATGCCCGGGGCCTGGCCGGCCTGCTGACCGCCGAGCTCGCCGGCCAGCGCGGCGACTACCGACGTGCCACCCAGGGCTACCTGGAGGGCGCCGAACGCTATGGCTCGGTGGCCCTGGTGGAACGCGCCGCCCTGGCGGCCCGCTTCAGCAACGATCCCCAGTTGCTCACCCATACCGCCGAGCTGTGGCGGACCCTCGCCCCGGATTCCGAGGCCCCGACCCGCCTGCTCGCCAGCCTGGCGCTGCAGCGCGGCGACTGGCCGGAGGCCCTGGCACAGCGGCTGCAGGTCGTCGAACGTGGCGGCCAGGGTGAGCTGAGCGCCTTCGTCGAACTGGCCCTGGGGGAGAATGCCGACCCGGCCCCGTTGCTGGAGCTGATGCGCGACCACCTGGCCCGCCCCAGCGCCCTGGAACACCCCCAGCATGATGATGCCGAGCTGGCCACCGCCCTGCTGGAGGTCGCCATCGGCGACACGGCCTCCGCCCAGCGCCGTCTCGACCGGCTGGCGGAGCGCTCCCCGGAACTGCCGGCGCTGTGGCTGACCCGGGCGCGCCTGGCCCAGGAGGCCGGCGACTACACCCGGGCCCGGACGGCGGCCCGGCGCGGCCTGACCATCACCCCCGGCGATCCGCGCCTTGTCCTGATGCTCGCCCAGAGCGAACTGCGCCTGGGCAACATCGACGCCGCCGAGGCACAGACCGACAACCTGCTCGAATCCCAGGCCGGCAACCAGGAGCTGCGCCTGGCCCTGGCCCAGCTCTACCTCGAGGAGGGCCATCCCGAACCGGCCCGCCGCCTGCTGCTGCCGCTGATCGGCGAGGCGGATACCCCCGCGCTGGCCTTCTACCTGCTCGGTGCCATCGCCGAGGCGGAAGACGAGATCGACAACGCCCTCCTCTATTACCGCCAGGTGCCACCGGGCGACGAATTCCTGCCGGCCCGCCTGAGCGCCGCCCGCATGCTGATCGACGACGATCGTCTGCTCGACGCCCGCGCCTTCCTGCGCATCGAGCGCCTGCGCCACGAGGCCTACTTCACCGACCTGGTGTCGCTGGAAGTCGAGCTGCTCGAGCGCGAGGGGCGAGCCGACGAGGCCACGGTCCTGCTCGACCGGGAACTGGAGCGCACCCCCAACGACGAGCAGCTGCTCTACATGCGCGCCATGCGAGCCTGGGAGGGCGGTGACCTCGAGGCCATGGAGCGCGACCTGGGTCGCATCATCGAGCGCGACCCCGACAACGCCACCGCCCTCAACGCCCTGGGCTACACCCTGGCGGACCTCGGCATCGAGGGGCGCCTGGAGGAGGCCAGGGCGATGATCGAACGGGCCCTGGAACTCGAGCCGGGCAGCCCGGCCATCATGGACAGCATGGGATGGGTGCTCTTCCGCCTCGGCGAGCCGGAGCGCGCCCTGCCGTGGCTCGAAAGGGCCTACGCCACCCTGCCCGACCAGGAGATCGCCGCACACCTCATCGAGGTGCTCTGGACCCTGGAGCGCCACGACGAGGCCCGCGCCCTGACCCGCGAGGCCATGGAGCGCTTCGATGAACACCCGGTGCTCGACGAGCTGCTCGAACGCATCCCCGAACTGATCCCCGAGCGCACCGGTGCGCCCTTGTGACACGACGAGACATCTTCATGCCGGATACCCCCCCGTTGCGACTGCTGACGTCGATCCTGATCCTGGCCCTGCTGGCCGGCTGTGCCGGTCGCGCCCCGCTTCCCGACGGCGAACGCGCCGCCGGCCAGTGGCAGGCCCAGGCCGAGCGCCTCGAGCGCCTCGACACCTGGGTCCTGGCCGGCAAGGCGGGACTGCGCACTCCCGAGGACTCGACCAGCGCCAACCTCGACTGGAGCCAGCACCCCCACTACTACCGCCTGCTGATCAGCGGACCCTTCGGCAGTGGCCGCAGCACCCTGGAGGGTCGCGAGGGGCGCTTCTCGCTGACCACCCCGGAGGGCCGCTTCGAGGCCGAGACGCCGGAAGCACTGATGGACGAACAGCTGGGCTGGTCGCTGCCGGTGAGCGCTCTCTCCGACTGGATCCGCGGCCTGCCGTCGGAGGCCAGCGAGCACCGGCTCGAGCGCGACGAACTCGGCTTCCCGCTGCGCCTGCACCAGGACGGCTGGCAGATCGACTATCGCGACTGGGTCCTCGTCCGGGAGCTGTGGCTGCCGCGCCGCATGGTCATGGAGATCGACACCCTGCGGGTGACCCTGGTGGTCACCGACTGGCGCCCGGTCATCGACGATGCCTGAGTCTCCCCACCTCACGCTGCCGGCGCCGGCAAAGCTCAACCGGCTGCTGCTGATCACCGGCCGGCGGCCCGACGGCTACCACGAACTGCAGACCCTGTTCCAGTTCCTCGACCATGGCGATACCCTGACACTCGCCCCCCGTGCCGACGGCCAGGTTCGCCTGACGCCGACACTCCACGGCGTGGCTCCCGAACACAACCTGATCGTGCGCGCCGCCCGCCTGCTCCAGGCCGAGGCCGGCTGCCGACTCGGCGCCGAGATCCACCTGGAGAAGCGCCTGCCCATGGGCGGCGGCCTGGGTGGCGGCAGCTCCAACGCGGCCACCACCCTGCTCGGCCTCGACCGACTCTGGGGCCTCGGCTTCGACCTCGACCGACTGGCGGCACTGGGCCTCAGCCTGGGCGCCGACGTACCGGTCTTCGTGCGGGGCCATGCCGCCTGGGCCGAGGGGATCGGCGAGCGACTCACCCCGGTCGATCTCGACACCCCCTGGTTCGTGGTGATACACCCCGGCGTGACGGTCTCCACGCAGGCGGTGTTCGGAGCGGCACAATTGACACGCGACACCCTCCCGATTACCATGGCGCGCGCACTGCAGGGGGGTGCGTCGAGCTGGCGCAACGACTGCGAGGCCACGGTGAGGGAGCTCTATCCGGAAGTGGCGCGGGCACTCGACTGGCTGTCGAGCCGGGCTCCGACCATGCTCACCGGTACCGGTGCCTGCGTCTTCGCCCGACTCCAGAGCAAGGGAGAGGCCGATCGGCTACTGGCCGAGGCGACCCGGCACCACTGGCAGGCCTTCATGGCGCGGGGCCTCAACTGCTCTCCTCTCCATGCTGTGCTCGGTCGCTGAGCACCTCGCCCTCATGACGGGAGACGACTGGTGGCGAGTCCGACTCCGGGCCTGTGCCGAGCGCCCCCATTGTCGAGCGACGAGACAGTTTCCCCGGATCCGGCTCGACGGCATGACCCCCTGAGATCCCCAACACTGCAAAGGTGGCTGCGCGTGTCAAAATTGATGGTTTTCGCCGGGAACGCCAATCCCGAACTCGCCCAGAAGATTGCCGAGAGTCTGGATACCCGCATGGGCAACGCCACGGTGGGCCAGTTCAGCGACGGCGAGATCGCGGTCGAGATCAACGAGAACGTGCGCGGCAAGGATGTCTTCGTCCTGCAGTCCACCTGTGCACCGACCAATGACAACCTGCTCGAGCTGATCCTGATGGTCGATGCCCTGCGCCGGGCCTCCGCCTCGCGGATCACCGCGGTGGTTCCCTATTTCGGCTATGCCCGTCAGGACCGCCGCGTGCGTTCGGCCCGGGTGCCGATCTCCGCCAAGATCGTCGCCGACATGATGGTCAAGGCCGGGGTCGACCGGGTGATGACCATGGACCTGCATGCCGACCAGATCCAGGGCTTCTTCGACGTGCCGGTGGACAACGTCTACGGTTCGCCGATCCTGCTCGACGACATCGAGCGCCAGAACTACGAGGACCTGGTGGTGGTCTCCCCCGATGTCGGCGGCGTGGTCCGGGCCCGAGCCATCGCCAAGCAGCTCAATGCCGACCTCGCCATCATCGACAAGCGCCGCCCCCAGGCCAACCAGGCCCAGGTGATGCACATCATCGGCGAGATCGACAACCGCACCTGCGTGGTGGTCGACGACATGATCGATACTGCCGGCACCCTGTGCAAGGCCGGCGAGGCGCTCAAGGCGCACGGTGCGCGCCGCGTGGTGGCCTATGCCACCCACCCGATCCTCTCCGGCCCCGCGGTCGACAACATCACCGGCTCGGTGCTCGACGAGGTCGTGGTCACCGATACCATCCCGCTGTCCGACGTGGCCCGTCGCAGCGGCAAGATCCGCCAGCTCAGCGTCGCCGGCCTGATCGCCGAGGCGATCCGCCGGGTCAGCAACGAGGAATCCGTCAGCGCGATGTTCCACTGAACCGGAACCGCGCCGGAAAGCGCCCTCCGGGGCACCCGGAAACGCCATGGCCAGGTCGCGGGCCATGGCGATTTCCCTACTCTCAAGCAAGAGGCAATATCATGTCCGATTTCACCCTCAATGCCAGCGTTCGTAACGACCTGGGGAAAGGTGCGAGCCGCCGCCTGCGTCGTGCGAACCTCCAGGTGCCGGCCATCATCTATGGTGGCGAGCAGGCCCCCCAGCCCATCTCCGTCGAGAAGGCCCCCTTCTACAAGGCGATCGAGGACGAATCCTTCTTCTCCTCGGTGATCAACCTGGTAGTGGACGGCAAGAGCGAGCAGGTCGTCGTCCGTGACCTGCAGCGTCACCCCTTCAAGCCGCTGATCACCCACGCCGACTTCCTGCGCGTGGATGCCACCCACGAGATCACCATCAACGTGCCGCTGCACGTCGTGGGCGAGGAGAAGTGCGTCGGCATCAAGGACCAGGGCGGCGAACTGCATGTGCTCTCCAACGAGGTCCAGATCAACTGCCTGCCCAAGGACCTGCCCGACTTCCTGGAAGTCGACATCGCCGAGGTCGAGCTGGGCACCACCCTGCACCTCTCCGACCTCAAGGTACCGGCCGGCGTCACCCTGGTCGACCTGACCCACGGTGAGGACCACGACAATGCCGTGCTGAACATCACCAAGGCCAAGGTCCGCGGCGGTGATGCCGAGGAAGAAGGCGAAGGCGAGGAAGAGGAAGGCAGCGCCGAGTAATCGTGCCTGCCCGGGGCCATGTCCGCATGGCCCCTCCCCTTCCCGATCAAGCGCTCGTGCGCTTGATTTTTTTTGTGGCCGCCTCTCCCTGGCGGCCATCCCGCGGAGCGCCGCTAACGCGACGTCAAAAATCATTCCAGATGATTTTTTGGAGGCAGCGACGATGAGCCAGGTCAAAGCGATCATCGGGCTGGGCAATCCCGGCGCCGACTACGAGGCCACCCGCCACAATGCCGGCGCCTGGCTGGTGGAGGCCGTGGCCCGCCAGGCCGGAGGGGAACTGCGCCCCGAGAAGAAGTTCCTCGGCCTGCATGCGCGGGTGCAGTTCGAGGGCCATGACCTGCATCTGCTCAATCCCACCACCTTCATGAATCGCAGCGGCGCCGCCGTGGCGGCACTCTGCCAGTTCTTCCGCATCACCCCGGACGAGTTGCTGGTGGCCCACGACGAACTGGACCTGCCACCCGGCACGGCACGCTACAAGCAGGGCGGCGGCCACGGCGGCCACAACGGCCTGCGCGACACCATCAGCGCACTGGGCAACGAGCGCGGCTTCCATCGCCTGCGCGTCGGCATCGGGCACCCCGGCGATTCCCGCCAGGTGACCCACTATGTGCTGGGACGCCCCGGCAAGGCCGAGCACGGCGCCATCGAGGCGGCCATCGACGAGTGCCTGGCCACCCTGCCCCTGGCGCTGGCCGGCGACTGGGCGCGTGCCATGAACCGGCTGCACAGTTTTTCCGCCTGAGACGGAGACGCCAGCTGCAAGCTTGAAGCCATGAGCTGTCAGTCACCACTGCTCGACGGCAAGGGTTTTCTTGCGGCTTACAGCTTATGGCTTACGACTCTGTCGCGTAGAATACTCGCCACTTTCCAATCGCGAACACGCTTTCCAGGACACTCCCATGGGTTTCAACTGCGGTATCGTCGGCCTGCCCAACGTCGGCAAGTCCACCCTCTTCAATGCACTGACCAAGTCCGGCATCGACGCCGAGAACTTCCCGTTCTGCACCATCGAGCCCAATGTCGGCATCGTGCCGATGCCCGACCCGCGCCTCGACAGGCTGGCCGAGATCGTGAAGCCCCAGAAGGTGATCCCCACCACCATGGAGTTCGTCGACATCGCCGGCCTGGTGGCGGGTGCCTCCCGGGGCGAGGGGCTCGGCAACCAGTTCCTGGCCAATATCCGCGAGACCCAGGCCATCGCCCATGTGGTGCGCTGCTTCGACAACGACAACGTCATCCATGTGGCCAACCAGGTCGACCCCCGGTCGGACATCGAGATCATCAACATGGAGCTGGCGCTGGCCGACCTCGACACCGTCGAGCGCGCCATCCAGCGCCTGGTGCGCGTGGCCAAGGGTGGCGACAAGGAGGCCATCGCCACCAAGGCGATCCTCGAGCGCATCCAGCCGCACCTGGCCGAGGGCCAGCCCCTGCGCAGCTTCGGCCTCGACGACGACGAGACGCGCCAGCTCAAGAGCTTCGGCTTCCTGACCCTCAAGCCGACCATGTACATCGCCAACGTCAACGAGGACGGCTTCGAGGCCAACCCCTACCTCGACGTGGTGAACGAGATCGCCGCCGAGGAGGGCGCCGTGGTGGTGCCGGTGTGCAACCAGCTCGAGGCCGAGATCGCCGAGCTGGATGACGACGAGCGTGCCATGTTCCTCGACGAGATGGGCATGGCGGAACCCGGCCTCGACCGGGTGATCCGTGCCGGCTACCAGCTGCTCGGCCTGCAGACCTACTTCACCGCCGGGGTCAAGGAAGTGCGCGCCTGGACGGTGAAGGTGGGCGCCACCGCCCCCGAGGCCGCCGGGGTGATCCACACCGATTTCCAGAAGGGCTTCATCCGCGCGGAGGTCATCTCCTACGACGACTTCGTCACCCTGGGCGGCGAACAGGCCGCCAAGGACGCCGGAAAGTGGCGCCTGGAAGGCAAGGAGTACATCGTCCAGGACGGCGACGTGATCCACTTCCGCTTCAACGTCTGACCCGGACGGCTTGACATCGCGAGGGGTGATCCGTAGACTTTGCCCCCGCTGTACGGCTACGTAGCTCAGCTGGTTAGAGCACATCACTCATAATGATGGGGTCCCCTGTTCAAATCAGGGCGTAGCCACCAGGGATTCGAGAACCCGACGCCCCCGGCGTCGGGTTCTTTCGTGTGGACGCGGCGCCTCTCGTCAGGCCAGCTCCGTCCGGTTGCAGAAGGCGGTGAGCACCCGGGTCAGCGAGGCCACGTCGCGGACGCCGGCGGTCTCGCGGATCGAGTGCATCGCCCACTGGGCCACGCCGACGTCCAGGGTCGGCACCCCCAGTTCGGTGGCGGTGATCGGCCCGATGGTGCTGCCACAGGCCATGTCGGCGCGGGTGACGAAGGTCTGCACCGGCTCGCCCGCCTCGCGGCAGAGATCACGGAACAGGGCGGCGGTGGCGCTGTTGGTGGCATAGCGCTGGTTGGCGTTGACCTTGATCACCGGCCCGCCATTGAGGGAGGGGCCGTGGGCGGCATCATGCTTGTCCGGGAAGTTGGGATGCAGGGCATGGGCATTGTCGCAGGAGATCATCCTCGAGGACTGGACCAGCCGGACCACATCCTCTCCTCCCCCGCCACCCAGCTGATCGCTCACCCGTCGCAGCACATCGCCGAGGAAGGGGCCCTGGGCGCCACAGGCACTGGCACTCCCGACCTCCTCGTGGTCGTTGGCCACCAGCAGGGCACCCTGACTGCCGTCGCTCGCCAGCAGCGCCTCCAGGCCGATGAAGCAGGAAAGCAGGTTGTCGAGCCGGGCACTGGCGATCAGCTCGCCCTCCACGCCCACCCGTGACGGTGGCTGCATGTCGTGCAGGACGAGCTCGAAATCGAGGATCTCGATGCCCGTGAGGTCATGCTGTTCCTCGAGCCAGGTCAGCAGCAGCCGCTCCAGGTCGGCATGCTCGCCGCCCTGGAGCAGCACCGGCGCCATCTCGGTCTGGGCATTGATCGCACGGCCATTGTTGGCCTCGCGGTCGAGGTGGATCGCCAGGCTGGGGATGATCGCCACCGGCCGGTCGACACCGATCAGCACACCCTCCAGGCGCCCGTCGGGATGGCGGACGTGCACCCGCCCGGCCAGCCCCAGGTCGCGGTCGAACCAGGGGGCCAGCAGGGCTCCGCCGTAGACCTCCACGCCCAGCTGCAGCCAGCCGGCGGAGGTCTGGGCGGCGTTGGGCTTGAGCCGCAGCCCCGGGCTGTCGGTATGGGCGCCGATCATGCGCAGCGCCTCCAGCGGCTGCCGCGGCAGCTGCAGGGCAATGACCGAGGAGTCGTTGCGGGTGACGTAGACCCGCTCGCCGGGATCGAGCCGCCAGGCTTCGGTCTCGTCGAGTCGCCGGAAACCGGCCCCCTCGAGTCGCGAGACCATGTTGGCCACGGCGTGCCAGGGCGTGGGAGAGCGGCGCAGGAAGTCGAGCAGACGCTCGAGCAGGTCGTCCTGTGGCATGGGCTTCCTCAATACTGGGGTCTGGGGTTATATGGGGTCATGCGACCGGGTCGAGCTGCTACAATGGCGGCTCGGTCCACGCAACTCGACAGCCGAGCGCGGGTCTAGGGAAGAAAGTGTACATGAAACCGGGAGTGCTTCATTGATGAGCCTGTTTGCCACCCTTGGCCGTTCGGTTGCCCTGGCTGGGTTGCTGATGGTCGCCACTACCGCCCTCGCGGCACTGCAACCCACGGATGCCCAGCGCCAGGCCGCCGTGGAAGTCGCCGAGTCGCTGCGTTACGGCCACTACGACGATATCAGCCTCGACGATGCCTGGTCGCGCCGGGCCTTCCAGCGCTACCTCGACATCCTCGACGGACAGCGTGCCTACCTGCTGCACGAGGACGTGGAAGCCTTCCGGGACCTGGAAGAGAGCATGGACGACGCCCTCTTCGACGGCGACCTGGACCGGGTCTACGCCCTCTATCGTCGCCAGCACGAGCGGACCGAAGCGCGCCTCGAATGGCTGCTGGCCAAGCTCGACGAGGGCGCGGGCTTCGACTACGACACGGATCTGCGCCTCGAGCTCGAGCGCGACGACGCCCCCTGGGCGAAGAGCGAGGCCGAGCTGGATGAACTGTGGCTCAAGCGGCTCAAGAACGCCGCCCTCAGCCAGGTGATCGGCGGACAGGACGACGAACAGGTGGTCGCCAACCTGCGACAGCGCTATGAGGGCCAGCTCTCCCGCGTGCAGCAGACGGAGCCCGAGGACGTCTTCGGGCTGTTCATGGCGGCGGTGACCAGCAGCATCGACCCCCACAGCGAATACCTCTCGCCACGCCAAGGGGAATCCTTCGACATCCAGATGCGCCTGTCGCTGGAAGGTATCGGCGCCCTGCTCCAGTCCGACGGCGAGTATGTCAAGGTGTCGAGCCTGGTCCCCGGCGGCCCCGCCGAGCGCGCCGGGGTACTGGAGCCCGCCGATCGCATCATCGCCGTGGGCCAGGAAGACGATGACGAGATGGTCAACGTGGTGGGCATGCGGCTCGACAACGTGGTGGACCTGATTCGCGGCCCCAAGGGCTCGGTGGTGCGCCTCGACGTGGTGCCCGCCCAGGCCGTCGACATGACGCGCTCACGGGTCGTCGAGATCACCCGGGACACCGTCAGCCTGGAGGACCAGGCCGCCAAGGGCGAGGTGATCGAGATCGAGCGCGACGACGGCATGCATCGCATCGGCGCCATCAAGATCCCCACCTTCTATGTCGACTTCGACGCCTGGCAGGCCGGCGAGGAGGACTTCCGCAGCACGACCCGCGACGTGGCCCGCGAGATCGAGCGGCTCAAGGAGGAAGGGATCGAGGGCATCGTCCTCGACCTGCGCAACAATGGCGGCGGCGCCCTCCAGGAGGCCAACTCGCTGATCGGCCTGTTCATCGACCGCGGCCCTACCGTGCAGGTGCGTGATGCCCGGGGACGCATCAGCCTCTACGGCGACACCGAGACCGGGACCCACTATGACGGCCCCCTGGGCGTGCTGGTGAACCGCCTCTCGGCCTCTGCCTCGGAGATCTTCGCCGGCGCCATCCAGGACTATGGCCGCGGCCTGGTGGTCGGCGAGCAGACCTTCGGCAAGGGCACGGTACAGACCCTCAACGAGCTCAGCCACGGCCAGATCAAGCTGACACGCGCCAAGTTCTACCGCATCTCCGGCGACAGCACCCAGCACCGCGGGGTCGAGCCCGACATCGTCTTCCCCAGCCTGGTGGACCCGGAGATCATAGGCGAGAGCAGCCTCGACAACGCCCTGGAGTGGGATACCGTGCGCGCGGTGCAGTACCGCACCTACGGCGAGCCCTGGAAGCACCTCGAGACCCTTCAGGATCGCCACCGTAGCCGCGCCGAGACGCTGCCCAACTTCCGTTACCTGGAGCGACAGGCCGAACTGGTGAAACGCATGCGCGAGCAGAACACCAGCGTCAGCCTCAATCGCGAGCAGCGCCAGCGCGAGGTCGAGGACCAGGAGGCCGAGCAGCTGGCCCTCGAGAACCAGCGCCGCCTGGCCCTGGGGCTCGAGCCACTGGAGGAGTGGATCGACGCCCGTGGCGAGGACGCCGACGAAGAGGAGGAACCGGTGGACCGCGCCCAGGTGCTGGAAGCCGCACAGATCCTGCTCGACTATGCCCAGCTCAACGGCAGCTACCGGCTGGCCACCAGCCACTGAGACGCCCTCGGGTGACGTGCCGGCCAGGCCGGCACGCCCCTTACGGCACGGCGCTTCCCGCCGCCACCCCCGAGCCGCCGGACGGTGCCGGCTCCCAGCGGGCTACTCCCGCCAGTAGTCGTTGGCAGCGGCGATGGTCTGGAAGTGGGTCGCGATGACGTGGGAGACCGCAATCAGGCTGTCCGGGTCTTCGGCATACTCGGGCCGAAGCGCCTTGCGCGTCTCGGCATCCGTCTGGGTGGTCGCCACTGCCTTCTGGGACAGGGTCACCGCCAGGGCAAACCCCTCCTGGGGCGTCTCCGTGACGAGGGTCGGCAGCCAGGTGTCCTGGCTGGCCTCATGGTCATCCGCCTGCGCCGCCATGGTGCCCAGCAGCAGGCATCCCCCGACCAGCAACGCGCCGACGATACGCTTGAGCAGACGTTGCTCGATATGGGTGTGATCCACGGGATCTCCCTCCTCCAGGCCTTCGCGCCCGCCACCAGCAACCGACGCCCTTCGGCGGGGCCGAGGCCAATTGATGCATGTATTATACATCTTACAGCGTAGCCAACCGGGTTCACCGGTCAAGCCTCTCCCCGGCGACGTCCCGACTCGGGGCACGGCGAGGATCGTTGCCGATGGCATCACGTCAGGGGATCGACGGCGGTCCGTCGTGGCTCCCGGAGCAGGACTCGAACCTGCGACCCAGTGATTAACAGTCACTTGCTCTACCGACTGAGCTATCCGGGAATGGCCGGTGTACGGCGGGAGGGATGCGGCCTCTGGCTCCTCGAGCAGGACTCGAACCTGCGACCCAGTGATTAACAGTCACTTGCTCTACCAACTGAGCTATCGAGGAACGACCGATTACCGCATGGTGCTCGCTGCGGCGGAGGCAAGGCTGGCTCCCCGAGCAGGACTCGAACCTGCGACCCAATGATTAACAGTCATTTGCTCTACCAACTGAGCTATCGGGGAATGGCCTCGAGCACGGGGCGTAGTATACGGACTGGACGCGCAAGGTCAAGGGCGGATTGCCCGAGGCCACGCCCCCCGGGCTGGCCGCGAGATGCGGCGGACGCAAGAGGAAACGCCCGCCCGGCCAGTGGCCGGACGGGCGTTCCCGAACTGTTCTGGTGGCTACGCCCTGATTTGAACAGGGGACCCCATCATTATGAGTGATGTGCTCTAACCAGCTGAGCTACGTAGCCATTTTCCAGTCACCGGCCTGCTTGCGCCGATCAACAGGGGGAGAATTATGCACAGGCAACGGCGGCTTGGCAAGCCCGGGACGCAAGCGGCCGGCCGGACATCGATCGCCCACCCCTTTTATTGATTGAACGTTCAATAAAAAAATGCCATACTGAATGTCTCAGCCATCAGGCCTCCCCCGAAGCCCCATGGCGAACCCACTGGAGAGGAGTCAGCAAGGTGCCCAAGGTCGGAATGGAACCCATCCGCCGCCAACAGCTGATCAAGGCCACCATGGCGGCCATCGACGAGGTCGGCCTGGCCGATGCCACCGTGATGCGCATCGCCCGTCATGCCGGCGTCTCCGCCGGCATCATCAGCCACTACTTCGGCGGCAAGGACGGCCTGCTCGAGGCCACCATGCGCCAGATCCTGAGCGACCTCGGTGAGGCCGTGGCCGCGCGCCGCCAGGTTCTGGTCGACGACACCCCCAGGGCCCACCTGGGCGCCATCATCGACGGCAACTTCGACCGCAGCCAGGTCACCGGCCCGGTGGCCAAGACCTGGCTGGCATTCTGGGCGAGCAGCATGCATCAGCCGCTGCTTCAGCGCCTGCAGCAGGTCAATGACCGGCGTCTCTACTCGAACCTCTGCTGTCAGTTCCGGCGCCTGCTGCCCCGGGACGAGGCCCGCCGTGCTGCCCGCGGGCTTGCGGCCATGATCGACGGCCTGTGGCTGCGTGGCGCCCTGACACCGGAAGGGCTGGATGCCGACCACGCCCGCCGTCTGGCCCATGACTACCTGGATCAGTTGCTGACCAGCCACTCATCGTCACCCGTTTCCTGAGAGGAGATCCCATGGCAATCCTCGCCACCCAGACACTCTATATCGACGGCCGCCGGGTGGACGCCACCTCCGGTGAGACCTTCACGGTCGTGAACCCCTTCGACGGCAGCCTGCTCGCCGAGGTGCAGCAGGCGTCACGCGCCGACCTGGATACCGCCGTGGAGGCCGCCCGTGCCGGGCAACGCCGGTGGGCGGCGATGACCGGCATGGAGCGTGGCCGTATCCTGAACCGCGCCGTCGCGCTCCTCAGGGCCCGCAATGACGAGCTGGCCGAGCTCGAGTCCCGCAACACCGGCAAGCCGATCAGCGAGACCGCCGCGGTCGACATCGTCACCGGCGCCGACGTGCTGGAATACTACGCCGGCCTCGCTCCGGCCATCGAGGGCACCCAGATCCCGCTGCGGGAAAGCGCCTTCGTCTATACCCGCCGCGAGCCGCTCGGGGTCGTCGGTGCCATCGGTGCCTGGAACTACCCGATCCAGATCGCCTGCTGGAAGGCAGCCCCGGCGCTGGCCGCCGGCAACGCCGTGGTGTTCAAGCCCAGCGAGGTCACCCCGCTCACCGCCATGAAGCTGGCCGAGATATTCACCGAGGCCGGCCTGCCCGACGGCGTCTTCAACGTCGTCCATGGCGACGGCCAGGTCGGCGCCATGCTGACCGAGCACGCCGGCATCGACAAGGTGTCGTTCACCGGCGAGGTGGGCACCGGCAGGAAGGTGATGGCCGCCGCCGGGGGCTCCACCCTCAAGGACGTGACCATGGAGCTCGGCGGCAAGTCGCCGCTGATCGTCTTCGCCGACGCCGACCTGGAGCGTGCCGCCGACGCCGCCATGATGGCCAACTTCTACTCCAGCGGGCAGATCTGCACCAACGGCACCCGGGTCTTCGTGGAGCGCTCGGTCAAGGACGCCTTCGAGGCGAGGATCCTCGAGCGGGTGGCGCGTATCCGCAGCGGCGACCCGCTGGACCCGAGCGTCAACTTCGGCCCCCTGGTCAGCTTCGCGCATCAGCAGAAGGTGCTCGCCTATATCGCCCTCGGCAAGGAGGAGGGGGCCCGCCTGCTGGCCGGCGGCGACGCCTGGGACAGCGGCGACGACGATTCAGGCGTCGATTGGGCCAGAGGCGCCTGGGCGGCCCCCACGGTGTTCACCGACTGCTCCGACGAGATGCGCATCGTGCGCGAGGAGATCTTCGGCCCGGTGATGGCGATCCTCGCCTTCGACGACCAGGAGGAGGTGATCCGCCGCGCCAACGACACCCACTACGGCCTGGCCGCCGGGGTCTTCACCGAGAGCCTCAACCGCGCCCATGGCGCCATCCATCGCCTGGAGGCCGGCATCTGCTGGATCAACACCTGGGGAGAATCCCCCGCCGAGATGCCGGTGGGCGGCTACAAGCAGTCCGGCGTGGGTCGCGAGAACGGCCTCGAGACACTCACCCACTACACCCGTACCAAGTCGGTCCAGGTGGAGATGGGGCCCTTCGAGTCAGTGTTCTAGGAGGCAGCGAAAACAGCACAGCCAACTGGATCGCTCGGGGCTGATCCGTCGACAAGCCTGCGAGGAGGCGCTGTGAACCCCTCCCTGGGCGCTACCTACGCCATCCCTGGCGTAGGACCTCCTCTTCGTCTTGTCCCCGGCGCCCCTCGCTACAGCCAGCTGCGTCTGCCTTGGGCCGACTCTTCTTGCACATGCAAGCAGACCCGCTTCCGTGGTGTTATCAGTGAGAGATGTTATGTCCCAGCTTCGTGAATTCGACTACGTCATCATCGGCGCCGGCTCCGCCGGCAACGTGCTCGCCGCCCGGCTCACCGAGGACGCCGACGTCAGCGTGCTGCTGCTCGAGGCCGGCGGTCCCGACCACCGCTTCGACTTCCGCACCCAGATGCCGGCGGCACTCGCCTACCCGCTGCAGGGCAGGCGCTACAACTGGGCCTTCGAGACCGACCCGGAACCGCACATGGACGGCCGGCGCATGGAGTGCGGACGTGGCAAGGGGCTCGGCGGCTCGTCACTGATCAACGGCATGTGCTACATCCGCGGCAACGCCCTGGACTACGACAACTGGGCCAGGGGGCCGGGCCTCGAGGACTGGGACTACCGCAGCTGCCTGCCCTACTTCCGCAAGTCCGAGTGCCGCGACATCGGCCCCGACGACTACCACGGCGGCGATGGCCCGGTCAGCATCACCACCCCCAGGGCGGGCAACAATCCCCTCTATCGCACCTTCATCGAGGCCGCCAGGGAGGCCGGCTACCCGGAGACCGAGGATGTCAACGGCTACCGCCAGGAGGGCTTCGGCCCCATGGATCGCTTCGTCACCTCGAAGGGACGTCGCGCCTCCACCGCCCGTGGCTACCTGGACCCGGCGAAGGGCCGCCCGAACCTGACCATCGAGACCCGCTCGCTCACCGACGTCATCGAGTTCGAGGCCAAGCGGGCGGTGGGCGTGCGCTACCGGCGCCGCGGCGAGGCGCAGCGGGTGCGTGCCCGCCGCGAGGTGCTGCTGTGTGCCGGCGCCATCGCCTCGCCGCAGATCCTGCAGCGCTCCGGTGTCGGCAACCCGGACCACCTCGGCGACCTGGACATCCCCCTGGTGCATGCCCTGCCGGGCGTCGGCGAGAACCTCCAGGACCACCTGGAGATGTACATCCAGTACGAGTGCAGGGAGCCGATCTCGCTCTACCCGGCGCTGAAGTGGTTCAACCAGCCGAAGATCGGGGCCGAGTGGCTCTTCCTGGGCCGCGGCGTCGGTGCCAGCAACCAGTTCGAGTCCTGCGGCTTCATTCGCTCCAGCGACGAGGAGGCGTGGCCCAACCTTCAGTACCACTTCCTGCCCATCGCCATCAGCTACAACGGCAAGAGCGCGGTCCAGGCACACGGCTTCCAGGCCCATGTCGGCTCCATGCGCTCGGAGAGCCGTGGGCGCATCCGCCTGACCTCCCGCGACCCCGAGGCGGCGCCGAGCATCCTGTTCAACTACATGTCCACCGACAAGGACTGGCAGGAGTTCCGCGACGCCATCCGCCTGACCCGCGAGATCATCAATCAGCCCGCCTTCGACGCCTATCGCGGTCGCGAGATCTCCCCGGGGCCGGACATCCAGTCCGATGCCGAGCTGGACGCCTTCGTGCGTGCCCATGCCGAGACCGCCTACCACCCCTGCGGCAGCTGCCGCATGGGCGAAGGCGACGATGCCGTGGTCGATGGCCAAGGCCGGGTGCACGGCATGGAGGGGCTGCGGGTGGTGGACGCCTCGCTCTTCCCGCTGATTCCCACCGGCAACCTCAACGCCCCCACCATCATGCTGGCGGAGAAGATCGCCGACCGCATCCGCGGTCGCGAGCCGCTGCCTCGCAGCGATGCCCCCTACTACGTGGCGAACGGCGCCCCGGCCAGGGCCGAGCCTCGCCGCCGCCTCGCCTGACCCCGGCTCGACCGGCCGCGCATGACGCCCCGCCCTGCCCTGCAGCGCGGGGCGTTTCGGATATACCGGACCATCACAGATGACTATCGCGCTCGA
The DNA here is from genome assembly GCF_049166755.1 of Halomonas terrestris. Lineage (NCBI taxonomy): Bacteria > Pseudomonadati > Pseudomonadota > Gammaproteobacteria > Oceanospirillales > Halomonadaceae > Halomonas > Halomonas terrestris. The sequence goes on along the minus strand of NZ_JBMHFZ010000008.1, from coordinate 124,576 downwards.
GGCGGCCCCGGCGCCTCTCGCTCCTGCCGACGCTCAATGCACGGGACACTGGCTGGCCGGTTGCACCGATGTGGGCTAGTCTGCAAGAATTCAAACATCTGTTCGAATCCCTGCTTCTCACAACAACCGGAGTGATTCCATGCTCACCCTGATCCTGCTGATCGTGGCCGTCGTCGGCCTGCTGGCGGTGATGCGCCGTGAGGCGGGTGCCCTGCCCGCCGTCGGCGTACTGGCCGCGACGGGACTCGCCGGCCTGCTGCTGGGGTCGCCACTGCTCGGCGTGCTGCTGCTCCTCGGCGCCGCCGGCGTGGCCGCGGCCGGCCTGCCGGCCTTGCGGATCAAGTGGCTCAGCCCGCGGCTGTTCACCACCTTCAAACGGGTCGCCCCCAGGGTCTCCGATACCGAGCGCACCGCACTGGAGGCCGGCACGGTGGCCTGGGACGGCGAGCTGTTCACCGGCAGGCCCGATTGGCAGACGCTGCTCGACTTCCACGACGAGGGCCTCAGCGACGAGGAGCGCGCCTTCCTGGAGCACCAGTGCGGCGTGGCCGCCGGCATGTGCAACGCCTGGGAGGTCGCCCGCGAGCGGGCCGATCTCCCCCAGGCGCTGTGGGACTACCTGAAGAAGGAGCGCTTCTTCGGCATGATCATCCCCCGGGCGTATGGCGGGCTGGGCTTCTCCGCCAAGGCACAGTCGATGGTGCTGCAGAAGCTGTCTCTCTGCGAGACGCTGATGGTCACCGTGGGTGTGCCCAACTCGCTCGGGCCGGGCGAACTGCTGCTCAAGTACGGCACCCAGGCACAGAAGGATCACTACCTGCCGCGGCTGGCCGATGGTCGCGAGATTCCCTGCTTCGGCCTCACCGGCCCGCGCGCCGGCAGCGATGCCACCGCCATCCCCGACACCGGCGTGGTGTGCAAGCGGGTGATCGATGGCAAGGAGACCCTGGGCCTCAGGCTCGACTTCGAGAAGCGCTGGATCACCCTGGCCCCCATCGCCACCGTGGTCGGCCTGGCCTTCCGCATGTTCGACCCCGACCACCTGATCGGCGACGAGGAGGACCTGGGCATCACCTGCGCACTGATCCCCCGTGATACCGACGGCATGGAGATCGGCCGTCGCCACCACCCCATCGGCAGTCCCTTCATGAATGGCCCGATCAGGGGCCGCGACGTCTTCGTGCCACTGGACACCATCATCGGCGGCCCCGAGATGGCCGGCCAGGGCTGGCGCATGCTGGTGGAGTGCCTGTCGGTGGGCCGCTGCATCACCCTGCCCTCCGGCGCGGCCGGCACCTCCCGCTATGGGCTGGGCTGGACCGGCGGCTTCGCCCGCATCCGTCGGCAGTTCAACGTGCCGGTGGCCGAGATGGAGGGCGTTCAGGAACCCCTGGCGCGCATGGCGGGCCTGAGCTACATCTCGCGGGCGGCGGTGTACCAGACCGCCAACACCATCGATCATGGCGTCAAGCCCGCCGTGCCCTCGGCGATCCTCAAGAGCCAGCTGACCGAGTTCCAGCGCCAGTCCCTGGGCGACGCCATGGACATCCACGGCGGCAAGGCGGTGACCCTGGGACCGCGCAACTACCTCGGCATCGGTTACAGCGCCAACCCGGTGGCGATCACCGTGGAAGGCGCCAACATCATGACCCGCAACCTGATGATCTTCGGCCAGGGCGCCATCCGCTGCCACCCCTATGTGCTCGCCGAACTGGCCGCCAAGGACGCGGATGACCTGCAGGCCTTCGACCGCGCCTTCTTCGGCCACGCCGGCCTGGTACTCGGCAACGCCGCCCGTGCCTTCACCCAGGGCCTGGGGCTCGGCAAGCCGGCGGTGCCCTTCGATGCCACCGCCGCCCCCTACGCCAAGGACATGGCGCGGCTCTCCGCCGGCTTCGGCCTGTGTGCCGATGCCGCCATGGCCAGCCTGGGGTCGAGCATGAAGCAGCGGGAGATGCTCTCGGCGCGCCTCGGCGACGTCCTCTCCAACCTCTACCTCGCCTCCATGGTGCTCAAGCAGTGGCACGACGGCGACAGGGTGGAGGGCGAGGCCGCCCTGCTGCACTACAGCTGCCGCTTCCTGCTGCAGCGTACCGAGCAGGCCCTGGACGAGCTGTTCGACAACCTGCCCAGCCGCGCCCTGGGCCGGCTGCTGCGCGTGATCGTGATGCCCACCGGCCGTCGCTGGAAACGCCCCCACGACGACCTCGCCCGCGAGATCGCCCAGGCCGTCTCCCGCGACACCGATCTGCGTCGCTACCTGCTCGAGGCCACCTGGCAGGGTAGCGACGGCGCCCGGGACAACCCCCTGGCCCACTACAACGGCCTGCTGGCCACCCAGGATCGCGCCGAGTCCCTCTACCGCACGGTCAACAAGGCCTATGCCAGGGGCGAGCTGCCCACCGCGGCCCTGCACCCCGAACAGCGGGTGGAGGAAGCGGCCAAGGCCGGCCTCATCAGCGAGGAGGACGCCGCCTTCATGCGCGAACGCGAAGCCGAGGTGCTGGAGCTGCTGACCGTCGACGACTTCGACTATGACGAGTTCGCCAGCGACAAGGCCGACATCCCGCGCCACAACGTGGCATGACTCACGCCGCCCAAGCGGCGGCCCGCCCCCTGAACGACGACGCCCTGACATTGAACTACACCCCGAAAGCTGGATGCCCTATCCAACCTTCGGGGTGTTTCTATGCGAAACCGATACAATCCAATGTCGGGAGAGGCGATGCCACTCGACCTGTACGGGACCCAGCTCGGGGACCGCAGGGCCTCGTGTATCATCTCTCATCGCGTACGTGGAGCCCTTACCGGGGGCACATTTCGATAATGCGAAGTGTCTTCTGGTCGATTCCCAGGGTCTCATAGGGGTCGGCGACACCGTGCTCCCTCAACCACTCCAGTTGCAGGCGAGTCGCCTCCCCCTCGAGCACCTCCCTGCAGGATGCCCGTAGGTGAGCGCCGCTTTGCACCTGCATGTGATGGACTACTTCATGCAGCAGATAGCTGACGTCCAGGACGCTGCCGGAATCGAATGCGAAATCGAGATAGATTGTGCCATTCCCAGGATCATAGACCCCCATCACGTCCGGCAGGTGTTGCATGTTAAAGCCGGGAAAGCACCTGGCTTTCAGCGACAACTGACTTTCCAATGCGATGGTTGGCGGAGGAGATGCCGTGTAGTCGGTACGCGCCACGACCCAGGCAATCATTACCTTTACCCGCTCATGTACAGTGGGCCAGGACTCCTGGGAAATTGGCAAAGTCGAAGGAGCGACCAGCAGGCCTTGGGGAAGACACGACTCAGCCATACTCACCGAATCGCCGAACGCCGACGCCGAGTTGGGCTGGGCCAAGACCGATACGCCGGCAGACGTGATACTCACAAGTGTGATCTGGACAATCCAATCCAGCACGCTTTTCAGGTATGCAGGCCTGCTGTCCTTGCTCACCTGCGTGGGACGCCGACGGCGAGAAAGCACAGTGCAGACCCGGCATGAAAGGCCGATTTCTTGATACCAGATCCCTTTCATTCTTGGCGCATATTCAAAATCCAGTCGACCAGAAAGAATTGAATTCTTCATGATCAACTCCTTACAACTCTCATTGAGTCAGGAGCAATATTGAAAAAATGAATACCCCTGTTTTGTATTTACAGCTTTCGGGTTACATCGACTTTTACTATAGACCAACAAAACACCAGCCCATAACGCAAAGGCGTCAATCATTACATTATTGACCATAATCAATTAGTTTGTATTCCTGATTTAAAACTGGACAGGCGTCATGAGGGGCGGAGATCGACTCGATACGTGCTCGACATCCTTGCCTACAGGGGCCAGACCAGCAGGATCATGGGTATCGCCACTGCCACCACGACCACCTCCAGCGGCACCCCCATCCGCCAGTAGTCACCGAAGCGGTAGCCGCCGGGCCCCATCACCAGGGTGTTGGACTGATGGCCGATGGGAGTGAGGAAGGCGCAGGAGGCGCTCACCGCCACGGCCATCAGGAAGGGGTCCAGGGAGACCCCGAAGCCATTGGCCAGGCTCGCCGCGATGGGCGCCATCAGCACTGCCGCCGCGGCGTTGTTGACCACATCGGAGAGCATCATGGTCAGCACGAAGAGCCCCGTCAGGGTGACCACCACCGGCCATTGCACGCCCCACACCAGCATCGTATCGGCGATCAGCGCGGCCCCGCCGCTGGTCTCCAGCGCCTGCCCCACGGGGATCATGGCGCCGAGCAGCACGATCACCGGCCCGTCGAGGGCCTGGTAGCCCTCGCGCAGCGGCAGCACGCCCAACAGCAGCGAGACCAGGGCCGCACTGGAGAGCGCCACGGCAGCGGGAAGCAGGTTCAGCAGAATGGTCAGGATCGCCGCGGCGAAGATGCCCAGGGAGACCAGCAGCATGCGTGGCTGCCCCAGGGTCAGGTTGCGGCTGGCCAGCGGCAGGCAACCCAGGGTCGCCAGGCTCTCGCTCAGCTCGCTCTCGCCACCCTGCAGCAGCAGCACGTCGCCCGGGCGGAAGCGGATATCGCGCAGGCGCTGCTTGAGTCGGCCACCGTCCCGGGCCACCGCCACCAGGTGCAGGCCGAACTGGTTGTGCAGGCGCAGCTGGCCGACGGTGCGATTGACCATCATGGAGTCGTTGCGCACCACCGCCTCCACCAGCTGGAGACCTTCGGTATCGACGCCCTTCTTCTCCTTCTTCTCTTCCTTCCCCGGCTTTTCCTCCTTTTCCTCTTCCTCCTCTTCGGCACCGACTCGCAGACCCGCCTTGTCCTCCAGCAGCTTCATCTCCTCGGGCCCCGCCTCCACCAGCAGGATATCGCCTTCCCTGAGCTCGCCATGGAAGGCGTGGCCGGCCCGGCGCCGCTCGTCGCGCACCACGGCGAGCACCGGGATGGTCTCCTCCAGTTCGCGCTGCAGGTCGGAGAGCGTCCATCCCAGTGACCGGGAGTCCTCCCGCACCTCCAGTTCCACCAGGTAGTTGGCGGTATCGAACATCGCCTCAGTGGAGGCCTTGCCGGCACGCTGGGGCACCAACCGCCAGCCGATCAGCAGGATGAAGGCCAATCCGGCCAGGGCCACTGTCACACCGACCGGGGAAAAGGAGAACAGGCCGAAGGACTCGCCGGTGACCGAGCCGCGATAGCTGGCGATGATGATGTTGGGCGGGGTACCGATCAGGGTGGTCAATCCGCCCAGCAGGGAACCGAAGGCCAGGGGCATCAGCAACAGCGACGGCGAGGTGTCGTGCTCCCGGGCCAGGCGCATGGCCACCGGCAGCAGCAGGGCGAGCGCCCCGACGTTGTTCATGAAACCGGAGAGCACCACCACGGTGCCGGTCAGGGCGGCCAGTTGCAGGAAGAGCCGCTCGCCGACCCTGAGCACCTGCTCGGCGATCACGTCCACCACGCCGGAGTGCTCGAAGGCGCGGCTGAGCACCAGTACCGCCGCCACGGTGATCACCGCCGGATGGCCGAAGCCCATGAAGGCCTCCTGGCCCGGTACCAGGCCCAGCATCACCGAGCCGAGCAGCGCCGACAGCGCCACCAGGTCGTAGCGGAAGCGCCCCCAGACGAACGCCGCAAGTGTCAATCCGAGCACGATAAAGACCAGGGTGCTGTCGGCCATGCGTTCACCTCCCTGTGAATGTCGATGCCGACAGCATTGCCAGGCCGCCCGGTCGCGGACAAGCACTTTCTTGCGCCGGGAAGGAAAAACCCGGCCGAAGCCGGGTCCGTGGAGCCTGGGCAGGCGGCTACTTGGCCATCTTCTCCAGCATGGCGTTGACGGCCTCGAGATGCTCGGGCTCGTTGTGGCACATGCCCTGGAAGACCGCGCAGAGGTCGAGGAAGTCCTTGAGCTCGGTGCGCTGTGCCATCTTCATCAACCGCTTGGTCAGCCGGGTGGCCTTCGGCGGCTGGACGGCGATTCGCGAGGCCAGCTCGCCGACACGCTCCATCAGCGCCTCGGGCTCCGCCACCTCCAGCACGATGCCGTACGCCTTCGCCTCCTCGGCATCGATCACCCGTCCCGAGAGGGTCAGCTCGAAGGCACGCTGGTAACCGATCAGGCGCTGCATGAACCAGGCCCCGCCGTCGCCGGGGATGATCCCCAGGTTGAGGAAGGTCTCGCCGAATCGGGCCTTGCTCGAGGCGATACGGATATCGGCCATGTTGGCCAGATCGAAGCCGGCACCGATGGCCGGGCCATTGACCGCGGCGATGATCGGCACCTCCACCTCCTGCAGAGCCAGCGGGATGCGCTGGATGCCCTGGCGATAGCGTGTGGCCACCTCGGCCACGTCGCCGGCGAAGTCGCCGCCGCGCTTGGCCATGTCCTTGACGTTGCCGCCGGCGGAGAAGGCGCTGCCTTCCCCGGTGATCACCAGCACCGAGACGTCGTCGCAGGCGTTGGCCCACTCCGCCGTGGCGACGATGTCACTGGCCAGGGCCGTGCCGGTCAGGGCGTTGCGCACGTCGTGGCGGTCCAGGGTCAGGGTGGCCACCCGCCCCTCCAGGCCAAGGCGGGCGTCGGTCAGCTGGGGGAGGTTCCCCTGGGGCGAAGTCTGGGTCATGCGTCGGCTTCCTGATCAGTGGGGGTGGCAGAGGCGTCGCGGTCGACGATAACCCGGGCATCCACCACCGCATAGCCGTCGGCGTTGACGATCACCGGGTTGAGGTCCAGTTCGGAGAGCGCCGGATAGGCCTCGACGATGCGCGACACGGTGAGCAGCAGGTCCACCAGCGATTGCTTGTCCACCGCCTGCTCGCCACGCACGCCGCCGAGGATCTTCCTGGCCTTGATCTGCTCCACCATGGATTCGGCGTCGTGGCGGGAGAGCGGGATCGAGCGGAAGGCGACGTCCTCGAGGATCTCGACGAAGATGCCGCCGAGGCCGAACATCAGCACCGGGCCGAAGATGGGATCGCGGATCACCCCGACGATCACCTCCACGCCCTTCTTCGCCATGGGGGTGACCAGCACGCCCTCGATCTCGGCGCTGGCGTCATAGGCCTGACAGGAGGCCAGGATCGCCTCGCGGGCCTGACGCATGCCGGCCTCGCCCACCACGTTGAGCTTCACGCCGCCGGCGTCGGACTTGTGCAGGATGTCCTTGGAGACCACCTTCATGGCCAGCGGCGTCTCACCGAACTGCCTGGCCGCCTCCGCCAGTTCCGCCTCGTCGCGCACCACCCGCTCCAGGGGCACCTCGACGCCGTGATCGCGCAGCAGCTGCTTGGCCTCGTACTCGAGGAGGTCGCGGCCTTCGGCACGCGCCCGCTGGAACATCGCCGACAGCTCGGGACGCGCCTCGACCGCCGTCTCGCGGGCATGGCCATGGTACTGGGCCAGGTACTGGCCGCGCTCGCCCAGCGCCGAGAGCACCCGCACCGACTGCTCGATGGAGGCATAGACCGGCAGTCCGGCCTCGTGCAGGCGGCGCAGGGCGGGTGGCTTGATCGGCGTATAGAGGCTGTAGATGACCAGCGGCTTGGTGGTGGCCTTGGACAGGTCGACCATGGTTTCCGCGCCGCGCATCTCGTCGCCCAGCAGCGACTCGGCGAAGCGGATGCTGTAGCCGCCGAACATGCCGACCAGGAAGACGCTGTCGACGTTGTCGTCGGCGGCGACGATCTCCATGCAGGTGGCCAGCAGCGACGGGTTGGCGTCGGTGGACCCGGCCACGTCCACCGGGTTGACGGTGGAGGCCTGGGGAAAGAGCACCTCCCGCAGCTTCCGACGGGTGTCCTCGGAGAGCTCGGCCAGCTCCAGTCCCGCCTCGGCCAGGCGGTCGGAGGCGATGGTCGCCTGGCCGCCGCCGTCGGAGATCACCGCCACGCGCTTGCCGCGCGCCTTCTGCAGCAGGCCGAGCCCCTCGGCCACCGGCAGGATCTCGTCGGAGTACTGCACCACGCTGACCCCGGCCTGCTTGAGCAGGTCCACGGTCATGGCATAGCTGCCGGCCAGCGCCCCGGTGTGGGAGCTGGCCGCCTTCTGGCCCTGCTCGGTGGAGCCGGACTTGTAGACCACCACCGGCTTCATGGCGGTGACTTCACGGGCCACGTCGAGGAACTTGCGCCCGTCGCGGAAGCCCTCGACGTAGAGGGTGGCAACGCGGGTGTGCTCGTCCTCGCCGAGGTAGCGCAGGTAGTCGTTGAAGCCGATATCGCTCTGGTTGCCCGGCCCCACATAGGTGGAAAAGCCCACGTGACCATTGTGCTGGGCCTCCAGCGCCAGGGACAGCAGCATGTTGCCGGACTGGGAGATGATGCCGACATCGCCGGGCTTGACGTTGTCCAGCGCCAGCAGGTTGACCTTGTGGTGCAGGTTGAACATGCCCGAGGTGTTGGGGCCGATGATGCGAACCCCGTGTGCCGCGGCCTTGGCCACCATCTCCCGCTCGAGGTCAGCCCCCTCGCCACCGACCTCGGCAAAGCCGCTGGCGAGTATCACCGCCCCCTTGATGCCACGACGACCGCACTCGGCGATCAGCCCGGGCACCGTGGCGGCGGGGGTGCAGATCAGCGCCAGCTCCGGGTTGCCGGGAATCGCCGTGACCGAGGGCCACGCCTTGACGCCGAGGATCATGTCGGCCTTGGGATTGACGGGATAGATGTCGCCGCCATAGCCATCCTTGATCAGGCCGACCATGGCCTTGTAGCCGCGCTTGGTGGGATCTGCCGAGGCACCGATCACGGCGATGCCGGTGGGCGCCAGGATGTCGTGCAGGGGACTGCGGCTGTCGAGGTGTCCTTCGATGGGATTCATGTAGTGCTGACCTTGGCCCGTGAGGGCACTTGAAGGGTGATTGACGGGTGACCCGGGATTTACTTGCCCTGGAACCGGGGCGAACGCTTCTCGGCGAAGGCGTCGACGCCTTCCTGCCAGTCCTCGGTGGTGGAGCAGGTGAAGACGGCATCCAGCTCCTGCTGCAACTGGCTTTCCAGGCCGGTATCGCTGCCCTGGTTGACCAGGCGCTTGAGCATGGCGATGGAGACCGGGGCCTGTTTCGCCAGCTGGCTGGCCAGCTGCTGGGCCTCCTGATGCAGCGAGTCGGCGGTCCAGCTGGAGGTCGCCAGGCCGATCCGTGCGGCCTCCTCGCCGTCGATGCGCCTGCCGGTGTAGAGCAGCTGGCGCGCCATGGCCAGGCCCACCAGCTGGGGCAGGATCCTCGAGACTCCGCCGCCCACGCAGGTGCCGATGCTGGTCTCGGGGAAGCCGATCTGGGCGTCGTCGGCCATCAGGATGAAATCGCAGGCGACCGCCATCTCGGCGCCGGCTCCCAGGGCATAGCCATTGACGGCGGCGATCACCGGCTTGCCGAGCCTGAAAATCGCCTCGCAGACGTCATTACCGAGTTGCAGGTACTGGCGACGCTGGAACAAGGAGCGCTTGGCACTGCCGTGCTCCTTCATGTCGGCGCCGACACAGAAGGCCCGACCCTCGCCGGTGAGGATCACGGCACGGATATCGACGTCGGACTCGGCATGGGCGAGGGCATCGAGCAGCTCGGTATACAGCGTCTCGACCACGGCATTGAGGCGGTGCGGACGGTTGAAGCGGATCTCCAGCACCTGATCGTGACGGCGGGTGATCAGGGTTTCGTAGTCGGGCTTGGGGGTAGCGTGGGTCATGCGGGTCTCGGGGGCAGCGGACGAATGGACAGTCGATAAAACAAACGTGTCAATTCGGGTGCTGTCGAGACACGTCTGTTGTGGCCGCATGCTAGACGAAGGTCACATGCCCGGTCAATACATCCGTGCCATGATTTTTTGACATGAGATACGTTTGTTTCATCAATGCCTGATCCTCTTGGGTTACAATGCCCCGGGCGCTCGTGCGCTCAATGCCCAAGACAGGACCAGGTGAGGAGAACAGCGTGCTGGAACAGGAGACCCGGAGTGCCGCGGCCCCGCTGGAAGGCGCCACCCGGCTGGATACGGTGAATCAGCAACTCGCCGAGGCCTACCCGGAACTGAGCCGCCAGCTCAAGCTGGCCGCCGGTTACGTGCTGGAGCATCCGGTGGAGATCGCCTTCCAGTCGATCCGCAAGTCGGCCGCCGCCGCCGAGGTCACCCCGTCGACCCTGATGCGCCTGGCCAAGCGGCTCGGCTTCGAGAGCTACGAGCAGTTTCGCGAGGTCTTCCAGTCGGCGGTACAGGCCGGCCCGGTGGAGCTCTCCGGGCGGGCCAGCAACCTGCGCAGCCTGGCCAGCCAGACAGACGACCAGGTGTTCCTCGACGTGGGTGATGCCGCCTTCGACAACATCGGCCGGCTGTTCACCGCCGACAACCAGTCCCGGGTCCGCGATGCCGCCCGTCTCCTGCTGGGCGCCGGCAAGGTCGCGGTGGTGGGCTTTCGCGACACCTTCGCCTGTGCCTACCACTTCGCCTACGTGGGGCGTATCGCCATGCCCAACATCCACCTCGTGCGCGGACTCGAGGGGGGCCTGCTCACCGAGCTGGCCCCCTTCGGCGAGGGGGACGTGGTGATCGCCTTCGGCTTCGAGCCCTACTGTGCCGAGACCATGCGCGCCCTGGAGATCACCCGGGGAGCGGGCGTCAGTGCCATCGTGGTCACCGACACCATGCGCTCGCCACTGGTCCCCGGGGCGAGCATCACCTTCAACGTGGCCAACGCCACGCCCCATTTCTTCCCCTCGATCCTCTCGGCGATCACCCTGATCGAGGTGCTGCTGGCCGAATGCGTGGCCTTCGGCCCCGACGACCTGGTCGACAACGTGGCACGCTTCGAGTCACGGATGCGGGCCATGGGAGCCTACGTCGATATCGAATAGCCGTAAGCCGTAAGAAAAGAGCGTCGCCACCGGCTAGGCCGGTGGCGACGCTCCTTGACTTACAGCTGCAGCTCCCGGCGAAGCCCGGGTCAGGGCAGCAGGATGGTGGAACCGGTGGTCCGGCGCCCCTGCAGGGCATCCTGGGCCTTGCCCGCGTCCGCCAGCGCAAAGCGCTGGGCGATATCGACCCTGACCTTGCCGCTCTCGAGCATCTCGAAGAGTTCGGCGGCCATCATCTCCAGGCGCTCGCGGGTATCGGCATAGCCGTTGAGGCTCGGTCGGGTGACGAACAGCGAGCCCTTCTGGTTGAGGATGCCGATATTCACGCCCTCCACCGGGCCGGAGGCATTGCCGAAGCTGACCATCAGCGAGCGTGGCTTGAGGCAGTCCAGGGAGGTCTCCCAGGTGTCCTTGCCCACCGAGTCGTAGACCACGTCGCACATGGCGCCATCGGTCAGCTCGCGCACCCGCTCGACCACGTCCTCCCGGGTGTAGTCGATGGTCGCCCAGGCGCCGTTCTTCTCGGCCAGTGCGGCCTTCTCCGGCGAGCTCACGGTGCCGATCAGTTTCACGCCCAGCGCCCGGGCCCACTGGCAGGCGATGGAGCCGACGCCGCCGGCGGCGGCGTGCCAGAGGATGGTCTCCCCTCCCGCGAGCGGCGAGGTCTGTCGCAGCAGGTACTGCACGGTCAACCCCTTGAGCATGCTGGCGGCGGCGGTCTCGAAGTCGATGGCGTCGGGCAGTACCACCACCTTCGCCGCAGGCAGGGTGTGCCGCTCGGCATAGGCACCCAGGGGGCCCTGGGCATAGGCGACCCGATCGCCCGGCTTGAGGTGGGTGACGCCCTCGCCCACCGCCTCGACCACGCCGGCGCCTTCGGTACCCAGGCCGGAGGGCAGCGACGGGGCCGGGTAGAGGCCGGTACGAAAGTAGATGTCGATGAAGTTGAGGCCGACGGCCCGATTCTCGACCCGGACCTCGCCGGGCCCCGGTTCGGCCGGTGCAACATCGACGAAATCGAGAACCTCGGAACCGCCGGTGCGGGCAAACTGGATGCGCTTGGCCATGGGATGCTGTCCTTGTTTGTCGGGATGAATCACGTTCGGGATACGGTCCGTTATCCAAACGCCGATGACCCCGGCGGTCAAGTCAGCAGCCGATACAGCGCGGTCAGGCGCCCGACGCGAAGGACGACACCCCCGCGATGAAGGCCGCCTTCTCCGCCTCGAAGAAACGCTTGTCGTGCTTGAATCGGCGCAGCACGTCCTGCTCGTCGAATCCCAGCGCGGGCATGAGCTCGCCGGTCAGGGCCGCGGGATGCCGGCCGGACAGCCCGGTGCGTCGGCCACGATCGTCCTCCACCCAGCGCGTGATGCCGCACTCGCGCAGAAAGGCCTCGTCGGCCTCGGCGGTGGGCAGGACCCTCAGCGGGGCGTTGAGCGCCAGCTCACGGATCAGGCGCTGCTGAGGCTCGCGACTCTCCTGCAGCGAGGCGCTCAGATGCAGCGTCATGCCCTCGCCTGCCTCGTCCAGCACCAGCAGGGCCAGCGCCAGTGGCACCGCATCGTCACCCAGCAGAGCCCACAGCCGCGCGGCCTCGCCGGGAAACAGCAGGTGCCGCGTACCGCTGAACGCCACCAGCGGCGCCAGCCCCGCGGTCGTACCGTAGACCGCCGCGCACAGGCGGGCCAGGCAGGCATCACGCCACTGGCCCGGCTCGAGACTCACCACCCTCATCGACATTGCCCCTTGCCCATCACCTGTCATTCGTCGCGAAGCCTAGCACACTCCGCCTCGCCGGGGACGACACACGGCTGTCACACCCGTGTAGGATGATCGCAGAGCGTTCGATCAAGGAAGCGACGTCCATGTCCCACCCCCCCATTGCCCTGCCCCGCCTGATGGCGCATCGCGGCCTCTCGGCCCATGCACCGGAGAACTCCCTGGCCGCCGTGCAGGCCGCCTACGATGCCGGCTGCTCCTGGGTGGAACTCGATGTGCAGCTGCTCGGCGATGCCACCCCGGTGATCTGGCACGACGCCAGCGTGAGGCGCTGCTCCGATGGCCGGGCGCGCCTCGCCGACCTCGACCTGCCCCGGGCCCGCAAGCTGGACGCGGGCGCCTGGTTCGGCGACCAGTTCCGCGGCCAACGCATGGCGACGCTGCGCGAGATGCTCAGCCTGATCGAGGAACTCGAGATGGGCCTGAACCTGGAGCTCAAGGTCAACCGCGGCCGCAACGCGGCGGCCCTGGTCGACGGCGTGCTGCCGACCCTGCTCGACGCCCTGCCCCCGGAACGGCGGATCCTTTCCTCCTTCCACGATGGCGCCCTGGCCCGCGCCCGGGAGCTGGCCGGTGCCGAACGCCTGGCGCTCGGGGTGCTCTTCGAGGGCATCTCCCGCGACTGGCACAGCCGCTGCGAGGCAGTGGAGGCCTACAGCGTGCACGCCGACTGGACACGGCTCACCCAGCGCACGGCCCGGGCGGTGTGCGACGCGGGCTACCACCTGATCTGCTACACCGCCAACGACCCCTCCGCCTTCGCCCATCAGTGGGCCTGGGGCGTGGAGAGCGTGATCAGCGACGACCCGGCCTGCTTCTTGTCCTACCTGCCGTCGAGCTGAGGCCATCATGTGGACGGGCCGGCCCACCGGGGCCGGCCCGTTGTGTCACCCCTGCGGCCAGGCGTCAGCGCGGGGCCGGTTCCGGATCCACCCCCTCGTCCTCCACCGCCATGTCGTCCTCGACGTGGATCGGCTCCTGCTCGTCCGCCTCGCGGGCGCCGCGGGCACGGTGCTCGATCAGGAAGTAGAGGATCAGGCCGATGCCCAGCCCCCAGGCCGCCCCATGGGTCGCCAGCACCACCCCCATGATCCCCGCCACGCCCATGGCGGTGGCGTTCCTGATCTGCTCCACCGCCACCGCGATGCACAGGTAGCCGGTGATCAGCAGGGTGATGGAGAGCGCGATGGGCAGTACCGGGCGGAACAGGGTCACCAGCGGCAGCAGGAACAGCGCCAGGAAGCCGACGATCCAGAACACCGAGGTGCCCGAATAGATGGTGTCCATCGCCTTGCGGCCATAGCGGTAGCGCTCGGCGATGGTCGCCATGGCGCCGGTGAACAGCGGCCCCGCCAGGCCCGGATAGGGGGCGAGCAGCGAATGCATCAGGTTGCGCAGGCCGGTGATCAGGTGCACGCGGTCGACGTTGACCTCGATCTTCTCGTCGGGACGCAGGTGATCGACGCGCTTGATCAGGGTCTGGCCGACGATGATGTCACCGAAGGCGATGATGTAGGCGATGATCGCCGTGGGAATCGCCGCCACCATCAGGTCGAGTCCGGGGGCACCGACGCTGAACGGCAGGTAGGCCCAGATCCCGGCGAAGTCCGGCACCGCCACGCCCCACTCGACCTCGGGCATGCCGTACTCGCCGACGCCCCAGCCGATGGCCATGGTGATCAGCATCCCCGGGACCATGCCGTAGGCGGCGATATTGCGCGCCCAGCGGTACTTCTCGGCCAGGTCGCGGAACGACAGCGAGAACAGCACGTAGAGGGTGATCAGGCCACCGATACCCAGCGAGATCGGGGTGTTGTAGAGCCGCCCGCCGGCGCTGATCTCGCCGCTGATCGCGGCAATGCCCGCGCCGAGCAGGATGCCGGCCTTGATCGAGGCCGGCACGTTGTCGACCAGCCTGGTACCCAGCCGGGTCACCGCCATGAACAGGAAGATCGCCGTGACCATCAGCTGCAAGGCCACCATGGCGCGGATCGCCTCGGGACCGGGCTCGAACTCGCCGATGAACAGCAGCACCACCGGGATCGCCGGCGTGATCCAGCCCGCGATGAAGGGCACCCCGAGCAGCGGCGGCAGGATGAAGCCGACGCCGCACACCACCACGAAGGCCAGGGCCACCTCGTAGGGCACGCCCAGGTACTGTTCCAGCAGCGGGATCATGCCCAGGGAGATGACGAACATCACCAGGGCCTGGACGGTCTCGGGAATTTCCCAGCGGAAGTGGATGAAGGGCAGGCGAAGCTTGAAGGGGCCGAGTGGCCAGTAGGGGTGCTCTTCCCCGTGTTCACGTTTTAGCAGCACGTCGATAACCTCAGCGGTTCTGGTTGTTCATGGCAATCCTCTGTCTGTTGTTGTTGTTGGCTGAAGCCGTTCTTACGCGGGTGCAGCAAAGGCGAACATTCGACCTTGTACCAAGCCATGAGCAGGAGAACGCCACTACCGCTGTCGACAATCCGGCGCATTCTGGTCGACGGCAAGCCCTGCCACCCCCTCCCCGATGCGAGGAATCGCGCAAGTTGTCGACAAGATAGCGCCGGTATCGCCACCAGTTGACGCTCACGTCAACCATGGCCATCCACCATCGAGGGGTGGGTCAGGGACGTGAAGGGTGGGCGACCGCCGACGACGGGCATGCCACTAAAGTTCCAGGCTCAAGGAGAAGTCCGCAGGCCCAGCAGGTGCTCGATGGCCGTCATCTGAAGATGGGCGTCGAGGGTGACTGCCAGCCGGTCGAGTTCGGCGAGCCGGTGGGCGTCGTGGTCCACCGCCCCGCCCTCGGCGACCAGGCCGCAGCGGGCCAGCAGGGCGGCGCACGCCTCGGGACGCTCGAACAGGCCATGCAGATAGGTGCCCATGACCTGGCCGTCGTCGCTCACCGCGCCGTCGTCGCGCTCCTCGAGTGCGACCAGTGGTCGTGCCAGCGCGGCACCCTCACTCACGCCGTTATGGATCTCGTAACCGGCGATGGGCTCTCCCGCCGGGAGCAGCCTGCCGTTGACGTTGCGCAACTGCTTGCCCGCCACCATGCGTGTCTCCAGGGCCAGCAGGCCCAGCCCCGACGTGGAGCCGGCCGGCCCCTCGAGCCCCTCGGGGTCGTGGATCGCCTTGCCCAGCATCTGGAAGCCGCCACAGATGCCCAGCACGTGGCCGCCATAGCGCAGGTGGCGCTGGATGACGGCCTCCCAGCCCTGGGCTCGCAGCCAGGCGAGGTCGGCCCGGCTACTCTTGCTGCCGGGCAGGATGATCAGGTCCGCCGGCGGAATGGGCCGGTTCGGCCCGACGAAGCTGAGCGCCACGCGGGGGTGCAGGCGCAGGGGATCGAAATCGTTGTGGTTGCTGATGCGCGGCAGCGCCGGCACCACCACGCGCAGCGCCGGCTCGCCCTCCTCTCGCCCCTCGCGGCCGATACTGTCCTCGGCGTCGAGCAGCAGGCCGTGCAGGTACGGCAGGGTGCCCAGCACCGGCTTGCCGGTACGCTCGGCGAGCCACTCGAGCCCCGGTTCGAGCAGGCCGATATCGCCGCGAAAGCGGTTGATGACAAGGCCCCGGGTACGCGAGCGCTCGCTCTCGCCGAGCAGCTCCAGGGTGCCCACCAGCTGGGCGAAGACCCCGCCACGGTCGATGTCGCCGACCAGCAGCACCGGGCAGTCGATCATCTCGGCGAAGCCCATGTTGGCGATGTCGTTGGCGCGCAGGTTGATCTCCGCCGGGCTGCCCGCCCCCTCGGCGATGATCACGTCGAAGCGTGACGACAGTGCCTGCCACGCCGCCAGCACGCTCTCTCGCGCGGTGTGCTTGTAGGCGTGATAGTCCAGCGCGTCCATGTGGCCGTGGACCCGCCCGCGCAGGATCACCTGGGCGCCGCGATCGCTCTCCGGCTTGAGCAGCACCGGATTCATGTCGCTGTGGGGCGGGATGCCGCAGGCCAGCGCCTGCAGCGCCGTGGAGCGCCCGATCTCGCCGCCGTCCTCGGTCACCGCGCTGTTGAGCGCCATGTTCTGCGGCTTGAACGGCGCCACCGACACCCCACGGCGCGCGAGCCAGCGACACAGCCCCGCCACCAAGGTGCTCTTTCCGGCATCCGAGGTGGTGCCCTGGATCATCAGGGTGCGACTCAAAGTTCGATGCCCTTCTGGGCCTTCACCCCCTGCTCCTTGAAGGCGTGCTTGACCACACGCATCTCGGTGACGGTGTCGGCCAGCTCGATCAGCTCGCGCGGCGCATGGCGGCCGGTGACCACCACGTGTTGCATCGACGGGCGCGCCTGGAGGTCGTCGAGCACCCGGTCGAGGTCGAGGTACTCGTGGCGCAGGGCGATATTCAGCTCGTCGAGCAGCACCAGGTCGTAGCTGGCGTCGGCCAGCATACGACTCGCCTGCGCCCAGGCCGCCTCGGCGGCCTGGATGTCGCGCTCCCGGTCCTGGGTATCCCAGGTGTAGCCCTCGCCCATCACGTGGTAGTCGACGCCCGCCAGCTGGCGGAAGAAGGCCTCCTCGCCTGTGGCAAACTTGCCCTTGATGAACTGCACCACCCCGACCTTCATGCCATGGCCCAGCGCCCGGGCCAGCATGCCGAAGCCGGAGCTGCTCTTGCCCTTGCCGGGGCCGGTGAGCACCAGCAGCACACCCTGCTCCCTGTCGGCGGCGGCGATACGCTCGTTCATGATCTTCTGCTTGTGGGCCATGCGCTTGGCATGGCGTTCGGGGTCCTTGGCGTTGTCACGCATGGGGTTCCTCCCGTGGCATGTCGGTGGATCGGAGTGCGAGGGCCTCGTCGAGCGTCATCGGGGATCACCTCACGGGCACGAAGACGGGGGCACCGTCGACCTCGGCGGTGGTCAGGCGCTGGCCGTAGAGGCGCTCCAGGGCGCGGGGCTCGAGCATGCTGTCGCGCGGCCCCCAGCATGCCTCGCCGTCGGGATAGAGCAGCAGCAGCTGGTCACACCAGCGTGCCGCCAGGTTGAGGTCGTGCAGGCACATCACCACCGTATTGCCGGCGGCGGCCTGCTCGGCGAGCAGTGCCATCACCGCGGTCTGGTGATGCAGGTCGAGATGGTTGGTCGGCTCGTCGGCGAGCCATATCCGCGGCGCCTGGGTCAGCACCGTGGCGATGGCCAGGCGCTGGCGTTCACCACCGGAGAGGGTGTTCACCAGGCGATCGGCCAGGTGGTCGACATCGAGCCGCTCCAGCGCCGCCTCGGCCAGGCGCAGGTCCTCGCCGCCCTCCATCTGCCAGGGCGACAGCCAGGGGTGGCGACCGATCAGCGCGGTCTCGCGCACCGTGGCGGGGAAGCCGTCCTGGCGCTCCTGGAACACCAGCCCCAGCAGGCGCGCCACCTGCCGACGGCCAAGCGCCGCCAGCGGCCGACCGTCGATCATTACCCGACCGCCGCGGGGTGCGCGCAGCCCGGCCAGGGTATGCAGCAGGGTGGTCTTGCCGGCGCCGTTGGGCCCCAGCACGCCCCATACCTGACCCGGCTCGATACTGAGCGACAGCGCTTCGCCGCTGCGCCGTCCCGGCACGTCGATGACGAGGTCACGGGTTTCGAGGCGGCTCATCAGCGGCTCCGGTAGAGCAGGTAGAGGAAGGTGGGGACGCCGAGCAGCGCGGTGATCACCCCTACCGGCAGCTGCTCCGGGGCGATGACGGTGCGCGCCAGGGTGTCGGCCAGTACCAGCAGTATTCCGCCGGCCAGGGCACAGGCCGGCAGGATCAGGCGCTGGTCGTTGCCCAGCACCAGGCGCAGCATGTGCGGCACCACCAGGCCGACGAAGCCGATGCTGCCGGCGGTGGTGACCGCCATGGCGGTGAGCAGGCTGGCGGCGACATAGATGACCCACTCCAGCGGGCGCACCGCCACGCCCAGGGCCGCGGCCTGCAGCGGCCCGCGAGCCAGCACGTTGAGGCTGCGCCCCAGCGGGATCACCAGCAGGCAGGCCACCCCCAGCAATGCCAGCGGCGGCAGGGGGGTGCGCGCATAGGAGAGATCGCCCATCAGCCAGTAGAGCATGCCGGGCAGGCGGTCGGCGGGGCTGGTCGCCAGCATCAGGGTGATCACCGCGCCCCAGCCGGCGGCCACCACCACCCCGGTGAGCAGCAGGCGGGAGGGTGTCCAGCTGCCGGTGCCGTGGGCCAGGCCGAACACCAGCAGGGTGGAGGCGAGCGCCCCGGCGAAGGCCGAGCCGGAAATCACCATGCCGCCCATCCCCGCCAGCATGGCGGCCAGCGCGCCCACCGAGGCGCCGCCGGAGAGTCCCAGCACATAGGGGTCGGCCAGGGGGTTGCGCAGCAGCACCTGCATCAGCGCCCCCGCCACCGCCAGCAGCCCGCCGGTGGCGAAGGCCGACAGCGAGCGCGGCACCCGCAGGTCGAGGACCAGGGTGCGCGCCAGGGCTTCGCCGTCGCCGCGCAGCACCGCCCACAGCTCGCCCCATGCCAGGTTGACGCTGCCGACACTGACCGACAGCGCCAGCGCCGCCAGCGACGCCGCCAGCAACATGCCCAGGGGCAGGCTCAGCCGACGCATGGGTCTCGACTACCGTCTGCCACGTGCCACCTCCAGCTTCTCGCAGAGTATCCGGCTGCCTTCCAGCAGGCGCGGGGTGGGCCGCTGGATCAGCGACGGCGGCACGAAGAAGAGATTGTCCCGTGCCACGGCGGTCAGGCCCGGATACTGCTCCCAGTGGGTCAGCCAGTGGCGATTCTCCTCGCCCATGCCGCCCGCGATGATCGCCTCCGGGTCGGCGGCCAGTACCGATTCGTCGTCGATACGCGGCACCAGCCGAGAGAGCCCGCCGAAGACATTGACGCCGCCGCACAGCGATACCACCTGGCCGATCAGGTGCTCGTCGTTGATGCTCATCAGCGGCTCGTCCCAGACCTGGTAGAAGACCGATACCGGCTCGGCCTCGGCATGGCGCTCGGCGAGCACCGCCATGCCCTCGCGGAAGCGCGCCGCCTCGAGGTCGCCGGCCGGCTCGCTGCCGGCCAGCCGTGCCAGGCGCTCGATGGCCGTGGCCACGCCGTCGATGCTGCGCGGCTCGATCATGAACACCGGCATGCCCAGCGCCTCGAGGGTCTCGAGCTGCTCGGCCGGATTGCCGGTGACCCAGCCGATCACCAGGTCCGGCGCGAGCGACACCAGGGTTTCCAGATCGATCCGGGTATGGCTGCCCACCGACTGTATTTCCCGCGCCTCGGGCGGATAGTCGCTGTAGGCCACCACCGCCACCACCTTCTCACCCGCCCCGGCGGCCCAGGTCAGCTCGGTGGCTCCCGGCGAGAGCGCGGCGATGCGCTCGGCCGGCGTCGCCAGGCAGACCTCGCGACCGCGGTCGTCGACGGCACAGGGCGAATCGGCGCGCGCCTCGCTCGTGCCCAGCCCCGACAGGGCCAGGCCGAGCGAGGCGAAGAAGACGGCAGCGGAGCCAAGGGCCCCGCTGAGCTGGCCGCTACTGGCCAAAGTGGACACTGACGAAGGCCGCACGGCCGGCGTTGATATAGTCACGCGAGGTCTCGTACTCCTTGTCCAGGGCATTCTCCACGGTCAGACGGGCCGACCACATCGGCGCAAATTCCCAGCCGGCACGCAGATTAACCAGACCGTAGCCGGCCAGACGCTGCTCGTTGGAAGCATCATCATAGCGGTAGCCCTGGGCGATCCAGGAGCCACCCAGGGACCA
This sequence comes from Halomonas terrestris, assembly GCF_049166755.1. NCBI lineage: Bacteria > Pseudomonadati > Pseudomonadota > Gammaproteobacteria > Oceanospirillales > Halomonadaceae > Halomonas > Halomonas terrestris. The sequence goes on along the minus strand of NZ_JBMHFZ010000008.1, from coordinate 104,286 downwards.
GTCGCCCAGCTCACGGTCGATGTCCAGGCGCAGACCCTGGGTGGAACGGCGGGGAATACGATTGCCAGTGGCACGGTCTTCCGGGTCGGTATAGGTCAGCGCGGCCTGAAGCATCCAATCGGCCACCTCCGTCCCGGCGGACAGCTCAATGCCCCGAATGCGTGCCTCGGAAACGTTTCTGGGTGTGTCGACCCAACCATCTCCGGTGGTATCGACGTTGATGATCAAGTCATCGATATCGCTCTGGTAGGCCGCCAGATCCCAGAAGAGGGTGCGGTACTGGCCGCGAATGCCCAGTTCATAGGTCGCCGAGGTCTCCGCATTGAGGTCCGGGCTGCCGAAGCCCGGGAAGTAGAGCTCGTTGAAGCTGGGGGCCCGGAAGGCGGTCCCATAGCTTGCCCTGAGCGTATGGTAGGCGTCGAGATCATAGCCCAGCGCCAGCCCACCGGTGACCTCCTCGCCGAAGGCTTCGTTGTCGTCATAGCGCAGAGAGGCCTGAACGGCGAAGGGGGTGAAGTCCAGCAGGCCCTGCGCAAAGACGGCGCGGTTATCGCGAGCTGTCTCGTCGTACTCAGCGGTGCTGCTGACACGGTCCTCGCTGTACTCGGCACCGGCCACCAGTTCATGCACGCCAAAACCAAGGGTGTTTTCCCAGCGCGCCGTTTGGGTCCGGGTATCGAAGACGGAAAAACCGAAGGCGTCGAGGGTATCGCTCTCGTCCCGCGCCTCGCTGAGGGTCAGGCGGCTGCGCACCTGGTCCGTGACCGGCAGCTCGCCATAAATGCCTGCCACCTGCTGGACGAAGTCGGTCTCGGCCGGCGCACCGAAGCTGTCGAACTCGGTATTGCCCCGGGCCCGCAGCGCCAGCAGGCCCACCTCGGCGTCACTGTCGAAGGTGTGGGAGAGCCGCACCAGGCCGGAGGTGTTGTCGTAGCCCTTGTCCTCGCCCCCGCGACGCACCGGCGTGCCATCGGTGTCGAAGCGGCTGCCGGCGACGTAGTAGCGGGTGCCGCCGCTGCCGCCTGCCAGGCTGGCGCTGTAGCGCTGGGTATTGAAGGAGCCGCCGCCCACGGACACCCGCGGCTGGGGCGCATCCTCCTCGCCTTCCGGGGTGAAGAGCTGCACCACGCCGCCCACGGCATCGGCGCCGTAGAGGCTGCCGCGGGGGCCGCGAACGATCTCGGCGCGCTCAAACATGCGCGGGTCAAGGAACTGCCAGGCGGGACCGCCGTCGGTGGCGGAGCGCAGGCGAATGCCGTCGATCATCAGCAGGCTCTGGTTATTCGAAGTGCCGCGAATCGAGACGCTGCTTGTCTTGCCGAAGCTGCCGTTGGAGGTCACGTCCACCCCCGGCTGGCCGCGGAAGAGATCGGTGAAGCTCACCGGATCCTGGCGACGCAGTGTCGCCTCGTCCAGCACGGTGACCGAGGCGAGGCTCTCGTCGGCGGTGCGCGGCGCCAGGGCCGCGGTGACCACCAGGGGGTTGAGGCGTATGACCTCGTCGGTATCGGGCGTGGCGTCCTGGGCCTGGATGGCCAGCGGAAGCGCGACGAGGCCGAAGGCGGCCAGGCCACGGGTGGCGTTGATTCTGGTGTTCATGGAGGTTCCCTTGCTCGCCGTGCCTACCCGCACGGCCTGTATTCTCGGTATGCACCGGGGCGGCAAGGGGGATCGAGGGGGAGGGAAAACGGGGTCGAGGACGTCTGCCCAGCCTCGTGGTCGCCCACCGCAACCCGGCATGATCTCTCGGGCCGGTCTCCGGGCTGACGAGCGGAAGCGGCGTGAAACACCGGCTTCCCGAACGGCCGCCTTCCCGTGCCGGAGCACAGTGGCATCATGGTCGTTCTTGTCTCGATCACCGTTGCGGGGGCAGCGTCGGAATGGCATGAGCGCACCGACTTCCCGTTTCACTGACGACAAGTTGCCGCCAGCACCTGAGAGTGGGCGTAAGCTAGCAACCTCACCCGAAGGCGTCAACGCACATCTGCTGCGGCCATGACCTGGCTCAGCCCAGCCGCTGCACCAGTCCATGGCGCACGTACCAGACCCGCTCGGCCCGGGCCGCGGCATCCTGGCACAGCCAGCCGGCCAGGTCGCGCAGCCGGCGGTCGCCGGGCGCCATGGGCACGATACCGCGGCCCACTTCCGGCAGGATCACTACCACCGGGGTGCCGAAGCGACGCTCGTCGACGCAGAGGGCATCGAGCTCGGCTGCGAGCTGCTGGCGCAGGGTTTCGTCGTCGGCACTCGCCTCGAGGGCGGCCTCCAGCCAGTCGAGCCAGCCGGTCACCACCCGCACCGCGCCGGGAGGCGCCTGGCGACGCCAATCGGCCAGCGGCCGGCCGGGCGCGAGCCGATGCCAGCTCGCCGCGGGAAAGCGCCGGTCTACCGCGTCACGCTTGCCGGCGCAGGCACCGCCGATGAAGAGCTGCATTGCCAGCCTCCCTCGTGATGGGTGAACACGAACTCGCGCCCCTCGGCCTGCCCGACGCTGCCCGCCCAGAAATCGATCGCCTCGAAGCGCCGGCGCAGTTCCCGGATCACCCCGCCGTGGGTCACCGTGAGCACGCGACGGCGAGCACGCCTGTCGACAGCGGCGAAGAGTTCGGACAGCCAGGCATCGAGGCGACTCCGCAGGGCGGCGGTCGACTCACCGCCCGGCGGCGCCTGTTCGCCGGCGCTGTCGATCCAGGCGCGGTAGGCAGGCAGTGCCTGGAGCTCTTCGTAGCACCGGCCCTCGTAATCGCCGAAATCGAGCTCGCGCAGGCGCGCATCGAAGCGCGGCTCGACGCCGACCCGCCGGCCGACCAGCACGTGTGCCAGGGTCTGGCGACAACGCATCAGGTCGCTGGCGTACACGGCATCGAAGTCCTGCCCCGCCAGCGCCTCGCGCAGCCGGTCCAGACCGGGCCGTGCCTCGGGCAGCAGCAACGGAATGTCGCGCTGCCCCTGGTAGCGGCGCTCCCGGTTCCAGGCCGTCAGGCCATGACGAACGACCACCAGCTCCAGGCGATCAGCAGCAGCCATAGTTCTCCTCCCTCGATGGCGGCACCGACGATATCGCCGTTGATGCCCTTGAAGGCGCGCATCATCAGCGCTCCGTATATCAGCAGAAAGCTCGACAGCGCGACCAGCAGGCCGCCGAGCAGCAGCGACCCGTCCGGCAGCCACGGCAACGCCAGGGCCAGGGGTATCAGCGACAGCCAGAGGTCCCGGCGGCGCAGGTGCGCCTTCCAGGCCCAGGCCAGCCCCTCGGCTCGCGCCGCCGGGGCCAGCACCAGCAGCGCTACCGCGCCGAGGCGCCCCAGCGCCGGTATCAGGGCGATCAGCAGCGGGCTGGTCCGCGCCTCCAGCAGCGCCCACAGCAGCACGCCCTTCCAGGCCAGCAGGAAGACCAGCGCCAGGATGGCGAAACTGCCCACCTGCGGATCCTTCATGATCGCCCAGCGTCGTGCCAGGGGGGCATTGCTGCCCAGCGCATCGGCCACGTCCATCAGGCCATCCAGGTGCAGGCCGCCGGAGAGCGCCACCCACAGGCTGAGCAGCAGCAGCGCCAGCAACGGTGTGGGGAGCCGGTCATGCAGCACCACGCTCACCCCGGCCAGCAGCGCGCCGAGCAGCAGCCCCACCAGCGGGTAGCAGCGTACCGCCCAGCGGCTGGTGGCCGCATTCCAGGGACACTCGACCGGTACCGGCAGTCGGGTCAGGAACTGGATCGCCAGCAGCAGTCCGTAGCCCGCACGCTTCATGTCATGTCCTTCCAGTCGATGGGCAGGCCGGCGACCACCTCGACCACCCGGTCGGCCTCGCGGGCCAGTTGCCGGTGCAGCCGCTGCAGGAAGGCGAGATAGCGCCACGCCCCGGGATGACGCGGTGGCAGGTCCTCGTTGATGTCGTTGGAGACCACCACCAGGGCAATATCACGCGCCCGGGCCCTCTCGATCACCCGGGCCAGCAGCGCCTCTCCCTCTGCCTCGCTGCCGCCGCCGGCGAAGAGCCACTGACTCGCCCACAGGGTCAGGCAGTCGAGCAGCACGGTACTCCCGGCCTCGATCCCGGCCAGGGCCTCGTCGATCGCCAGCGGTGCCTCCAGGGTGATCCAGCCGTCGCCTCGCTCGTGACGATGCCGGAGGATGCGTGCCGCCATCTCGTCGTCGGAGGCCCGGGCGGTGGCCAGGTAGCAGCGCTGGCCACCGCGCTCGCGATGCCACTGCCGGGCCAGCCGCTCGGCGAAGGTGCTCTTGCCGGAGCGCGCCCCGCCGCCGACGAAGGCGATCATCCCGGCCTCCCGGCGGCCAGGGCCTGCAGCAGCCTGTCGTTGTCAGCGCGGCCGCGCAGCGCCAGGCGCAGCCAGCCGCCGTCGAGGCCGGGGAAATTGCGGGTGTGCCGGGCCAGGATGCCCGAGCGCAGCAGGTGCTCGAAGAGGGCCTCCGTTGTCGCCAGAGCTATTGCCGTTGGCATTATCGCCTGAATTGAGCCGTCAACAGGTCTTCGAGGAGGCGCCATGACCCCCTTCCCGGGCGCTACATTTGCCCTGCTTCGCTCTCGCATCCTGCTCCGCTTGCAGGACCGGGGTTGGCCATCCATGGCCAACCCGTTCGGCGGAGTCCGCCTCACCCATGGCAAATGCCCCCCTCTTCGACCCGTCCCCGGCTCTTGCGTCATGTGTATCGACGATTGCCCTGCCGTCGCTTCGGGCTCCGACGCCGGCCGTACCAGGAAGAAGTTGGCCCGACTCGGGATCACCTCGAGGCCCGCTGCGGACAGTCCGGCCTGCAGCCTCGGCTGCTCGGCCGCGAACCAGCGCCGGGTACGGTCGAGGAAGCCGTGATCGGCCAGCAACGGCGCCACCAGGCTGGCGGCGAGGTGGTTCACGCTCCAGGGCATCTGCCGCGCTCGGGCGCGCGCCACCGTCCCGGCGCTGCCGAGCAGGTAGCCCAGGCGCAGCCCGGGGATGGCGTAGAGCTTGGTCAGCGAGCGCAGCAGGATCAGGTTCGGCCAGGTCGCCAGCAGCGGTGTCAGGCGCTCGTCGGGCATCACGAAGTCGATGAACGCCTCGTCGACCACCAGGGTACACCCCTGCTCGAGGCCGGCCGCCAGCAAGCGCTCGAGAGCCTCGCGCGGGATCAGGGTGCCGGTGGGGTTGTTGGGCCTGCACAGGAACAGCACGTCGCAGCGTGCCAGGGCCGCTCGTGCGGCCGACTCGTCCAGCTCGAAGCGCTTCCCCTCCAGGCGAAGTGCATCCACCGGAAGTCCCTGGTGTCGACAGGCCCGGGCATACTCGGAGAAGGTCGGCTGAAGGATGGCCGCACGCCCCCCGGCGTGCAGTGCCGCGGCCAGGAAGACCGCCTCGACCCCGCCATTGGTCAGCAGCACCCGGTCGGGGGGGATGCCCTCGGACTCGGCGATGGCCGCGCATGCCTCACGGTAGAGGGGATCGGGGTACTCGACCGCGCCGGGAAGCGCCTCGCCCAGTCGCCGGGGTAGCCAGGCCGGTGGCCCCAGCGGGTTGATATTGGCACTGAAGTCGAGCACCGGATGATCGGGCGGCAGGCCGTAGCGTGCCAGCAGTGGTGCCGCCTGCCCGCCATGGTCCGGCCATGGTGTGTCGCGTCGCGTCATGCCAGCCACTCCCTCGCCAGCAACACCGGCAGCAGCATCGCCAGGAACGCCAGCCAGCCCCCGTGCATCAGGCGAATCGCCGCAGCGATATGGGCCACGCCCAGTGGCTCGCGAGGCTCGCCCAGGGTGGCACGGTGCGAGGCCTCGCCCCGATAGTGGTTGGTGCCGCCCAGCTGCACGCCCAGCAGCCGGGCCACCATCGCCTCGGGCCAGCCGGCGTTGGGGCTGGGATGACGCGGTGCCTCGCGGCAGGTGGCGGCCAGGGCACCACGGGCCGCCATGCCGGGCATGCCCCAGGCCACCAGCCAGATCGCCAGCGCGGTGAAGCGCGCCGGCAACCAGTTGGCCAGGTCGTCGAGCTTCGCCGACGCAAAGCCGAAGTCCGCGTAGCGCGGGTTGCGGTAGCCAACCATCGAGTCGAGGGTATTGACCGCCTTGTAGGCCAGTGCCAGCGGCGCCCCGCCGAGCAGCGCCCAGAACAGCGGCGCGGTGATGCCGTCGACGGTGTTCTCGGCCACGGTCTCCACGGCCCCCCGAGTGATCCCGTCCTCGCCCAGTTCCGCCGTGTCACGCCCGACGATCATCGACAGGGCCCGCCGGGCGCCCGGCAGGTCGCCGCGGCCGAGAGGTTCGGCTACCGCGCGGGCGGCATCGCCGAGGCCCTTGATGGCAAGGGTCGTGGCCAGCAGCCAGAGCTCAGCGACCAGGGCCAGCCAGGGGCTCAGTCGGCCCAGTGCCGCGAGCAGCCCCCAGGCGAGTGCGTAGACGCCGAGCACCACCACGGCCGTCATCAGCGCTCCCTTGAGGCGCCGTGCGCGGGGCGAGCCACCGTTCCAGGACCGTTCGAGCAGGCGGATCACCCGCCCCATGCCCACCACCGGATGGGGCAGGCGGCGAGGGTCACCGAGCAGAAGGTCCACGGCAATGGCCGCCAGCACCAGGCCCAGCAAGGGCAGGCTCAGGGGCGCCTGGCTCATGCCTGCTCGCCGCCGGCCACCCCGGCATCGGTGAAGGTGGCCATCTCCGCCAGCATGCGGCAGGCCGCCTCCAGCAGCGGGAAGGCCAGCGCCGCCCCGGTGCCCTCGCCCAGGCGCAACTCGAGATCGAGCAGCGGCTCGGCGTCGAGCACTGCCAGGGCCACGTCATGCCCCGGCTCCCGGGAGCGATGCCCGAAGATCAGGCCGTCGCGCACCCCCGGCGCGAGCCGGCAGGCCACCAGGGCCGCCAGGGTGGCGATGAAACCATCGACCAGCAGCGGCACCCGTCGCACCGCGGCCTCCAGGCAGGCGCCGGTCATGGCGGCGATCTCCAGGCCGCCGAGGCTCGCCAGCACCCCGAGGGGATCCCCGGGATCGGGGGCCCGGGCGGCGATCGCGTCCTCGATCACCATCCGCTTGTGGGCCAGGCGGGCGTCATCGATGCCGGTGCCGCGTCCCACCAGCCCAGCCACCGGCTCGCCGCTCAGTACCGCCAGCACGGCGCTGCTGGCGGTGGTGTTGGCGATGCCCATCTCGCCGATGATCAGGCAGCGGCAACCGGCGTCGACGGCACGCCCGGCGGCACGCCGGCCGGCCGCGATGGCCGCCTCGGCCTCGCGCCGGCTCATGGCGTCCTGGCGGGCGATATTCGCCGTGCCTGGCCGCACCTTCTCGTCGACGACGCCCTCGCCGGCAATCTCGCTGGCCACCCCGACATCGATCACTTCGAGTCGCGCCCCGAGCTGCCGGGCGAAGACGTTGATTGCCGCCCCACCGGCGACGAAGTTGGCCACCATCTGGGCCGTCACCTCGCGGGGAAAGGCCGAGACGCCCTCGTCGGCGACGCCATGGTCGGCGGCGAAGACCAGCACCCCGGGCGGGGTGACCCGGGGGAAGGCCTCACCGGTCATCACCGCCAGGTCCACCGCGAGTCGCTCCAGGCGGCCCAGGCTGCCGGGTGGCTTGGTGAGGGTGTCGAGGTAGGCGCCGACGCGCTCGCCGAGGCGGCGGTCGGGTGCGGGTCTGGGCAGGGGAATCTCGGTCACGGTGCCGCTCCAGGCAGGTCGTCCATGTCGGGGCGCTCATGTTACCAGAGTCATGGCCATCCTCCGCGTGACGGCTGACATCCCGCCGACACCCTCCTATACTGTCCATGCATACAGTATATCAAGGGCCGTCATGCACATGAACCACGCCCCCGATGCCAGGGTCCGCAAGGGACGAGGCGCCACCTTCTCCCCCCGCAACCGCTTCGCGCCGACCGCCAGCGAGCGTGAGAACGACGGCTGGTGGCAGGAGGAAGTGCCCGAACGGCTGGCCACCGAGGTCCGCGACGAGCGCACCCGCAGTGCCCTGTCGTGGAACACCTCGCCCGACCTGCCCTTCGACCGCTCGATCAACCCCTACCGCGGCTGCGAGCATGGCTGCATCTACTGCTATGCCCGCCCCAGCCACGCCTACTGGGACCTCTCGCCGGGGCTGGACTTCGAGACGAAGCTGATCGCCCGGACCGGCCTGGTCGAACGTCTGGAGGAAGCCCTGTGCAAGCCCGGCTATGTCTGCCGGCCGATCAACCTCTCGGGCAACACCGACTGCTACCAGCCGCTGGAGGCCGAGAGAAGAACCACGCGCGCGGTCCTGGAACTGCTGCTCGAGTACCGCCACCCCGTCACCCTGGTGACCAAGAGCGCCCTGGTGCTGCGCGACCGCGAGCTGCTCGCCGAGATGGCCGAACATCGCCTGGTACGGGTCCTCGTCAGCCTGACCAGCCTCGACCGCCACCTCAAGCGTTCCCTGGAGCCGCGTACCGCCTCGCCCCGGGCACGCCTGCGCGTGATACGCGAACTCGATGCCGCGGGCGTGCCGGTGGGCACCCTGGTGGCACCGGTGATTCCCGGCCTCACCGATCACGAACTGGAAGGCCTGCTCGAGGCGGCCCGGGAGGCCGGGGCCGCCACCGCGGGCTGGATGCTGCTGCGCCTGCCCCGCGAGGTCGCCCCGCTGTTCGAGGCGTGGCTCGAGGCCCATTATCCCGAGCGAGCGGGCAAGGTGATGAGCCTCATCCGCCAGTGCCGCGGCGGCGCGGACTACGACTCGCGTTTCGGCCACCGGATGCGTGGCGAGGGGGTATTCGCCGACCTGCTCGAACAACGCTTCCGCCAGGCCTGCCGGCGGCTCGGGTTCAACGACCCCACCACCAGCGAGGCCATGCAGCTGGACACCACGGCGTTTCGACCGCCCCGCGTCCAGGGCGACCTGTTCGAGTAAGGGGCGGGCTTGCGCCCCGCGATTCGCTGCTATGCTGGAATATCGTAAGACATGGAGTGATGGAGCACTTCGGCAAGACAATCACAACACCGGCCCGGCATGCGCACAGGACGACCTGCATCAGGCATGCCAGAGCCTGCCAGGAGTCCAGCCATGACAAGACAACCCCCCGATACCAGGACACGCGGCATCCATGAGCTCTACGCCGAGGATCCCGTGGCCGCGGATCGCAAGCTCTGGGGCCGCGAGGTCGACCCCGTCAGCCGCCGCGGCTTCCTGAAACGCTCCAGCCTGCTCGCCATGGCCGCCGCCGTGGGCGGCTCCATCCCCTTCGCCGACCGCATGCCGGGCGGGCTCATCCCCGCCGCCCTGGCCCAGAGCGACGAACCCTTCACCCTGGAAGGCAAGGAGGGACTGACCGTCCTCAACGACCGCCCGATCAACGCCGAGACGCCCCCTCACCTGCTCGACGACGACATCACCCCGGCGAAGCACATGTTCGTGCGCAACAACGGCATACCACCGGCGGTGGAGAACATCGATGTCGATGCCTGGCAGCTGGAGATCGGCGGGGAGTCCTGCGAGACCCCCCAGAGTTTCTCGATCGCCGACCTCAAGGAGCGATTCGAGCACCACACCTACCAGCTCCAGGTGGAGTGCGGCGGCAATGGCCGCAGCGAGTACGTGCCCTCGGCCAGCGGCAACCAGTGGACCACCGGCGCGGTGGCCTGCCCGACCTTCACCGGGGTGAGACTGCGCGACGTGCTCGAGGCCTGCGGGATCAAGGAGGACGCCGTCTACATCGGCTACTACGGCGCCGATACCCATGCCAGCGGCGACCCCAACAAGGACCCGATCTCCCGTGGCGTGCCCATGTCCAAGGCCCTCGAGGACGAGTCGCTGATCGCCTGGGCGATGAACGGCGAGGACATTCCCTACCTCAATGGCCACCCGCTGCGCGTGGTGTGTGGCGGCTGGCCGGGGTCGGTATCCGGCAAGTGGCTGCAGCGCATCGTGATCCGCAACCAGAAGCATGACGGCACCAAGATGGCCGCCCCCTCCTACAGCGTGCCCAAGCACCCGGTGGCGCCGGGCAGCAATGTACCCGAGGAAGACTTCGTCACCATCGAGTCGATGCCGGTGAAGTCGCTGGTCACCTTCCCGAAGTCCGGCATCGACCATGCCCTCGGCGAGACCATGACGGTTCGCGGCCATGCCTGGGCCGGCGACCTTGCCGTGGAGGAGGTGCACGTCTCCATCGATTTCGGCGCCACCTGGCAGAAGGCCGACCTGAAGGCACCGCCCAACCGTCTGGCCTGGCAGCGCTGGACCACCACGGTGGAGTTCCCCGAGCCCGGCTACTACGAGGTGTGGGCCAGGGCCACCGACGAGGATGGCCGCGCTCAGCCCATGGTCGTCCCGGGCTGGAACCCCAAGGGTTACCTCAACAACGCCTGCCACCGCATCGCGGTCCAGGTGGCCTAGGAGGTAACCATGAAGCCTTTACACGCACTCACCGTGCCCGCGCTGGGGATGACCCTGCTTTGCCTTCCCCTGGGGGCAGGCGCCCAGGAAACGGACCCGGACACCGGCCTGGTCAAGGCCGAGGGCTGGGAGACGGTGCGCGACAACTGCGTCGCCTGCCACTCGGCCAACCTGGTGACCCAGAACAGCGGCTCTCGCAACCACTGGGAGAAGCTGATCCGCTGGATGCAGGATACCCAGGGGCTCTGGGAGTTCCAGGCCGAGACAGAGGAGACCATCCTCGACTATCTCGCCGAGTACTACGGCCCCAAGGAGGGCGCGCGACGCCCGGCGCTGCCGCGCACGCTGATGCCGGACAACCCCTACCCCACCGTCGCCGACCCCGGTTGATCTCTGACGTTGCCACCCAAGACAGGCCCCTCGAGAGGGGCCCGTCGTGATTCGGCGGCGAGGATCGGCTCAGGGAATCAGCACCGCGGCGCCGGAGAGCCTCCCCTCGCGCAGGTCGTCCAGTGCCCGGTTGGCCTCCGCCAGCGGATAGGCGCGGGTCTCGGTGCGGATCGGCACCCCGGGGGCCAGCGCCAGGAACTCCTCGCCGTCGCGGCGAGTGAGGTTGGCCACCGACTTCACCGAACGCTCCTCCCACAGCAGGCGATAGGGGAAGCTCGGGATGTCGGACATGTGGATGCCGCCGGAGACCACCACGCCGCCGGGACGCACCTGGGAGAGCGCGGCGGGAACGAGATCGCCCACCGGGGCGAACAGCAGGGCGGCGTCCAGCGGCTCGGGCGGCGCCTCGTCGCTGCCGCCAGCCCACTCGGCACCGAGACGACGGGCGAAGGCCTGGGCCTCGTCGTCGCCGGGGCGGGTGAAGGCGAAGACCCGCTGGCCACGGGCCCGTGCCAGCTGGGCGAGGATATGCGCGGCGGCCCCGAAGCCATAGATACCGAGTTTCCGATTCTCCTCGCCGCCGGCCAGCCGCCAGGTGCGGTACCCGATCAGCCCCGCGCAGAGCAGCGGTGCGGTCGCCTGGGCATCCTCGTCATGCACGGGGAAGCAGTAGCGGGCGTCGGCCACGGCGTACTCCGCATAGCCACCGTCACGGGTGTAGCCGGTGAACTCGGCGTGTTCGCAGAGGTTCTCCTCGCCCCGGCGGCAGGGTTCGCACTCGCCGCAGGTCCAGCCCAGCCAGGGCACGCCCACCCGCTGGCCGACCGCCACCCCCGTGACGCCCTCGCCCAGTACCGTGACCTCGCCGACGATCTCGTGGCCGGGCACCAGCGGCAGGCGCGGGTCGGGCAGCTCACCGTCCACCACGTGCAGGTCGGTGCGACACACCCCGCAGGCCAGCACGCGCAGCTGTACCCCGCCGCGACCGGGTGCAGGGCGGGGAATCGCCTCCGGCACCAGGGACTGGCCCGAGGCGTGCAGGCGCATGGTGCGCATGGTATCGGTCATGAGGGCTCCCCTGTCGGCTGCCGGAAAAAGCACTGCCGTCAGGATAGCCGAGAGATCACGCGGCGACCCTGACCTCGTACCCGGTGTACTTGCGCAGGTTGATCACCCCGCTGTCGAGGATCAGGTACTGCCCCTTGAGGCCCAGCAGGGTGCCGGTCACCTCGGGGCTCTTGTCGAGGTTATGGGAGACCACCTTGGTGGGGAACTCGAGCACCGGGTAGTCGAAGGCCACCGGCGACGCGTCGAGCACGCGGATGGCTTCCGCACCGAAGCGCTCGCGCAGGTTGGCAAGGCCGCCTTCCAGGCGCGCCAGCAGACGGTCGCGCTCGGCGACCAGGTCCAGGGACTCGGTCCCTCCCTTGAGCATCGCACGCCAGTTGGTGCGATCCGAGACCTCCTCCTTGAACAGCACCTCGACGAAACCCGACTGCTGGCGGGTGTCCACCTCGAGGATCGGCAGCGCCTGCACCGCCCCCTGGTCGAGCCAGCGGGTGGGCACCTGGGTGCCGCGGGTGATACCCACCTTGAGCCCCGAGGCGTTGGCCAGGTAGACCACATGGGGCTGGAAGCAGTGGCGCTCGCCCCACTCCGGCTCGCGGCAGGTGCCGGCGAAGTAGTGGCAGAGTTCGGGCTTCATGATGCAGGTGTCGCACTGGGCGAGCGTCTTGAAGCAGGGGTAGCAGTAGCCCTGGGCGAAGCTCTTCTTCGTCGCCCGGCCGCAGTGGGTGCAGGCGATGGCGCCGGTCCACGCCAGCCTGAACGGCCGACCGAGGCGTTCGTTGAGCTCGAGGCGCTGTTCGCCGACCCGCAGGGTATAGCGCGCCGCCTCGCCCGCGGCACCGGGGGCGATGGCCATCTTGGTCAGGCAGCCCTGCAAGGGGGTGACGGCATCGATCCTGGTCGATTCAGTCACGGGTCGCATCCCGGGCCAGCCCCGCCAGCTCGGGCGGCACGTCGGTGCCACTGCTCGACCCGCCGCAGGTGCGCTGCTGGAGATAGCCGACCCGCTGCTCCTCGGGCACCCTGTTCTCCGCTTCGTAGCGGATGACCGCCTCCAGGCAGAGCTCGGTCTGCTCGGCGGTGAGCCGCCGCCCGTCCGGCCACTTGCGCAGGGCCACGGCCTGCTTGAGGCTCTCGTAGATGGCCGGGGTCATCTGCCGGATCATGTGCTCGAAGGTCATATCGCTCATCGAAGATTCTCTCAGTGGTAACGGCGCGCCTTGCCGGAATGATACCAGCCCAGTGCCAGGCCCACGACCAGCCCGCCCAGGTGCGCCTCGTTGGCCACGTTGCCGAAGCCCACCGCGGCCGCCATGTCGGTCATGGTGAAGAGCATCCAGCCGAGCATGAAGACCACCAGCATCTGCGGCACGAAGAAGCCGCTGCGGGGCGCCCGCCGCGACATCAGCCACACGTAGCCGAGCAGCGCGAAGTCGACGCCGGACATGCCGCCGAACAGCACCGTCCCGGTGGCATACTGGGCCAGGTTGGCGCCGATGCCCGCGGTGAGCAGGATGGTCAGCATGCGCCCGCTGCCCTGCAGCACCTCGACCTGCCGACCGAAGTACCACAGCCACAGCATGTTGAAGATCAGGTGCATCCAGCCGAAGTGCAGGAAGGCCGGCGACAGCAGGCGCCATACCTGCCCGGAGGCGAGCGCCTCGGGAAGGCTGCCGAAGGCCAGGCTCCCGTTGACCACGCCGAGCGGCACGATGGCCAGTGCCGCGATGACCAGGTCGCCGAGCACGCCCATCACGGCGAACACCAGCAGGCAGAGCGCCAGGGTGGTCGCGGTGACCGGTGCCTGGCGGAAGGGGGCCATCAGGCCAGCCCCCCCGGATGCCGCGGCCTGGCGGCGCTCCGGCATCACCGGCTCGCCGCGCTGCCAGCGCTCGAGCAGGCGCAGCATCGCCTCGTGCTGGGCGGGATCGACCAGCCACAGCACCTGCCCCTCCGCCTCCTCGGTCAGGCGATGGCCGATACGGTGGGCCCACAGCGCCCGCCGCAGCTCACGGGTATCGGCATCAGGCGGCAGCAGGATTACCCGGTACATGGCAGCTCCAGCAGTTCTCGTCCCCGGCGTGCCGTGACACCGGAGGGACACACAGAAAAAATCCGGCGGAGGGGGCCGCCGGACAAGAGCAAGGGATCATTCAAGGGAACACCTACTCTGATGGTCCTGGCGTCGAGGAGTTCACTCCATCGTCGAGATTTTCGAGTAAAGAATTGTATCAATCGAAATCGATCTCCCAGGGCTGCGGTCGGGCCTGCTCCTCGCGGGGTACCCGGATCCAGGCGAAGTGATTGGCATCCAGCCGGCGTTCGCCGCTCCAGCGATAGGCCACCAGGCGACCGAACTTGACCGCACTGTAGTCGAGGCAGGCCACATTGCCGGCGGGCAGCGCCGGAATGCCCTCGCACCAGTAGTGGCCGATGAACAGCGGGGGCTCATCGGGCCCGTAGTGGCTGAGCCTGGCGCGCTCCTCGGCAGTCAGCGCCCGCTGCTCCAGGTCGCCCGGCAGGTTGTCGGGCTGGAAGACCACATCGCCCCAGGTCTGCGGCTGTCGTGCCCAGAAGTGGGCACGAAAGCTGCGCCGGGTGAAACCGTCGCCGGAGTGGATCTCCACGCCCTCGGGAAGCGGGATATGGGTGCCTCGAGTGAGCCGGTCGAGGATGCGGAAGGCCCGGGTGCCGGGCGTCACCGACTCCACCAGGAAGTCCTCGTCGATACGGGCATCCGGCCGGTCGCGCCGCAGCGCATCGACCAAGGGAGCATCCCAGCAGGCGTGGACCACCCGCAGGCCATCGCGCTCCAGGCAGAGCGGGATGTCGAGAAACCAAGCCAGTGCCTCCTCCCACTCCTGGGGATGGTCGCGGAACTGCTCCAGGGTCTCCTTGATGATGCGGTTGTGGCGCGGCGTATGGCCACGCAGCCACTCCCGACCCAGCCCCGCCGGGGCCCGGTGGCAATAGGCCAGGGCGTTGTACTCGTGGTTGCCCATGACGATGAGGGCCTCGCCCTCCTCCACCATGCGCCGGGCGATGGTCACCGCCAGGCGGATGCGCGGGCCACGGTCGATCAGGTCGCCGAGGAAGATCACCCGGCGACGCGGATGCCGGTAGACCCCGCCGCGCTGGTGGTAGCCGAGCTTCTCGAGCAGGGCCGCCAGCGTGGCGCCGCAGCCATGCACGTCGCCGATCAGGTCGTAGCCCTCGATCCTGGCCTGTGTCTTCACGTCAGTCCCCCAGGCGATTGCTCCAGCCCAGCTTGCTGCGCAGGACCTCGTAGAAATTATGGCCCAGGGGGTGCACCAGCTGTACCCGCTGCGGCTTGCGACGGATCACCAGCACATCATCGGGCTTGGCCACCGCACGGGTCTGGCCGTCGCAGCTGATGTGGGGATAAGTCTGATTGGTCTCGCCGATGTGTACGCGGATCTCGCTGGCGGCATCGATGACGATGGGGCGACTCGACAGGGTGTGGGGGAACATCGGCACCAGGGTCACCACGTCGAGCCTGGGGTGCATGATGGGGCCACCCCCGGAGAGCGAGTAGGCGGTCGAGCCGGTGGGCGTGGCCACGATCAGGCCATCGCTGCGCTGGCTGTAGACGAACTGGCCATCGATGAACAGCTCGAACTCAATCATGCGCACGGCCTTGCCGGGGTGGATCACCACCTCGTTGAGCGCATCGCCGCTGCCCGACAGCACGCCGTCGCGATGCAGTTCGGCATCCAGCAGGAAGCGCTCCTCCACCTCGTAGCGTCCCTCGAGCACCTCACCGACCCTGGCCTCGAGCTCATCGGGCGAGATGTCGGTGAGAAACCCCAGGCGCCCGCGATTGACGCCCAGCACCAGGGTACCGCTGTGACAGAGGGTACGCGCCGCACCCAGAAGGCTGCCGTCGCCACCGACCACGATCACCAGGTCGCAGAGTTCGCCGAGCATGCGCCGGCTGGCCTCGGGATGGCCATGATCGAGCAGCACCGTGGCGGTGCGATCCTCGATGATGACGTGAAACCCGCCCTCGTCCAGGAAACGCATCAGGCGCTTGAGGGTCTCGACCACCTTGGCGCTGCCCAGGCGGCCGATCAGGCCGATGTTGCGAAAGGGCGCCTTGTCGCGCCCCGTCGGGGAACTCTGTTCGGATGGCATGGAGGGGCCTCTCGCATCGCAGCCGCTCATTATGGCGACTGGCCCGCCCCCCGGCAAACCGGGTCAGGCGGCCTGGAGGGCACGCCGCTTCAGCCACCACTCGTTGAGCACCAGCGATCCGACGATGATCGCCCCGCCCAGGGCCAGGCGCGGCAGGTCGGCATCACGGTTCCAGATCACCAGGTTGACCAGC
This sequence comes from Halomonas terrestris, assembly GCF_049166755.1. Lineage (NCBI taxonomy): Bacteria > Pseudomonadati > Pseudomonadota > Gammaproteobacteria > Oceanospirillales > Halomonadaceae > Halomonas > Halomonas terrestris. The sequence continues at coordinate 88,128 of NZ_JBMHFZ010000008.1, read as the reverse complement.
AGCCCGGCGGGGATCAGGGCATTGTTCATGATCGCCAGCGCCCCGGCATCGACGCGGGTGGCACCCAGGTTCCAGAGGAAATAGCCCAGGCCCGATGCGACCAGCCCCAGCCAGGCGAGCACGCCCCACTGGAGACCGGTGGTCGGCAGCGCCGCGGTATTGCCGAGCAGGGCGAAGGCCGGCAGGGCCACGACCAGGGCCCCCAGGTAGAACCAGGCGAAGATGCTGTGCCGGGGCAGCGTCGTCGGCAGTTCCACCGACAGTCGGCGGTATCCCACCTGACCCAGGGCGAAGCAGAGATTGGCACCCTGCACCACCAGGAAGCCCAGCCAGAAACCGCTGTCGATGCCCTGGTAGCGGATCACCGCCGCCCCCGCCACGGCCAGGGCGGCAGTGACGAGATAGAAGGGCGTGAAGCGGCCGAACAGGGCGTCGTCGAGCAGGGTGACATAGAGCGGGGTGAAGATGGTGAAGAGCAGCACCTCGGGCACCGAGAGCAGCAGGAAGGACTGGTAGAAGAAGATGTACATCATGCCGAGCTGGACGGCACCCAGCCCCATCAGTGCCAGGCGCTGGCGGCCACGCAACAGTGACGGGCGCAGGAAGGGAAGAAACACCAGCGCCGCCAGGGCGATACGGGTGAGGACGGCGAAGTAGCTATCGACCTGGCCGGCCAGGTAGACGCCGATCAGCGAGAACGAGAAGGCCCACAGCACGGTGACGCCGACGAGATGGCCCACGGTCAACTCCTGGAACAATGAAAGTTGACCGGAATTATACGCGTATCGATGGCGGCATCAACGCACGCGGCCGGCTCCCTGCCGCCCCAGCCACCAGAGGGCATGGCCGACACCGGGCAACCAGCCGAGCAGGGTGAGCAACAGGTTGAGGGCAATACGCTGTCCGCCACCACGGGCGAGTCCGACGGCGAGGGGCGGCAGCAGCACCGCCAGCGCCTTCAGCGCGGCCCGTGGCTCGACGGGCGCAGGCCGGGGCGGCGACGCAGGCTCGTCGGCCGGCATGTCGACTCGAGCGCGGGGTCCCGCCGCCGGCGTGAAGTGCTGTACGGTTTCGTCCGCCCCATGCTCGATGGCCTGGCGATGAGCGTCATGGTCGATCTTCTGCTCGATCTCCCCGGCCCCCTCGGCCAGCTCGTCGTGGAAACGCTCCCAGTCTTCCCAGTCATGGGGCGTGCCGGCCCGGGGACGATGATCGCCAGCTTCCCGGGCCCTGGCCCAGGCCTTCTCCTCCAGTGTATTGGGCCGCTCCTCGTCCCACTCTCCGCTCAGGCCTTTCCTGGCGAGGTAATCACGGGCATCCATGGCGACCTCCGTCACTTGGTGGTAGTGGTCAAGGACCGAGGACACGCCCCGGCCGACATGAGCGTTGTACTATATTCGAGCCGATCCCGCCCGACGGGTTCCGATACCGCGTGACCCGCACGGGTCGCGGCGGTAGCCCACACCGTTGGCAGGGACGCTTGACGCTCGACCCTGGCCAACCCGCGAGTCGGCTATGCTGAGGTCGAGCCCCGACCACGGGCCCGGCGCCGGCGCGGCAGGAAGCCCGGTGCCTCCGGGAGGGAACGCCCCGGGTACCGACACCGCCCCGTGGTAACAGGCATTCATCGCCGGCACAAGGAGAAACGCCATGCCCAACAAGGCCCCCACCACCGTTCGCGAGATCATGTCCCGTGACTGCTACCGGGTTACCGGCAAGACCTCGGTATCCACCCTGGCCGAAGGCCTGGCACTGCACCGCCTGCCCGGGGTCCCGGTCGTCGACGAGCGCGACCACCTGATCGGCTTCATCTCGGAGCAGGACGTGATGGGCAAGGTGCTGGAGAGTTCCTACCTCAACGACGAGCCGCCGCTGGTCAGTGACCTGATGCGCAACGAGGTACTCTCCGTGACGCCGAACAAGAGCATCACCGACCTGGCCCAGGAAATGCTGGGCGCCAAGCCCAAGGTCTACCCCGTCGTCGAGCAGGGGCGCCTGGTCGGCATCGTCACCCGCCGCGACGTGCTCAGCGCGGTGTTGCGCATGCGCCACAACTGAACCGTCCCGCCCCCGTCACCGGCCGGCACCGTCATCCCGCCATCACCCCGCTCCGCGCACATATAAAAAAGCCGCCCCGTTCCCGGGGCGGCAAGAATCGATCGAAACTGCGAGCCAGAACAACAGTGTTAGCGACTGCTATCGCGCTGTTGCCTGTGCCACTTCTGACAGCAGCGAAGCGAAAAGTTCTCAACCGGGGCAAATTTTTCTTTCCTTCACGCCCGGCATCGCCGGCCCGACGGCAAAACAAGCACTTATCGAGCCGAAGCCGGGAAAAGCGCGAGACGGCTTGCAAAACATAAGCCGTTGGATTTACTATCGAAACCGCGTCGCGGGTGTAGCTCAATGGTAGAGCAGAAGCTTCCCAAGCTTAAGACGAGGGTTCGATTCCCTTCACCCGCTCCACGACGTCCCAGTTCTCCCGTGGAATGCCTCCCGCACCGGGAGCGCAGGGCGCCCGATGCGCGGGTCATGCCATGGCACTCTCACTGCTGGTCTTTGCCGTCTGCCTGCTGATCTTCGGTGGCATGATCGCCATCCTGCTGCTCTCCGGCACGCCCCGCTATCGCACCGAGCCCCACCATCTGCTCGCGCTCTTCGACAAGGCGCTGGAGGATCGTGTCGACGAGGGTGAATGGAATGCCATCATCGATTACCCGATTCGCCATGACGACTATCTGGACAGCATACGCCGGCGCGCCCGACAGCTGATGGAGGAGCACGGTCGCCACTGGCGCAAGGCCCAGGGCCGCCCGCTGCTCGACAGCACAGGGCGCGAGGAGCTCGCGGCCCTGCGCAGGCACCTGGCGGCCCATGCCGACCTGCAGGAGCGTAAGCGCAACGAGTCGTGAGCCCACCCGCTGCCGAATGCACCGGATGCCTCACCGCCCCTGACCGGCGGCGACAGGCTTCCCCTCCTCTTCAGCTAAACTGATACACTCATGCCGACACCGTCCGGGACGGGAACCGCCATGCCCAGCACCATTCGCCAGATCCCCCTCGATACCGCCACCCAGCACCACGACCACGACTTTCACCAGATCGTGATAGGGCTGCGTGGCCAGGCGGAATTCGAGATCGAGGGACTGGGCGGATCGATCTCGGCGCTGTCAGGCTGCATCGTGCCGGCCAACCATGTGCACTACTACGCCGGCACCGGCGACAACCGCCAGCTGATCCTCGACCTGTCCGCCCAGGCCCCCTCGCTGACCGGCTTTCACCACGAACTGGCCCGGCTCTTCGATGCCCCGCGCTTCTTCACCCTGGACGACCCCCTGAGGCGCTATCTCGACTTCCTGCTGCACGAGCTGGCCGTCTCCCCCGCCTCCGGGACCGCCACCCAGGGGGATCGCCTTGCCGCCACCCTGCTCGGCTGCCTGCATGCCCGCCTGGCCGACACAACCGAACCCGGCCATCGCCGCATCGACCTGCGTCGGCTCGACCGCTACATCGAGCGCCACCTCCCGAGCAAGCTGAGCGTGGGCGATCTGGCCCGTGAAGCCTGCCTGAGCGAAACGCACTTCCGCCACTGCTTCCGCCAGCAGACCGGCATGACGCCCTGGCAGTACGTGCGCCGCAAGCGCCTGGAGGCCGCACACCGCCTGCTGAGGGACAGCCGGCTGCCCCTCTCGGAAGTCGCCGCCCTGACCGGCTTCTCCAATCAGAGCGCGCTCTCCCACGCCTGCCGCGAAGCCTTCGGCCAGCCCCCCAGCAAGTTGCGCGGATCGAGCCGTCTCGCCACCGGCCACTCCCGGGCCCTCGCCTGACCCGTCCACGGGCTGGCGGTCGCAAGCATATACCTAGACCAAAGTCTAACCCTCGCGTCATCTTTTCCCCACCAGCGGCGAAATCGACAAGCATCCCCGCGGAATCGACAAGCAACCGCCGCCCCAGGCTCCTACAGTCAGGATAACGCCGTGTCCACGGAGCGGGCGCGCCTGCCGGCAATCCGGCGACCCTCCGTCCGACGACTCACCAGGGGACCTTTCATGCTGACTTCCAACGACATGCTGGACACCGCCACCTGGCAACAGGATCTCGACACCCTCTTCGCACGCATCAGCGATCATTACGCGGTCGATGAAGAGCCCTTCGTGGGTGAACTGGTCGATACCCTGAGTGCCAACCCCGATGATTTCCGTCGCATCGCCGGCAAGACAGCGGAACTGGTGCGGGAAGTCCGTGAGATGGATACCGCCGTCGACACCATCGACGAACTGCTGCAGCAGTACAGCCTCGATACCCACGAGGGGCTGATGCTGATGTGCCTCGCCGAGGCGATGCTGCGCATCCCCGACAAGGCCACCGCCGATGCCCTGATCGAGGACAAGCTGGGCCCGGCCGACTGGAAGGCCCATCTCGGCCAGAGCGAATCCTGGCTGGTCAACGCCTCCACCTGGGGCCTGCTGATGACCGGCCGCGTGGTGACCCTGGACAAGCCCAGGGAGGGCAAGCCCAGCGGCTTCATCAACAAGCTGGTCAACCGCATGGGCGAGCCGGTGATCCGACGCGCCATGCTCGAGGCCATGAAGGTGATGGGCAAGCAGTTCGTGCTGGGGCGCGATATCGACGAGGCGCTCAAGCGCTCCAGGCCGCTGTTCGACAAGGGCTACACCTACTCCTACGACATGCTCGGCGAGGCGGCGCGCACCCGCAACGACGCCCGCAAGTACTTCGACGACTACGCCCGCGCCATCGAGCGGGTGGGCAACACCAGCAAGGCGCTGGCGGCGAAGACCCCCGCCCCCTCGGTCTCCATCAAGCTCTCGGCCCTGCATCCACGCTACGAGTTCGGGCGCCGCGAGCAGGTACTGCACGAGCTGGTCGACAGCGTGAAGAAGCTCGCCGCCATGGCCCGCGAGCGTGACGTGGCGCTGACCGTCGACGCCGAGGAGGTCGACCGCCTGGAGCTGTCGCTGGAGGTGTTCCGCGCCGTCTACGAGAGCGATACCTGCCGTGGCTGGGGCCATTTCGGCCTGGTGGTGCAGGCCTACTCCAAGCGGGCCCTGCCGGTGCTGCACTATCTCAATCGCCTGGCCGATCGCCAGGGCGACGAGATCCCCCTGCGTCTGGTCAAGGGCGCCTACTGGGACACCGAGATCAAGGAGTCCCAGCAGCTCGGCGTCGAGGGCTACCCCGTCTATACCCGCAAGGCGAGCACCGACGTGGCCTACCTGGTCTGTGCCCGCTTCCTGCTCTCCGACGCCACCCGCGGCCGCATCTTCCCGCAGTTCGCCACCCACAATGCCCACACCATCAGCGCCATCCTCGAACAGGCCAACGATGTCTCCCGCCCCTTCGAGTTCCAGCGCCTGCACGGCATGGGCGAGGCCCTCTACGATGCCGCCCTGAAGCGGGCTCCCCGGGGGACCTACTGCCGCATCTATGCCCCGGTGGGGGCCCACAAGGACCTGCTCCCCTACCTGGTGCGCCGCCTGCTCGAGAATGGCGCCAACTCGTCCTTCGTCCACCAGCTGGTCGACCCCAAGGTCCCGGTCGAGTCCCTTTGCGAGCATCCGGTGCAGTCCCTGAAACAGCACCTGCACCTGGCCAACCCGCTCATTCCGCTGCCGGCGGACATCTATGGCGACAAGCGCCGCAACTCGAAGGGGGTGAACCTGAACATCCGTAGCCATTACCAGCCGCTGATGGACAGGATGTCCGGCTTCATGGACAGGACCTGGGAAGTCGGCCCGCTGCTCGCCTTCGACGTCGGTAGCGAGCCGGCCAGCACCCACACGGTCACCTGCCCCTTCGACCGCCACCGCCAGGTCGGCAGCGTGCAGTGGACCACCGCGGACCAGGCCACCAGGGCCCTGGACGCCGCCTGGGCCGCCTTCCCGCGCTGGGACGACACTCCCGTGGCCGAGCGGGCCGGCATCATCCGCCGATTCGGCGACCTGCTGGAGGAGAACCTCGCCGAGCTGATGACCCTCTGCTCCCTGGAGGGCGGCAAGCTGCTCACCGACGGCGTCGACGAGATCCGCGAGGCCGTGGACTTCTGTCGCTACTACGCCATGCGCGCCGAGCAGCTGTTCGGCGAGCCGACCGTGCTGCCCGGCCCCACCGGTGAGTCCAACGAGCTGATGCTGTCGGGCAAGGGCGTATTCGCCGCCATCAGCCCCTGGAACTTCCCGGTGGCGATCTTCTGCGGCCAGGTGGTGGCCGCGGCCGTGGCCGGCAATACCGTGCTGGCCAAGCCCGCCGAGCAGACGTCCATCGTCGCCCACCGGGTGATCGAGCTGCTCCATGAAGCCGGCATGCCACGCGACGTGGTCCAGCTGCTGCCCGGCGACGGTCCCACCGTGGGCAGCGTGCTGACCTCCGACCCGCGCATCACCGGCGTGGTGTTCACTGGCGGCACCGACACCGCCCAGATCATCAACCGTGCGCTGGCGGCAAGGGAGCACGCCCCGCTGCCGACCCTGATCGCCGAGACCGGCGGCATGAACGCCATGATCGTCGACTCCACCGCACTGCCGGAGCAGGTGGTGGCCGACGTGATCCAGTCCGCCTTCCAGAGCGCCGGGCAACGCTGCTCGGCACTGCGGGTGCTCTACCTGCAGGACGACGTGGCCGACCGCGTCCTCGAGATCCTCGACGGGGCCATGGCCGAGCTGCACGTCGGTGACCCCCGCGACCTGGGTACCGACGTCGGCCCGGTGATCGACGAGGATGCCCGCAAGGGCCTGATGGCCCATATCGAGAGGCTCAAGAGCGAGGGCCGCCTGCTGGCCGAGACCCGGCTCGACCCGGCCCACACCTCCCGGGGCACCTTCGTCGCCCCCGTCGCCTTCGAGATCGACGGCATCGAGGCACTGGAGCGTGAACAGTTCGGCCCCGTGCTGCACATCGTGCGCTACAAGGCCAGCGAGATCGATCGGGTGATCGCGTCGATCAACGACCGTGGCTATGGCCTGACCTTCGGCGTCCATAGCCGCAATGAATCCTTTGCCGAGCTGATTGCTCAGAAGATTCGGGCAGGCAACGTCTACGTCAACCGCAATATCATCGGCGCCGTCGTGGGCGTACAGCCCTTCGGTGGCCAGGGCCTCTCGGGCACCGGGCCCAAGGCCGGCGGGCCGCACTACCTGCTGCGCTTCGCCACGGAAAAGACGGTGACCGTCAACACCGCCGCGCTGGGCGGCAATGCGTCACTGCTCGCGTTGGGAGACGAGTGAGACCCGCTCGTCGGTTACGACAATAAACTGAAGGAACCCCCTCATGGTTCAGAACAACATGGCCATCGGCTTCACCTTCGTGGTGTACCTGGCGCTGATGCTCGGCATCGGCATCGTCGCCTACAAGCGCACCACCAACCTCTCCGACTACATCCTCGGCGGCCGCTCGCTCGGCCCCTGGACCTCGGCGATCTCCGCCGGGGCCTCGGACATGTCCGGCTGGCTGCTGCTCGGCCTGCCGGGCGCGGCCTACGTCAGCGGTATCTCGGCGAGCTGGATCGCCGTGGGCCTGCTGATCGGCACCTGGCTGAACTGGCTGGTGGTGGCACGACGCCTGCGCCTCTACAGCTTCAAGGTCAGCGACGCCCTGACCCTGCCGGAGTACTTCGCCAACCGCTTCCAGGACAGGTCGCACCTGCTGCGGGTGATCTCGGCGATCTTCATCCTGATGTTCTTCCTCTTCTACACCAGTTCGGGCCTGGTGGCCGGCGGCCGGCTGTTCGAGACGGTGTTCGGCTTCGACTACCGCATCGCCGTCACCATCGGCACCCTGACCATCATCATGTACACCTTCATCGGCGGCTTCCTGGCGGTCTCCTGGACCGACCTGATCCAGGGCCTGATGATGGCCGCGGCGCTGGCCATCGTGCCGATCATCGCCTTCAGCGACCTGGGCGGGGCGAGCGGCGCCGGCGCGGCGCTCGCCGCCGAGAGCGACCACATGCTCGCCTGGTTCCGGGATGCCTCCACCGGCGAGGCGCTGTCGGTCATCGGCATCGTCAGTTCCCTGGCCTGGGGCCTGGGCTACTTCGGCCAGCCGCACATCCTCGCCCGCTTCGCCGCCATCCGCAGCGACCGCGACATCCCCGCCGCCCGTCGCATCGCCGTTTCCTGGACCGCCATCGCCCTGGTCAGCTCCGTCGCCGTGGGCCTGCTCGGCGTGGGCTTCGTGCAGCGCGACCTGGCCGACGGCGAGACCGTGTTCATGGTGATGGTCAACCTGATCTTCCACCCGGTGATCGCCGGCATCCTGCTGGCCGCCATCCTGGCCGCCATCATGTCCACCGCCGACTCCCAGTTGCTGGTCTCCTCCTCGGCGCTGACCGACGACTTCTACAAGGCCATCTTCCGCAAGGACGCCAGCCAGACCGAGCTGGTCTGGGTGGGCCGCTTCGCGGTGATCGGCATCGCCGTGCTGGCCTACCTGCTGGCGCTCAACCCCGATGCCACGGTGCTCGACCTGGTGGCCTACGCCTGGGCCGGCTTCGGCGCCGCCTTCGGCCCGGCGCTGATCATGTCGCTCTACTGGCGTCGCATGAACAAGTGGGGCGCCCTGGCCGGCATCGTGGTGGGCGGCGTCACCGTGGTGGTGTGGGCCGAGCTCTCCGGCGGGCTGTTCGACCTCTACGAGATCGTGCCGGGGGTCATCTTCGCCTACATCGCCATCGTGGTGGCGAGCCTGGCCACCGAGGAACCGACGGACGCCATCACGGCCGACTTCGACACCTTCGACCGGGCCTGATCGATCGGGCGGGGCCGCTTCGGCCCTGCCCCGACGCGCCAACCGCAGGAAGCCGCCCCCGGGGGCGGCTTCCTGCGGTTTCGGCGGGGTGGCAACCAGCCTCAGCCCGTCAGGGCCCGCAGCAGGAGCACCAGGGTGAACAGTGCCAGCGCCACCAGGCTCCAGGGCGGCGAGCAGGCCCGCCTCAGCCAGGGCCAGCGGGCCTGCACGCCGAGCGCCAGCATGAAGGCCGAGCCCAGCGCCCAGATGCCCAATGCCATCAGCGGCAATCGCAGCCACATCGGCAGGTCGCGCAGCAGCGTCGGCTGCAGCAGCAGCCACACCGCCAGGCCCGCAGCAAGCAGGATGGATCCCAGCGCCGTCCACGGCAGGCGCCGACGTGTCTCGCTCCTCATCACGGCTCTCCTTGTCGCCTGCTCCTATTCAAGACGATTCCGGGCGCTGACGCGAGCCGACACGCTGCAGCGCGACATTTTTTGTACAAACATTGCAAAACTTCATCACATGGCCCTATCCTCAATGGGAGAGCCGATCGATAAAGCGGCTGTATCAGCATCTCGGCGGCCATAACAATTTTTTACAAGACTTTTAGAAACGCTGTTTCCTATAATCATCCCATCGCTCATGCCGGATCAGCCGGCACGCTGTTGACGGATCAACAGTTCAGGTAACTGACGTTTCTGGAAAGAAACCCTAGGGAGGACCCCGTGATGACCAAGACCAAGATGCTTTCTGCCACCGTGATTGCCGCCAGCTTCGCCATGGCCGGCCAGGCCGCCCTGGCCTACAGCGCCGGCGACGTCTTCGTCCGCGGCGGCTTCGCCAAGAGCGATACCCGTTCCGACAACGGCGAGGTACTGGGCCAGGACCTCGGGATCAGCAGCGGCGAGACAGGCTTCACCCTGGGCGCCGGCTACCTGTTCCACGACAACATCGGCCTCGAGCTCAACACCTCCGAGAAGATCGAGCATGACCTTACCCTGGGCGGGGGCGACCTCGGCACCATCGACCGCATGCCGGTCAATCTGCTGGTCAACTACTATCCGCTCGGCGGCCTGGACTCGCGCGTCCAGCCCTATGTAGGGGCGGGCCTGAACTACACCCGCTTCTCCGGAGAGCCGGAAGGCATCGATGCCCGTCGCAGCTATGGCGCCGTGGGCCAGGTCGGCATCGACCTTGCCGTGACCGACAACATCATGCTCAACGGCTTCGCCAACTACGCCGACGTCGATTCGCGCATCTCCGTCGCCGGCGAGCGCCAGGGCACGGCCAAGGTGGACCCGATGACCATCGGTGGTGGCGTGACCTTCCGCTTCTGAGGCTTCCCCATCGACGATGCCACCTCGACGCCGGGCCCAGTGCCCGGCGTCGTCGTGATGGGCGAGAGGAGAAATGGCCGGCTTCAGAAACTATTGCCCTGGATCAAGAAAGCGTTATTACGCACTGAGTAGAATGGCGGTATTCGATCATTGCGAACGAAACCACCCCTCAGTCCCCGCCAAGGAGTCGATCCATGCGCAAGCCCTTCGCCCCCACCCTGCTGGCCGCCGGCCTGGCCGCCGCCGCCTTCACCACCAGCACCCAGGCCTTCGCCTACGGCGCCGGCGACTTCTTCACCCGCCTGGGCGTGGCCAAGGTGGCCCCCAAGAGCGACAACGGCAGCCTGGTCGACGGCGCCCTGGACGTCGACGTCCAGGACGACACCAACTTCGCCTTCACCCTGGGCTACCGCTTCCACGACAAGGTCGGCGTGGAACTGCTCGCCGCCCTGCCCTTCGAGCATGACATCAACCTGAACGGACAGAACCTGGCGTCCACCAAGCATCTGCCGCCGACCCTGACCGTGCAGTACTACCCGCTGGGTGGCACCGCGGCCCGGGTCCAGCCCTATGTCGGCGCCGGCATCAACTACACCCGCTTCTCCAGCGAGAAGCTGGATGTGGAAGGTGTGGACCTCGAACTCGACAGCTCCTGGGGCGCGGCCGGCCAGGTAGGCGTGGACCTGCTGATCGACGACAACTGGGCGCTCAACGCCGCCGCCTGGTACATCGATATCGACTCCGACGCCACCGTCGGTGGCGCCGATGCCGGCACCGTCAATATCGACCCCTGGGTGGTGATGGGCGGCATCAGCTACCGCTTCTGAGCCCCCCGCCCGACACGACGAGGCCCGCCGATGGCGGGCCTCGTTGCATTGCAGCTGCAGGGGCAGTTACCACGGCATCGGCAGGTTGATCAGGTTTCCCACCGGCGGCGTGATGCGCATCAACCAGAACATCAGCTGGGCCGTGGCATAGACCACCAGTCCATAGAGCAGACCGGTGAACAGCCGCATTCCGGCATGGCGCAGCAACAACCAGGCTAGCAGCAGCGGCGTCGCCAGGTTGAAGCCCACCAGCCAGATCCCGACGCCGTAGAGCAGGATCCCCCCCAGTACCGGCAACTCATTGCGGGAATCGAGGTTGACCACGCCGCCCACCCGACGCAGCCTCACCACCTGTCGTCCCAGGATGAACAGTGCGAGCGTAAGCCCCGGCACGATGGCCAGCGAGGGCATCAACCTAGCGCTGGAGCGAAAACCCAGCATCTCGAAGAAGGCGTAGGCGAATGCCACCACCATCAGGCCGGCAACCACCAGGGTCACGGCGGTGTCCCGGCGTACCTCATCGACACCGCCATGGGAGTGGGTGGCGTTCCCTTCTCCGCGTTCGGGCTCGGCCTGGCCCCGCCGACGCAGCCGCCGGTATCCCCCCAGCAGCATCGGGATGACGATCAGCGAGCCGATGGCCAGCACACCCGGACGAGTCAGCCAGGCGAAGCCATGGATCTGCGTGGTCAGCCAGAAGTACTGCTCCATCGGCGTGGCCAGCACGAAGCCCACCAGCACCGGCGCCCGCGGCCAGCCGGCATTCTTCATCAACCAGCCGATCACGCCCAGCAACAGCAGCATGGCAATGTCACCATAGGTACGCGTGGACTGGAAGGCACCGGCGATCATGATCAGCAGCAGTGGCGCGGCGATCAGGGCGAAGCGGATACGGGTCAGGCGGGCGATATAGGGGGTGACGGCGAAGCAGATGGCGGCACCGAGCACCGAGGCCAGGGCAACGCTCCAGACGATCATGTACATCAAGTCCGGATTCTCGCTGACCATCCGTGGCCCGGGATAGAACCCGAACGAGAACAGCGCACCGAGGAAGATCGCCGCCGCCGGCCCGCCGGGGACACTGAACAGCATGGTCGGCACCAGGTCGGAGATCACGGTGGCATTGTTGGCCCCTTCGGCACTGGCGACGCCGCGGATCTCGCCCTTGCCGAAGCGGCGCTTGTCCGGGGTGGAGCGCAAGGCATGACCGTAGGCGATCCAGGTCGAGGCACTGGCACCGACGGCCGGCACGAAGCCACCGAAGATGCCGATCACCGAGGAGCGCACCACCAGCCAACGGTGCTTCCAGAATTCCCTGAAGCTCTCGCCCCACCGGCCCAGCGGGGTACTGCGATTCGCGATCCCGCCACCGCTGGCGACCATGCCAATCAGTTCGGCCACGGCAAAGAGCCCCAGGGCCACGACCGGCAGCGACAGGCCATCCATCAGGTAGGACTGGCCGAAGATGAAGCGGTAGTTGGCGGCCGCCGGAGCCGCCCCGATCACCCCGAGCAGGATGCCGAAGCAGGCGGCGGCGAGCCCCACGGCGATGTCCTTGCCCACCATGCTGGCGGCGAAGCAGAGGCCCACCAGGGCGAACATGAAGAGTTCGGGTGTTCCCAGTGCCAACACGACAGGACCGGCGACAGGGATCGCGACCGACAGGATCAATGCCCCGAACAGCCCCCCGACCATGGAGGCGAGAAACCCCACGCCGAGCGCCAGCGAGGCCTTGCCCTGCTTGGCCAGGGCATGACCTTCGATGGCCGTGGGTGCCGAGGCCGGTGAGCCCGGCGCCCCCAGCAGCACCGAGGTGATGGTATCCGAGGTATAGATCACCGAGATTGCGCCGAGCAGCATGGCCAGTCCGGCGTAGCTGTCCAGCAGATAGATGAAGGGTAGCAGGATGGAGACGGCGGCCACGCCTCCGAGGCCCGGCAGCATGCCGAACACCATGCCGGCCAGCATGCCGACGAACAGGGCGGCCAGGCGGATGGGCTCGAACAGGATACCGATTGCCGAAGCGATATTGTCGATCACGAGGTCTTCCCTGAATGGATGGAAATGCCGGCTACCCTCGCCTCCCGGGACGCAAGGGCAGCCGGCCGTGGATCAGAGCGCCACGTCGTACTTGTCGGAAAGCAGGTCACGCAGGTAATCGCGCACCTCGTCGGAGGGCTGGAGTGCCGCGGCGAGCGAGTCGGTAATCTCCGAGGCGGGCAGCAACGAGTAGCCACCCACGGCTTCGGCTGCACGCCTCTGGTACTCGGGATCCTCGTTGATGGCCTGGATGGTCGCTTCGAAGACCTCGAGCACCTCGTCCGGGGTCCCTTCGGGCAGGTAGGCGGTCAGGCCGTAGTTGAAGGTGACGGAACCGATGGACTGATAGGCATCCCACACCACGCCGGAGGGGGCCTCGCCGTTCAGCTCCGCGTAGACCTCGTGGACCGAGGGGTAGTCGGGGAAGGCCGGATCACGAGCCGACAGCACCCCATCCTCGCCGACCGAGCCACCGGACATGATCGGCACCGCCGTGCCGGCCTCCACCATGTCCACGACCTGGGACATGTAGGCCGGGGTGAACTGGAAATCGATGTTCGTCTCGCCCCGCTCGAACGCCAGCCGGGCCGGACCACGCCCGTCGAAGCCGAGTACGGTGCGCAGGTCCAGCTCGAGCAGTTCGAAGGCCAGCAGCACCGGCAGGTCACTGGCGGCCGCCGCAATGCCGCCATAGATCAACGGTGTCCCGGCATCCCTGAGGTCGGCCGCACTCTCGATGCCGGTACTCGGCGAGACATAGATACCGGCACCGAAGGGCAGGCTATAGGCCGGGCGCATGGAGGCCAGGTCGTACTCCACCGCATCGAGCCCGAGTACATAGGGATTGGAGGTGGAAGAGGTGGTGAACAGCAGCGTCTCGCCATCGGGTTCGGCATTCTGCTCGAACCAGTTGGCGCCGAGAATCGAGCCACCGCCGGGACGGGTCTGGACATCCACACGAGGGTTGCCGGGCAGGTGTTTCTCGAAGAAGGGCTCGAGAAACTTGGCTGCCACATAGGTGGCACCGCCCTCCCCGAAGGGCACGACGACCTGCAGGGTCTTGCCTGCATAGAAATCGTCCTGGGCCATGGCCGGCGGGACCGCCAGCAGGCAGGCGGCAGCCATCATGGGTGTCGTGAAGCGAGCGCGGAAACGCTTGTTGATCATGGTGCAACTCCTTGTCTGTCTTGTTGTTGCTGTCGCGGACGTGATCTCGTGCTTGCCCGGCGCCGCACCGGGCCCATCCGGGCGGGGGGCATCACTTGCCGACGGCGTTCTCCAGCACCCCCATGCCATCCACCTCGATGCGTACCACATCCCCCGTATCCAGGAAGCGCGGGGGATCGAAGCCGATGCCGACCCCGACCGGTGTCCCCGTGAGGATGACGTCGCCGGGCTTGAGCTCGATACCTGCCGACAGCGTCTCGATCAGCGTGGGGATGTCGAAGATCAGCAGGCCGGTGTTCGACTCCTGGCGCAACTCGCCGTTGACCCAGCAGCGAATGGTGGCATTGCCCGGATCGATGGCATCGGCGGTGGTAATCCAGGGACCCAGGGGGCAAAGTCCGTCCAGCGACTTGCCGAGATGCCACTGCCGATGCTTCTTCTGCAGGTCACGAGCGGTGACGTCATTGGCGATGGTATAACCCCAGACGTGCTGGAAGGCATCGGCCTTCTTGATCCCACGCCCCCCCTTGCCGATGATGACGGCGAACTCGGCCTCGTAGTCGAGCTGGGAGGTCACCCCGGCATGCCGGGGAATCTCGTCACCATCGGCAATCAGGGTGGAATAGGCCTTGGTGAAGACGATCGGATGCTCGGGGACGACCTCTCCGGCCTGGGCACTACTGTCGAACCCCGAGTTGCTGAACTCGGTGGCATGCTCGTAGTAATTCTTGCCGACGCAGAACATGTTGCGATGGGGGTGTATCGGCGCCTCCAGCCGGGCATCCGTCAGCGGATACCCCTCCCCGCGGGGTTGCAGTTGCGGGGCGAGGGATTCCCACGCCCGGATCAACTCGACCATGTCTCCGTCGAAGCCGTCGACGAGGTCGGTAATGGGCCAGTAGCGCCCCCGGTCGCTGTCAAGCAGGGCAACGAAGGAGCGCTGCCCCTGGCCTGACGATAGGGTGGCGATTTGCATGCTATTGGTTCTCCATAGGTTCTTTTTTGGTCCTGCATCACTCGAGAATAGGAACATAAAAGTACCAATTCAAGGGTTTTTTTGCCCAATAAACCCAGATAGGTTAAATTGGTCATTGCTGGAGACCGAATGGTTCCGGCCTGACACTGGATGTGAGAGCGATGTCGACGCACCGAATGGTACGGGCTGGCGGTGCCATGTCACTGGCCAGCTATTTGCAGGAACAGATCGAGAACGGCAGTTTCCCAGCGGGGCATCGGCTACCGACGGAACGGGAACTGAGCGACTCCTTCCAGGTCTCGAGGGGGGCCGTGCGTCGCGTGCTGGCCAACTTCAAGGAGCAGGGGTTGATCACCCAGGTGGTGGGGAGCGGAACCTTCGTCGCCGATGGAGCCATGGGGAAACTGCCCGCCACGGTCCAGCAGCGCCAGGCCGGGGCCTCGGTCGCCACCCAGACGAGCCCGGCACAGCTGATGGAGGCCAGGGTGCTGATCGAGCCGCAGATGGTCTCGCTCATCGTGCGCTATGCCACCCCTCCCGACTTCGAACGCATGGAGGAGTGCCTCGTGCGTTCCGAGGCGGCCAGCTCTGTCGAGGAGTTCGAGCACTGGGATGGTGCCCTTCACCAGGCCTTCGCCGAGGCCACCCACAACAGCTTCTTCCTGCGCATCCTCGAGCTGACCAATGTCGTCCGCGAGGAGGGCGAGTGGGGACGGCTCAAGCGTGTCTCGCTGACGGCCGAACGGCGGCGACGCTACGAGATGCAGCATCGCGCCATCGTGGCCGCGCTGCGTGACCGCGACGAGAAGACGTCGCGCTCACTCCTCGAGGAGCACCTGCGCGAGGTGCAGGGCAACCTGTTCGGCTAGCGCGGCGTATGCCGCGAGAGCCCCAGTTGCCCCAGGGCATGGTCATCCAGGCCGGCCACGGCCTCCACCGCCGCCAGGCGTCGATGATAGTCGGGGCTGAGGAAGGCCTCGCCCGCCAGCAGATGCATCAGGTACTCCCGGGCGGGCTTGAGGGCCATGGCCGTGCTGCCGGGCGCGGCGATGTAGACCCAGGCCTCGATGACCCCCTCTGAGGTGGCCACCGGCAGGCGGTGGCGATCGTACTCGCGGGGATAGCCCTCGAAGGGATCCATCAACCGGATCTGTTCCGGATGCTCGAGTTCGAACAGGGCGCCCTCGACCCGAGCCCCTGTCTCAGGCGCCACGTTGGCGTGGGCGATGCCCGCCACCTTCGAGACCTTGTCGAAACGCAGCGCATGGTCGTGCAGGACCCCGGCGAGCACGCGGCGCGTGTCGCCAATGCGTGCCGCGACCCGGGCCGGATTCATGTTGCTGCCGTAGGCAAAGTAGTAAGGCATGTCGGATCGGGTTCCCTGGTCCTAGTTCTCGGTGACCAGGCGATCGATCTCCTCGACGACCTTGCGCATCAGCAATCGCTCGCTGTTGCTGGCCCCGTGCTGGATCATGTAGGCATCCACCGCCGGGGCCACCTCGCACTTCTCCGGCAGGGGCGCCCGTTCCTCCACCAGGGTGTCCAGGCGAGCGATGAACACGAAGCGCAGCCACTGCGGCAGCGCCATGGTGTCCACGCAGAACGGCTGCACACTGTCGAAGGCCTCGGGTACGGGCCTTGCCATGCGCCACAGGTTGGCGACCTTCATGGTGGCCTCGAGTTCGCGCAGGGCGGCGTCGAGTTCCTCGTGAGCAGTCATGTCGAACCCTCTATGGCATGTCCCCCCATTATCCCTGCTCGGTCCCGTCGCTGGCCACCCCGGTCGCCCCTTCCCGCCTGCGGAGCTCCGTTGTGCACCGTTCACAGATTCCCTGAACGTCCCTGTGGATAATCTCTGGAAAGTCGGCGCTCGCCCAGGCGCCATGGGCGATCCCCGCCATCGGTCATTTTCTGACCAGGGCTTCGCACGTCAGCGTCGCCGGCCGCTGCTGACAGCGCCCGATCCCCGCGGTAGAGTGCACGGTCCGAGAGGAGGTAGCATGCAACCGATTCATAGCCTTCACGACTTCTTCGCGCGCAGTGGCGCAGAGGTCCATCTCTACCACCTGGGGCGCCGGGTGGAATCCTGCGACCTGGCGACCCTGGCCGCCTTCGAGGCCGGCGAACTGGCCTGGCCGGCTCCCTGGCGTGGCCAGGCACGCCTCGGCCTGGTGTTTCGCCTCGGCGAGGTACGCGATCCGCTGATCTGGTTCCTCGCCCTGCCCCTCGACGAACAGGGCCACCTGGTCCCCGCGCCGCGGGACGCCTTCGTCCACCGCCTGCTCGAGACCCTGGGCCGCAGTGTCTCCGCCGTGGGTCGCGAGCACGGCGACGCGGTGGACAACCTGATGAAGGACAATCCGCTGGCCTTCACCCCCGCCCTGCCCTTCCAGGCCATCCTGCACGCCCGGGCCAGCCGGGACCTGGGCCTGCCGGCCAGCCAGCACCTGGAGCCGGCAGAGGCCTATCTCAGCGGCCAGCAGGAGGTCGACTGGCGCGCCCTGGGCCTGCAGGGGCTCGCCGACTTCGCCGTGCGCATGGACGACGGGGCGAGCCGTGCCCTGGCCGCACGCCTGCCCGACCTGCCCGACGAAGTGCTCGCCTCGCTGTGCTACTGTCTTGAACATGTGGCCATCGATGACGACCTCGCCCGGGCACTCCGCCAGCGCGGGGAAGCCGCCGCTGATGCAGGCGACATCGAGGGCTTCTGTGCCTGCGTGCGGGCCATGGGCGGTGCCTCGGCAGCGATCGCCGGCCCCTGGTTCGATGCGCTGCTCGATGATCCCGGCGCCTCTGGCCCCGACCTGCTCGCGGCCATCGCCGGCCGTGGCTGGACCCATCTCGAGCACGGCGAACGCCTGCCGCGCTTCCTCACGCGCCTGGCGGAGCAACCGGAGGTCGACTTCACCGCCCTGGTCCGCGACCTGGCCCTGGTGCCGCGGCTGCGCCTGCCGGTGCTGATGACGCTGCGCGAAGCCACCGAGGACAGCGCCATCGGCCGTCGCCTGGCCGAGCTGTCACGCTGAGTGCCGAGACCCGGGAGCGAGACGATGAAAGAACTACCCTACACGCCCAAGGCGGTGATCGGCCGTCGCGAGATGGTCACCCTGCCGGAACTGCACCTGACCCTGTGCGCCAAGGCCGACACCGGCGCTCGCACCTCGGCGCTGCATGCCGAGGACATCGAGTCCTTCGAGGAGGATGGCCACCTCTGGGTCAGCTTCACCACCCGCGGAGGCGGCCCCGGCACCCCGGCGCACGTGCATCGCCTGCACCTGCACGATCGCCGCCGCGTGACCAGTTCCAACGGCCAGGCCGAGTGGCGCTACGTGATCCGTACGCCGATGCGCCTGGGCGAGCTCGAGTACCCGGTGGAACTGAGCCTGACCGATCGCCGCGACATGCGTCACCCCATGCTGCTGGGACGCCGCGCCCTGCGTCGCCTGCTGGTGGCGCCCGGTGCCGCCTTCCTCCACGGCGAACCCTGACGGCCTCCCCGGCCATCGACCCGGAGTCCTGCATGCATATCGCGCTGCTGTCACGCAATCGCAACCTCTACTCCACCCGCCGCCTGGTGGAGGCGGCCGAGCAACGGGGCCATACCGCCCGGGTGGTCGACACCCTGCGCTGCTACATGAACATCGCCTCGCACCGCCCCTCGATCCACTACAAGGGCCAGGAGATCGAGCCGTTCGGCGCGGTGATCCCGCGCATCGGCTCCTCGGTCACCTTCTACGGCTGTGCGGTGCTGCGCCAGTTCGAGATGATGGGCACCTATGTGCTCAACGACTCGGTCGCCATCACCCGCTCCCGTGACAAGCTGCGCTCGCTGCAGCTGCTGTCGCGCAAGGGGCTGGGGCTGCCGATCACCGGTTTCGCCCACTCCCCGGACGATATTCCCGACCTGATCACCATGGTCAAGGGGGCCCCCCTGGTGATCAAGCTGCTCGAGGGCACCCAGGGCATCGGCGTGGTACTGGCCGAAACGAATCAGGCGGCCGAGAGCGTGATCCAGGCCTTCATGGGCATGAAGGCCAACATCATGGTCCAGGAGTACATCAAGGAGGCCCGGGGGGCCGATATCCGCTGCTTCGTGATCGGCGACAAGGTGGTGGCATCGATGAAGCGCCAGGCCGCCGATGGCGAGTTTCGCTCCAACCTGCATCGCGGCGGCACCGCCACCTCAATTCGCATCACCCCGGAGGAGCGCTCCACGGCCATCCGCGCCGCCAAGGCGATGGGCCTGAGGGTGGCCGGCGTCGACCTGCTGCGCTCCAACCACGGCCCGGTGATCATGGAAGTGAACTCCTCGCCCGGCCTGCAGGGTATCGAGGCCACCACCGGCAAGGACATCGCCGGCCTGATCATCGAACACATCGAGAAGAATGCCGTCACGCAGCGCAAGCCCCCCCCTAAACCCAAGGGGTAATTGCGAGAAAAGCACCCGGACTTGTAAAAAGGGGAAATTAATTCCCCGCAGGGGTAGTAAAACAGTGTTTCCCCCGCCACAATCGCCGTCACCGGAGGAGGTGACCGCTCATGTTTCTCGATAATCGCCAGGTGGCGATGGACAGCGTCCTCGAGGCGCTGGCCGACAGCATCGACTATTTTCAGGACAATCTGGAGCGCCTGCGCCCGTCCCTGCGCGACGCCCTCAAGCCCCACTACGAAGCCAGGGCGAAGTCGATGCACGAGTTGCAGGAGCTGGCCCGCAAGCACCTCGACCTCCTGCCCCGCGATGCCGATGTCGAGCGAGACGACTACATGTGGCTGTGGAGTCGGCTGAAGAGCTTCGTCGGCAACGACAGCCAGGTGCTGATCGGCGAGCTGCTCGAGCAGGAGCGGGTGCTGATGCAGGCACTCTCCACCCTCTTCACCCACCCCCTGCCGGACCCCATCGAGCCGATCATCGAGGAGTGCTGGAAGGGCTGCCGGGCACTGATACGCGAGCTCTACGCCCTGCAGAAGCAGCGCCAGCGCCGCTGAGCCGGCGCTTGCCGGCGCCGGCTACTCGACCGGAGGCGCCTCCTCCAGCACCCATGCCTCCCAGGTGCGGGGGGCGATCTCCAGCGGCTCCAGCGGTCCCAGGAAGTAGGGCTCCCGGCCCCAGACGTGGAGATCCCCCAGGGTCGCCACCCGCGCCACCCACTCCCTCGCCTGCAGCCGCCATACCCCCGCCACCGGCCGTGACGGCACCGCACAGCCGGTCGCCTCGAGCCCCAGGGTCTCGGCGATGTACAGCGCCCGCGGCAGATGCCACGACTGGGTGATCAGCAGCGCACGCTCCACGCCGAACACCTCGCGGGCCCGGGTCAGGGTATCGAAGGTACTGAAGCCCGCGTAGTCCAGGGTCATGTCCTCGTCGCGGACATGGCGGCCACGCAGGTCCCGCCACATGGTCACGGGCTCGTTGTAGAAGCGCGTGCGGTTGTCGCCGGAGAGCAGCAGGTGGTCGATCCGGCCGAGGCGGATCAGGCGTGCCGAGGCGCTCATGCGGGCATCGAAGTGGGGGTTGCGTACCCCGCTGCGGGTCCAGTGCGAGGTGCCGAAGACGATCCCCACCCGCTCGGCCCCGCACAACGGCAGTTCGTGCTCGATGCGCGCCTGGGTCTTGCCGAGCACCCAGAGGTTGCCTCCCACGAACAGCAGCGCCGCCAGGAGCAGCAGCGCCCCCAGCGACATCAGCAACACCTTGAAGAACCTCAACAGCAGCGCGTGCATCGATCTCCCCGGCCGCGGGGTTAGAACATGCCCAGTTCCAGCTTGGCTTCGTCGCTCATCATCTCACGGCTCCAGGGCGGATCGAAGACGATCTCGGTGTGCACCTTGCTGATCTGCGGGGCCCCCAGGATCTTGTTGCGGGCGTCGGCGGCGATCACGTCGCCCATGCCGCAGCCCGGTGCGGTCAGGGTCATGCGGATGGTGACGATGCGCTCGCCACTGATCAGTCGCTCGATACGACAGCCGTAGACCAGGCCCAGGTCAACGATGTTGACCGGAATCTCCGGGTCGAAGCAGGTACGCAGCTGGTCCCAGACGAACTGCTCGATCTCCTCGTCCGTGGCGTCCTCGGACAGGGTCGGCCGGGGCAGCGCCTCGAGCCCCAGGGCATCCAGGTTCGCTCCCTCGATCAGGTAGAGTCGCCCCTCGAAGCCCACGCTGACCGAGCTGCCCTTGGCCTGCATCACGCTGACCAGGCTGTCCTCGGCCAGTGTCACGGTCTTGCCGAAGGGGATGGAGATCGCCTCCACATCGCGCTGCAGTGGCAGCGTCTGGCCCTTCACGAGGCCGTCAATCTGCTCGATAGTGCTCATGGGGCTCCTCAGCGCACCATGCCGATGACGCGTTCGAGCGCCTCGGCGAAGACATCGACTTCTTCCAGGGTGTTGTAGGCGGCAAACGACGCCCGGCAGGTGGCATCCACACCGAAGTGCGTCAGCAACGGCTGGGCACAGTGGTGGCCGGTACGGATCGCCACGCCGAGCTGGTCGATCAGCAGGCCGATGTCCTGGGAATGAGCCCCGTCGACCACGAACGACAGCACGCCGGCCTTGCCCGGCGCCGTGCCCAGGATACGCAGGCCGTCGATGCGCGAGACACGCGCGGTGGCATGCGCCAGCAGGCGTTGCTCCCAGGTGCCGATGGCGTCGAGCCCCACGCCCTCGACCCACTCCAGCGCCGCCCCCAGGGCGATCACCTCGGCAATGGCCGGGGTCCCGGCCTCGAACTTGTGGGGAATCCCGGCGAAGGTGGTGGGCGTCTCGAAGGAGACGGTCCGGATCATCTCGCCACCGCCCTGCCAGGGCGGCATGGCCTCGAGCAGCTCGGCCTTGCCGTAGAGCACGCCCGCGCCGGTCGGCCCGTAGACCTTGTGACCCGAGAAGGCATAGAAATCGGCGTCGATGTCGCGCACGTCCACCGCCTGGTGGGGCGTGGCCTGGGCGCCGTCGACCAGGATCAGGGCGCCATGCGCATGGGCGATGGCGGCCATCTCGCGCACCGGGTTGACGGTGCCGAAGGCGTTGGAGACATGATTCACCGCCACCAGCCGGGTACGCTCGCTGAACAGCGCACGGTAGGCATCGAGATCCAGCACGCCACGCTCGTCCACCGGGATCACCTTGATCACGATGCCGAGCTCACCCGCCAGCAACTGCCAGGGCACGATATTGGAGTGGTGCTCGAGCAACGATACCAGCACCTCGTCGCCCGGCTTCAGGTTGGCACGTCCCCAGGCATTGGCCACCAGGTTGATCGCCTCGGTGGTGCCGCGGGTGAAGATGATCTCGCGGCTCTCGGCGGCGTGGAGAAAGGCCCTCACCGTCTCGCGGGTGCCCTCGAAGGCCGCCGTGGCCTCGTCGGCGAGGGTGTGCAGCCCGCGATGGATGTTGGCGTTGTAGCGGCCGTAGTAGTCGTCGAACACCTCGATCACCTGCCGCGGGGTCTGGCTGGTGGCGGCGTTGTCGAGATAGACCAACGGCCTGCCATGCACCTGACGCGACAGGATCGGGAAGTCCGCACGGATCGCGGCCACGTCGAGGGACGGGACATCGAGCGGGGTTCTGGTGGCCAGGTCAGTCATGGCAGCTTCCTCTTCATTGCTCACCGAGAGCCACCGAGGCTTCCACCAGGCCGGCCAGGTTGAAGCGTTCGGGCAGCTTGCCGGCCACGGCCAGTTCGACGCGCTCGGACACGGCGTCGAGGTCCACCTGCTCCATCACCTCACCGGCGAAGGCCAGGGTCAGCAGGCCCCGGGCGGTCTGCGCGTCGATGCCGCGGGTGCGCAGGGCGTAGATGGCCTCCTCGTCGAGCTGACCGGTGGTGGCGCCGTGGGAGCACTTGACGTCGTCGGCGTAGATCTCGAGTTCGGGCTTGGTGTCGATTTCCGCCCGATCGGAGAGCAGCAGGTTGGCGTTGTTCTGGTAGGCCTCGATCTTCTGGCTGTCGCGCTTGACGATCACCTTGCCATTGAACACGCCATGGGCGCGGTCATCGAGGATGCCCTTGTAGTTCTCGTTGGAGAGGGTATGCGGCGCGTTGTGGTTGACCAGGGTATGGGTATCCACGTGCTGGCGACCCTGGCCGTAGAACAGGCCGTTGTAGTGGGTCTCCGCCCCCTGGCCGTTGAGGTCGGCCACCAGGTCGGTCCGCACCAGGCCGCCCCCCAGGTTCAGGTTGAACGAGGTGTAGCGACTGTCGCGCCCCTGCTCCACATGGATGCTGGCCACGTGCAGGTCGGCGAGCGGGGCCTCCTGCAGCTTGTAGTGGGTCAGGATGGCACCGCGATCCAGCATGATCTCCTCCACCAGATTGGTGAAGTTGGCGGCGCGCTCCTCGCCCACGTGATGCTCGATCAGGGTGGCCTGGCTGCGCCCCCCGGCCTCGACCAGGATGCGCGGATGGCTCATCACCGGCGCCTCGCCCTCCCGGGAGAGGAACTGCAGCACGATCGGCTTCTCGACCACGGTACCCGGCGCCAGGCGCAGCACGGCCCCCTCCTCCATGAAGGCGGTGTTGAGCGCCGAGAAGGACGAGAACTCGACCCCGGTCAGTCGGCCCAGTGGACCGCCCACGGCCTCGTGGTTCTCCTCGAGGGCGCGGGACAGCGGCAGCAGCTGCACGCCGGCGGGCAGGTCGTCGAGCTGCGACAGGGCGGCAGAGAAGCGCCCGTCGACGAAGGTCAGACGATGCGCCTCGATGGGCAGCGTCAGCGTGGCCGCCGTGGCCGGGGAAAAGTCGGCGTCGGTGGCCAGGGCGAAGTCGCCACGGGCGATGGCGCGCACGTCGGTGTACTTCCACTGCTCGACGCGCCGATGGGGAAAGCCCATGGCCTCGAAGCGGGCGGCACCGGCCTGGCGACGGGCGGCGATCCAGGTCGGTTCGGGACCTCGTGCAGCGGCACGTTCGGCCAGGCGCTCGAGGAAGCGCTTCACGTCATTTTGGACATCACTCATGCGGCAGTTTCCTCCAGCACCCATTCGTAACCGCGGGCTTCGAGTTGCTTGGCCAGCTCGGCGTCGCCGCTCTTGACGATGCGCCCATCGACCAGCACATGCACCTGGTCCGGCACGATGTAGTCGAGCAGGCGCTGGTAGTGGGTCACCAGCAGGATGCCGCGATCCTCGGCGCGCAGGGAGTTGACGCCATCGGCCACCACGCGCATGGCATCGATGTCGAGGCCGGAGTCGATCTCGTCGAGCATGGCGAGCCTGGGCTGCAGCACCAGCATCTGCAGGATCTCGTTGCGCTTCTTCTCGCCACCGGAGAAGCCCTCGTTGACGGCACGCTGCAGGAAGCTGGCATCCATCTTCATCTGGGCGAGCTTCTCCTTGACCAGCTTCATGAACTCCGGTGCCGGGATCTCGCCCTCGCCACGGGCCTGACGCTGGGCGTTGAGCGCCGCCTTGAGCAGGTAGATGTTCTTGACCCCGGGAATCTCCACCGGGTACTGGAAGCCCAGCAGCAGCCCGGCCTGGGCGCGCTCCTCGATCTCCATCTCCAGCACGTCCCGCCCCTCGAAGGTGATGGAGCCGGCGCTCACCTCGTAGCCGTCCTTGCCGGCGATCACCGCGGAGAGGGTCGACTTGCCGGCCCCGTTGGGCCCCATGATGGCGTGGACCTCCCCCGCCTTGACGGTCAGGTTGAGGCCCTTGAGGATTTCGGAACCCTCGACGGTGACGTGCAGGTCCTTGACTTCGAGCATCTTGAATACCTTTGATTCGGTTCGCGCCGCCCCCGGCGGCGTCGGAAAATTCATCGATTCGGCGGCCGGCGATCAGCCGACGGCGCCTTCCAGGGTCACGTTCAGCAGCGCCTCGGCCTCCACCGCGAACTCCATCGGCAGCTCCTGGAAGACGTCCTTGCAGAAGCCGTTGACGATCATGCTCACCGCGTCCTCCTCGGAGATGCCGCGGCTCTGGCAGTAGAACAGCTGGTCCTCGCCGATCTTCGAGGTGGTCGCTTCGTGCTCCACGGTGGCGCTGCTGTTGCCGATCTCCTGGTAGGGGAAGGTGTGGGCCCCGCACTGGTCGCCGATCAACAGGGAGTCGCACTGGGTGAAGTTGCGTGCGTTCTTCGCCCGCGGACCGACCTTGACCAGGCCGCGATAGGACTGGTTGCTCCTTCCGGCGGAGATGCCCTTGGAGACGATGTAGGAGCGCGTGCCCTCACCGATATGGATCATCTTGGTGCCGGTGTCGGCCTGCTGGCGGCCGTTGGTCACCGCCACGGAGTAGAACTCGCCGATGCTCTCCTTGCCGCGCAGCACGCAGGAGGGATACTTCCAGGTGATGGCGGAGCCGGTCTCGACCTGGGTCCAGCTGATGCGCGAGCGGTCGCCGCGGCAGTCGCCACGCTTGGTGACGAAGTTGTAGATGCCGCCCTTGCCGTCCTCGTCGCCGGGGTACCAGTTCTGCACCGTGGAGTACTTGATGTAGGCGTCTTCCAGGGCCACCAGCTCGACCACCGCGGCATGCAGCTGGTTCTCGTCGCGCATCGGCGCGGTGCAACCCTCCAGGTAGGAGACCTGGGCGCGGCTCTCGCAGATGATCAGGGTGCGCTCGAACTGGCCGGTGTTGGCGGCGTTGATGCGGAAGTAGGTCGAGAGCTCCATGGGACAGGTCACGCCTTCCGGCACGAAGACGAAGGAGCCGTCGGTGAACACCGCGGAATTGAGCGCCGCGAAGTAGTTGTCGCCCTGGGGCACCACAGTGCCGAGATACTGCCTGACCAGCTCCGGGTACTCGCGGATCGCCTCGGAGATCGAGCAGAAGATCACCCCCGCCTCGTGCAGCTTCTCCTTGAAGGTGGTGGTCACCGAGACGGAATCGAACACCGCGTCCACCGCCACGCCGGCCAGTGCCGCGCGCTCGTGCAGCGGGATGCCCAGCTTCTCGTAGGTCTCGAGCAGCTTGGGGTCCACCTCGTCGAGGCTCTGGGGACGGTCCTCCGGGCGCTTGGGCGCGCTGTAGTAGGAGATCGCCTGGTAGTCGATGGGCGGATAGTCCAGGTGCGCCCAGGAGGGCGGCGTCATCTTCAGCCACTGGTGATAGGCCTTCAGGCGCCACTCGAGCATCCACTCCGGCTCACCCTTCTTGTTGGAGATGAAGGCGATGGTGCTCTCGTCGAGACCCGGCGGTACCGTATCGCTCTCGATGTCGGTCACGAAGCCTTCCTTGTAGTCGCGACGGACGAGCTGTTCCATTTCCTGACTTGCCATGATGCTTCCCCTCCCGGGCGGTTGGGCCGGCGAGCGCTGCTCGCCTCGGGTAATGAATCCTGTGCGGTGGCTCAGGCCATGTCGGCGGCCAGGCTCACGCTCTGAATGGGTAGCTGCACCGGCAGCTTGATCGGTGTCGTATCGGCCAGGTGGGCCAGCGTCACGCTGTCGAGCAGGCTGCGCACCGCCAGCGACACGCGCTGCCAGTTGTCGGCCACCCCGCAGGTGGCGGCGAGATCACAGTCGCCCTCGGCATGGCTGCACTCGGTCATCGCCACCGGCCCCTCGATGGCGGTGATGATATCGATGGCGGTGATGCGCGATGCCGGCCGCGCCAGCGAGTAGCCCCCCAGGGCACCGCGCCGCGACTCGAGCAGCCCCGCCTTGACCAGCATCTTCAGGGTCTTGGAGACCGTGGGGTGCGGCAGCTGCACCGCCTCGGCGAGCTCCGCCGCCGCATGCGGCTGCTCCGGATGGCGAGCGATCTGGGCCATCACCACCGCGGCGTAGTCGGTCAACCGTGAAAGCTTGAGCATGCCTGCCTCCTCAGGGGCGCGGGCCCAGGAGAGCCCTCGCGATCAATTGGGGACCATTTTAGTCCTGTATGATTTCGATGTGAAGTCCCCCGACGATTTCTCGCCCGGAAATGGCAGGATGCCGGCACGATCAAGGCGGATACCATCAATAACGTCAATCATTCTCATTTCTGCGGGCTATCGTCCACCGATGCGCCCGGCATGAATCAGAACCATCAATTCCACTCATTGCACATCGTCATCCATTGCCAAAACAAATAGATAACCGGCTCTGCTAAGCTTGTGTCACTCGAGCGGGACAGGTTGTCGCACCCGCTACCCACCGCAGCCCCCTCAGCGTGGACACATCACCGCCGCGGTCCATGGCGTGGCGGCTAGACTCTGTCATGACAGCGGGCTGTGCCATGCCCCAGGGAAAGCTCACGGAATCCAGCTTCCGCGGAGCCGTGCCGAGAGGAGACTCGACTTGGAACTGATTCAGTACGCACTGGACAACCTCGACCTGCTGACCACGCGCACCATCGAGCATATCGCGCTGGTGGGCGTGGCCGTGGGTATCGCCACCCTCACCGGCGTACCCATCGGCATCGCCATCACCAAGAACGAGCGCCTGGCACGCTCCGTGCTCTACCTGGCCTCGATCATCGTCACCATCCCGTCGATCGCGCTGTTCGGCATCATGATCCCGGTGCTGTCGATCTTCGGTCACGGTATCGGCTACGTGCCGGCGGTGATCGCGGTGCTGCTCTATTCGCAGCTGCCGATCATCCGCAACACCTACACCGCCATCAACAACGTCAACCCCGCCCTGCGCGAGGCGGCCCGGGGCATCGGCATGAGCCCCAACCAGCGCTTGCGCCAGGTGGAGATTCCCCTGGCGGTGCCGGTGATCATGGCCGGGGTGCGCACCGCCGTGGTGCTCAACATCGGCGTGATGGCGATCGCCGCCTACATCGGTGCCGGGGGCCTGGGCACCTTCATCAGCCGCGGGATCTCCCAGTCCGATCCGCGCCAGCTGATCGTCGGCGCCGTGGCGGTGAGCCTGCTGGCCATCATCGTCGACTACGCACTGCTGGCGCTGCAGAAAGCCCTGACACCCAAGGGCATGGCACGCGAGGCCACCGCGACCTGATCCCGCCCCGGGCTCCCCGACGACCGAGACCATGACAAGGAAACCTGCATGATTCGACTCGATAACCTGACCAAGGTCTTCGACACGCCCAAGGGCGCCGTGGTCGCCGCCGACCACATCAGCATGGAAGTGCCCGCCGGCGAGATCAGCATCCTGCTCGGCCCCTCCGGCTGCGGCAAGACCACCACGCTGAAGATGATCAACCGCATCGTGAAGCCGACCTCCGGCAAGGTGTTCATCGACGGCGAAGACACCACCGGCATGGATACCCAGAGCCTGCGTCGCAACATCGGCTACGTGATCCAGCAGATCGGCCTGTTCCCCAACATGACGATCGAGGAGAACATCACCATCGTGCCGAGGCTGCTGGGCTGGGACAGGGCGAAGTATCGGGAGCGCGCCCGGGAGCTGATGGCGATGATCGCGCTGGAACCCAACGCCTTTCTCAAGCGCTATCCAAGCGAGCTCTCCGGCGGCCAGCAGCAGCGCATCGGCGTGGCCCGGGCGCTGGCCGCCGACCCGCCGGTGATGCTGATGGACGAGCCCTTCGGCGCCATCGACCCCATCAACCGTGCGGTGATCCAGGACGAGTTCCTCAAGATGCAGCAGGAACTCAACAAGACCATCATGTTCGTCAGCCACGACATCGACGAGGCGATCAAGATGGGGGATCGCGTGGCCGTGTTCCGCGAAGGCCGGCTGGTCCAGTACTCCACCCCTGATGACCTGCTGGCAGCACCGAAGGACGCCTTCGTCGAATCCTTCCTCGGCGAGGACCGGGCGCTGAAGCGCCTCAACCTGGTCAAGGTGCGCGAGATCGTCACCGACGAGATCGGTACCGTGACCCCCGGCGACACCCTCGAGACCGCCCTGGCGAAGATCGACGACTTCGGCTACCAGAACTCGATCCTGATGGTGAACGACCGGGGCCAGCCCGCCGGCATCATCAGCCGCTCGGTGGCACGTACCACCAAGGGCTACTGCCGCGACCACTTCCAGGGGGTGCCCGCGGTGATCGGCCTGGACGACGACCTGCGCAAGGCCGCCTCGCTGATGTTCGCCCATGACACCACCTGGCTGCCCTGCATCGACGAGGATGGCCGGGTCTGCGGCCAGATCACCCAGCGGGCGATGACCAGCCACCTGGGCGCGCGGTTCCGCCCCCGCCAGGGCGACACCCGGAATCCCGACGCCGCCATCAAGGAGTGAGCCGATGCCCATTCAGACCATGAAAGGGGCCCTGCGCGCACTGCTGCTGGTGGCGATCTTCTTCGCCGGTGTGTGGAGCCACTCGAGCGGGGTCATCGACGACTTCCTGTTCTACCTGCCCGATGTGCAGTACCTGGCGGGCGAGCACCTCTGGCTCACCGCGGTCTCCGGTGGCCTGGCGATCCTGACCGCCATCCCGTTGGGCATCGTGCTGTCGCGGCCGAGCATGGCGCGCTGGGCGGAGTCGCTGATGCAGGTGCTCAACGTGGGCACCACCATCCCCACCCTGGCGGTGCTGGCACTCTCCATGAGCTTTCTCGGCATCGGCACGGTACCGGCGATATTCGGCCTGTTCGTGGCCACCCTGCTGCCGATCACGCGCAACACCTACGCCGGGCTCAAGGGTGTCAACCCGGCGCTGATGGAGGCCGCCGCCGGCATCGGCATGTCACCGACCCAGCGCCTGTTCAAGGTGGAACTGCCCAATGCGCTCTACGTGATCTTCGCCGGCATGCGCACCGCCCTGACCATCAATGTCGGCACCGTGCCGCTGGCCTTCCTGATCGGGGCCGGTGGCCTCGGCGAGCTGATCTTCACCGGCATCGACCTCTACGACCCGGTGATGATGCTCGCCGGCGCCATTCCCACGGCGCTGCTGGCGATCGTCGTCGATGCCCTGATCGCCTTCATCGCCTTCGTCGTGGTGCCGCGCGGGGTCAACCCCTCCCGCGCCTAGACCCGGCGATCATCCGGCAGGGACGCCCCGGGTATCGCAGGACCCGTAACGCACTTCCCAACGCAACAAGAGGAATGACAACCATGAAACGCCTGATGACAACCCTCTCTGGCCTGGCCCTGGCAGGCGCCATGACCACCGCCCAGGCCGCCGATGTCGTGGTGGGCGGCAAGAACTTCACCGAGCAGCAGATCCTCGCCACCATGACCAGCCAGTACCTGGAGGGGCTCGGCTATGACGTGGACAGCCGCGCCGGCATGGGCTCGGCGGTGCTGCGCCAGGCCCAGGAGAACGGCCAGATCGACCTCTACTGGGAGTACACCGGCACCTCGCTGATCAACTACAACGATATCAGCGAGCGGCTCGACCCCGACGAGACCTATGAGCGCGTCAAGGAGCTCGACGCCGAGAAGGGCCTGGCATGGCTGGCTCCGTCGGCGGCCAACAACACCTATGCCCTGGCCATGCGCGCCGATGACGCCGAGGAGCGTGGGATCATGTCGCTCTCCGACCTGGCCGAGGCGATCAACGACGGCGTCGAGCTCGGCATCGGCCTGAACGCCGAGTTCTATGCCCGCGACGACGGCTGGCGCCCGCTGCAGGAGGCCTATGAATTCCAGGTCGGCCGTCGCGACGTCAACCGCATGGATTCCGGCCTGGTCTACCAGGCACTGCGCGACGGCCAGGTAGATGTCGGCCTGGTGTTCGCCACCGACGGCCGCATCCCGGCCTTCGACTTCCACGTGCTGGAAGACGACCGCGACTTCTTCCCGGCCTACGCCCTGACCCCGGTGGTGCGCCAGGACACCCTCGAGCAGTTCCCCGAGCTGGAAGAACAGATGAATGCCCTCTCCGAGCTGCTCGATGACGAGACCATGGCCAGCCTCAACGCCCGGGTCGACGTCGACCGCGAGACCATCGAGCGGGTCGCCGAGAGCTTCCTCGAGGAGCACGGCCTGCTGTGACTCCCCGCCACCGGCTGGCATAATGCCGACCATCGACGTACAGGAAGGCCGCCTCCGGGCGGCCTTCCGTGTTCACGGGGACTCGCTCATGGATCCTTCATGGGCGAAACGGAAAGGAGGGTCTGCATGCACTACCAGGACAAGCTGCGCGTGGGGGCTGCGCAGATCAATGCCGAGCCAGGCGCCGTGGACGGCAACCTGGCCGCACACCTCGAACGCATCGCCGAGGCGCGGGAGCAGGGGCTGGAACTGCTGGTCTTCCCCGAACTCTCCCTGACCGGCTACGGCCTGGGCAGCCAGGTGATGCAGGTCGCCATGCCCCTGGAGGACCCGCGCCTGGCCAGCCTGGCCCGGGCCTGCGGCGACATGCAGACGGTGGCGGGCTTCGTCGAGGAGGCGAGCCCGGGGGAATACTACAACGCCCTGGCCATCCTCCAGGACGGCGAGATCGTCGCCGTGCACCGCAAGCTCAACCTGCCCACCTACGGCGGGCTCGAGGAAGGCAAGTGGTTCACTCACGGCAGCGAGCTCACCCATACCCCGATACGCCCCGGCTGGTCGGCCACCCAGCTGATCTGCGCCGACCTGTGGAACCCGGCACTGGTGCACGCCGCCCTGCTGCCCCGCCCCACGGTGCTCTGCGCCCCGATCAACTCGGCCTCGGGCATCGTCAGCGACGACTTCTCCAACGAGCAGAACTGGGCGCTCAACGTGCGCTTCTACGCCATGACCTACGGCACCCCGGTGATCATGGCGAACCGTTTCGGTCCCGAAGGGCAGAGCCACTTCTGGGGCGGCTCGCGCATCCTCGGCCCGCGCGGCGAACTGCTCGCCGAGGCCGACGACCGCGAGACCCTGATCAGCGCCGAGCTGTCGCGTACCGCCATCGCTCGCGCCCGCTTCGAGCTGCCTACCCATCGCGATGCGGACACCCCACTGATCCGCGAGCTGATGGCCGGTTACCGGTAATGAGTTAACCTGAAGTCAGCAAGGCACCACCCCACGCCACGGAGCCGCCCATGACCGATGTCCCGCACAACGCCCCCGGCCAGCACTGGAATGCCAGCGGCTATGACCGCCATGCCGACTTCGTCCCGGCCCTGGGGGAGGCCGTCGCCGAACTGCTCGCACCACGGCCCGGCGAACGGATTCTCGACCTGGGCTGCGGCAACGGCACCCTGACCGAGGCCCTGGCCGACTCCGGTGCCACCCTGGTCGGCGTGGATGGCTCGGCCGACATGGTCGACGCGGCACGGGCCCGCGGCCTGGACGCTCGGCTGGTGGATGCCCACCACCTGCCCTTCGACCACGAGTTCGACGCCGTCTTCAGCAACGCCGCCCTGCACTGGATGCTCAACCACGAGGCCGTGGTCGCCGGGATCCGGCGGGCACTGAAGCCGGGTGGACGCTTCGTCGCCGAGTTCGGCGGCCACGGCAACGTCGCCGCCATCTGTACCGCCCTGATGGCGGCACTGCATGTGCGAGGCATCAGTGGCAAGGCCCGCTTCCCCTGGTACTTCCCCACCGCCGAGGAGTATCGCGACTGCCTGGAAGCCGCCGGCTTCACGGTCGATACCATCGAGCTGATCCCGCGCCCCACGCCGCTACCCACCGGCATGGCCGGCTGGCTGGCCACCTTTGCCAACCCCTTCCTGCACGGCCTGGATGACGAAGTGCGCGAGGCCGTGCTGGAGGATGCCCTCGCCTGGCTGGCCCCCAGCCTGTGCGACAGCCATGGCAACTGGACGGCCGACTACGTGCGGCTGCGGCTCGCGGCACACTGCTGACGGGAGGCACCGCCATGACCCGGGGCCCGATCACGGTCTTCGGCGGCACCGGCTTCCTGGGCCGCGCCATCGTTCGCGAGCTGGCGGATGCCGGCCAGCGGGTGCGCATCGCCGCACGCCGCCCGACACTGCCCGACTGGGCGGAGGACGGTGACCAACTGGAACTCGTCACCGCCGACATTCGCGATGAGGCCAGCCTGGAGGCCGCCCTCGCCGGCGCCAGCGCCGCCGTCAATGCGGTGAGTCTGTACGTGGCGTCCCGACGGGTGAGCTTCGCGGCCATCCACGTGGAGGGCGCCGGTCGACTGGCCCGCCTGGCCCGCCAGGCGGGTATCGAGCGCCTGGTGCAGATTTCCGGCATCGGGGCCACCGCCGATTCCAGCTCGGCCTATGTACGCGCCCGCGCCCGGGGCGAGGCCGCAGTGCTCGATGCCTTCCCCCGGGCGATCATCGTGCGCCCCGGGGTGCTGTTCGGCCCCCATGACGCTTTCCTCTCCACCCTCTCCGGCCTCACCCGGCTGCCGGTGATCCCGCTGTTCGGCCAGGGCGAGACCCGGCTGCAACCGGTGCACGTGGTGGACGTCGCCCGGGCCCTGATCCGCCTGCTCGGCGAGCCGCTCACCGAGCGACGACTGTTCGAGCTCGGCGGGCCGGACGTGATGCGCTACCGCGATATCCTCACCCTGGTCCTGGCCCACCGGAAGCGCGACCGGCGTCTGCTGCCGGTGCCCTTCTTCATCTGGCGGATGCTCGCGACGCTGCTCTCGGTCCTGCCCGATCCCCCCCTGACCCGCGACCAAGTGATCCTGATGCAGCGGGACAACGTCGTCGGCGACGGCGCAGGGACCTTCCATCACCTGGGCATCGTGCCCCGCTCGCTGCGCGAAAGCCTGCCCGAGTGCCTGGCTACCGAGTGAGTTCGTTGCCCCCCGACTCCCCTGCGCCGTCTATGCTGTACCCAGGCAATGCGCCTGAATCGCCTTTTTGCTGCACACCCATGGAGCTTGCATCGTGGCCGACGAGAACAGCGTGATTGTCTTCTATGACGAGCGGATGCTGGCCCATGAGCCGGATATCGAGGTGCCTTTCCTGCCGGGTCGCATGGACGATCGTATCCGCTCGCTGCTGTCGGGGCTGGGCGTCCCCTGGAAGTATCCGGAACACCCCGCCAGGCTCACCGCCATCCGGCACCTTCTGGAACTCGAACCGGTTCCCGGCGTGACCTTCGAGTCGGGCAAGGCGGCGACGCGGGAGCAGCTGGGGCGCGTGCACACCAGTTCCTACCTGGACCATATCTTCGAGCTTCGCGGCCAGAGTGCCTGGCTGGATGTGGACACCACGGCCGTGTCACCCGGTAGCGTCGACGCCGCCGAGGTGGCCGCCGGCACGGCGATCGCCGCCGTCGAGGCCGTCGTCGAGGGAAGAGCCGAGAGCAGCTTCGCGCTGGTGAGACCCCCCGGTCACCACGCCGAGCCGGTGCGCGCCCGCGGCTTCTGCCTGTTCAACAATGTGGCAGTGGCCGCCGCTCATGCCCGCACGGCACTGGGCTGCAGGCGAGTGATGATCGTCGACTGGGATGCCCACCACGGCAACGGCACCCAGGATATCTTCTGGGCCGACCCGCATGTGCTGTTCTTCGACCTGCACCGCGCCGCCCCCTTCTATCCCGGCACGGGGAGTCTCGAGGAGATCGGCATGGGCCTGGGTGATGGCACCAACGTCAATGTCCCCCTCCCCGCCAACGCCGGCGACGCCGCCTACCTCAAGGCCTTTCGCGAGATCCTGGTGCCGGCGGCCGAATGGTTCCAGCCCGACCTGATCCTGGTCTCGACCGGTTTCGATCCGCACAGCCATGACCTGGCCCTGGAGGTCTCCTATGACGGCTTCGCCGCCATGACCGACATCCTCAGGAGCCTGGCCCGCCGTCACTGTGATGGCCGCCTGGTCTTCGTGCTGGAGGGCGGCTACAACCTGATCTCGCTGTCACGCGGCGTCTGGTCGGTGCTTCGCGTGCTGGCCGGCGACGAGCCGCCGGAACCCGGCCGGCGCGGCATCGCCGAGGTCGAGGCTGCAGCGGCCTTTCACCGCGGCGCCTTCGTCGGGCCACCCCCGGGCTGACCCGGCCGAACGCAGGCAACGGGGCCAGCCAGCCCCGCCGCTTGCACGAGAGCCAATCGCCGGATCACGATGCCGGGCTTAGGGCAAGCGGATTCAGTCGCCCAGGGCGGCGAGGCGGTCGGCCTGGACCACCTCGATCCAGTAGCCGTCGCGGTCCTTGACGAAGGTGACGTCCTTCATCTTGCCCTGGTCGGAACGCTTGACGAACTCGACGTCATTGGCGTCGAACCAGGCCTCGGCCGCCTCCAGGTCGGGTACCGAAAAGCAGATATGGCCGAAGCCCTGGGGTTCGGCGTTGCCGTCGTGGTAGGCGAAATCCGCCTGCTCCTCGGTGCCCCAGTTGTGGGTCAGCTCCAGCACGCCGCGCTGGCTGAAGGTCCAGACCGTGCGCTCGCCGGTCGCTTCGGGCACGGGCTCGCCGGCCTCCGGCCGGGCCAGGAAGTAGAGCGAGAACTGCATCTCCTCGAAATCCAGCCGGCGCAGCACGCGCATGCCGAACACCCGGGTGTAGAAGGCCAGCGCCCTCTCCGGATCCTTGATCCTCAGCATGGTGTGATTGAGGCGAAAGCCGTCGGACTCAGCGGTCGGCGACTGCACGCCGGGATACTGCTCGCCCTGAAAGCTCATCCTGATCTCCTTTTCACTGTACATCGCTTCGGCACCCGGCCGGGCCGGGTGCCCGCTGCCCGATTCAGACCTCGGTTCGGTCACGAGGGTGACCCGGCTGCTCTCCGGGAGCAAGTGCTTGCCCCCTGTCACACATCGTCCGTGCGCACCGCCTGACGCCGTTTCGCCGCCGGAGCGTCACTGCCACTCGAGGACCAGTCGGTCGTGCGCGTCCAGGCGCACCCGGGTGCCGAGCCCACCCCCCTCGCGGGTCAGCCTCCGGCACAGCCACTGCGCCTCCTCGGGCGTCGCCCGGTTCAGGCGGAAGTGACGCAGCCGCATGGGCACCATGGTCAGCCGTTTCAGCCTGCCGTCGGCCAGCTCGAGGGTCGGAAAGTAGAGCAGCACCAGGTCGTCGCGGAACCCCTCATGCCCCGAGATGCCCTCGTAATCGTTGATCAGGTCGCCGCAGCCGTAGAGGATCAGCCTGTCGCGGTACACCTCGATACCCAGGGGATGGTGGGAGGAGTGCCCCCAGACGATGTCGACCCCTGCCTCGTCGATCAGCCGATGGGCGAGGTCCCGGTGCTCCGAGGGGATATCGTAGCCCCAGTTGCCACCCCAGTGCAGTGACACCACCGTTACCTCCCCGGGCACCCGCGGCCTGGCGATATCGGCCACCAGGGCATCGATGGCATCGGGGTCGAGTCCGGGCAGCCGGTGGATTCCCGGCCGTTCGGCGGTGGCGGCCCAGCTCTCGTGGATGCCGCTGCTGGGCACGCCCAGGGCGACCAGCCGCACCCGGCCACCCGGCACGGGGAAACACGCCGGCGCCCGGGCCTCCTGCAGGTCGTGGCCGGCCCCCACCGGATGCAGCCCGGCGCGGGAGAGTACCCCCAGGGTCTCGAGCAGCCCTCGTGGCCCCCAGTCGAGCACATGGTTGTTGGCCAGCACGCAGCCATCCACCTCGGCGGCTTCGAGCACGCCGACATTGTCCGGGTGCATGCGGTAATGAATGCCCTTGGGCTGGGCATCGTCGCTGGTGGTGACGGCCGTCTCCAGGTTGATCAGCCGCAGCGCCGGAGCCTGCTGTTCGAGCTCCGCCAGGGCATCGCCCCAGAGGTAGTCGGCTCCCACGCCCCGGGGGATCGGGCCGGTCGCACGCTCGGCCAGGGTGACATAGTCGACGGCCGATACCATGCAGGACTCGAACAGCCGGGGATTGCCGGGATGGGGCAGTATCTGGTCGATGCCACGCGCGGTCATCACGTCCCCGGTCAGCCACAGTGTCGCCACGGTCGCTTCGTGACGGGGAGAATCCATCGCTTCATGCCTCCGGTTTCCGGCTGCCCGGGCCTACTCCCCGGTCAGCTCCTGCTGGTGGGCGTACTCGCGCCATTTCTGATCCAGGTAGGTCGCCCGGTCGATCTCGAAGAGCTGGCGGGGATAGCGCATGGTCAGGGTGAACCAGCGCTGCAGTCCGGCTTCCAGGCGCTCGGACTCGGGAAGGTCCCGGCTTTCGAGATGCGCCTCGAGGGCCAGATAGAAACGCATGACGTTGCGCTCGATCATGCCCCGGGTGCCTCCCACGTGGATCGGTTCTCCGTCGGCCGTCATCCCCTCGACCGTGAAGCCCACCCGATCCCGTGCGAGGAAGGTGAAGTAGCCATGCAGGGCGAGCCGCGCCCGCATGCCGAAGACCAGGGAGTAGCGCAGCTGGACCAGGCTGTGATCATCGTCCTCGGGCACCGCCCGCAACTGCAGGCGAAAGCTACGGGTGCCGTAGGGCCCCTGGTCACCCTCCAGCATGACATCCAGGTAGCGCGGCAGACGGTCCACGAGCCGCCATCTCAGATCGAGGCGCTCGGCATCCGCCAGGGCGGCGAAATCCCGGTGCCCGACGAAGAGGGCCAGGCCGGTGCCGAGGACCCTGTCCTCCTCCTCGACGAGGCAGCCCTTGATGTTCACGTGCAGGAAGAGGATCTCGCACCAGGCCTCGGCCGAGGCCAGCTCCTCCGCGAGCCGCTCGAACGGGTGGTGGAGCCGGGCATGGACGCTACCGCTCACCGAGTGACTGCGCGATTGCGAGTCGACCTGCAGAGGCTCGTCCAAGGGGGTTCCGGCAATCACTTCCCGCCAGCTGTCGCGCAGCCAGTCGTCCTGGGCGATGGCCGGCCCCGGCAGCAGCCAGGCCAGCCACACCCAGAGCAACAGCCACACCGTCCAGGGGAGACGCTCCGCCCGGACCGGGGTTATTCGCCGATATCCTCGTTCCATAGCACCGGCGACTCCTCGATGAAGCCCTCCATCAGGGCAATGCATTCGGGCGCCTGGAGCACCTCCAGCTCGACGCCGCGCGAACGCAGCAGCGCCTCCTCGCCGAGGAAGTTACGATTCTCCCCGATCACCACCCTGGGGATGCCATAGAGCAGTATCGCCCCGCTGCACATCGGGCAGGGCGAGAGCGTGGTATAGAGGATGCTCTCTCGGTAGTTCGACGCCGGCTGGCGCCCGGCATTGTCGAGCGCATCCATCTCGCCGTGCAGCACCGTACTGCCCAGCTGGATCCGCCGGTTGCGGCCACGGCCGATGATCACCCCCCGATGCACCAACACCGCACCGACGGGAATGCCCCCTTCGGCGAGGCCCTGGCGGGCCTCCTCCAGGGCAGCCCGCATGTACATGTCCATTCGTCACCCCCCACGACCCATCGAGGCTTCTCGACGACACAAGCGCAGAGACAGGGCAGGCATCAAGCGCGACAGCTACCTCCCGGGAATCGGCATGACCTCCGGCAGTCGCGCCGACAGGTAGGCGCCGACATCCCCGGCGCTGAGGCCGACCAGGTCCTTGTCCAGGTCGAGCACGATACGGTTCACGACCCCTTCGGGCAGCGCCTCACGCAGCAGGCCGAGGAAGCGCGGCGGTGCGCTGACCACGAGCTGCCCGAAGTCGCCCCGCTGCAGGCCCTCGGCGAGGTGCTCGCCGATCGCATGGGCGAAACGGATGGCCTCCTGCTCCTTCGGCGAGTGGTGCTTGCCCATGGCATGGCGCCCCAGCCCCTTGCTGTCGAAGGCGCGGCCGGGCCTGTCGCTGTTGAGATCCTGATCGTGCAGGCGCCCCTCGGGGTTGACGAGGTCGTCGAGCTCCTCCAGTGCTGCCCTCGGGCGAGGCATCGCGAAGATGCGCGCACGGGTCTGATCGGCGATTACCACCCAGGTCGTTTCCATGGTCATTCCTCAGGCTGTGACGCCGGCGGCAGGGCTCCACTGCCGCTACGAATCCGCAAGGGCTACTTCACCTCGAGCTTGCGGCGATTGGCCTGCTTGAGCTTGGGCAGGGTCAGCTCGAGAACCCCGTTGCGGAAGCTCGCCCCGGCCTTGTCGGCATCGATCTCGCAGGGCAGGGTCACCGTGCGCGAGAAGGCGCCGTGGGAGATCTCGGAGCGGAAATATTCGCCCTCCTCCTGCTGGCTCTCCTCGTGGCGTTCGCCCTTGATCGTCACGCTGCTGTCGGTCACCGAGACATCGAGCTCCTCACGCTCGAAGCCGGGGAGCTCGGCTCGCACCACCACCTCACCATCCCGGTTGATGACATCGACCCGGGGGGCGTGCTTCTCGAGCGCGCCGAAACGCTCCCAGAAGGGGTGCTCCCAGCGCATCGGCGACATCCAGCCACGGTCGAACAAGCTGTCGAACAGACGATCGACGTCCCGGAACGGGGTGACGCCATGCGAACCGGTCTCGGACGGTACATCAATGGTCCCGGGCGAGGCCTTCCTGGCGGCTTTCTTGGCCATGATGATGACTCCTGATGAGCATGACGGGAAACGCGGCCCGGGGCATTGGCCCGAGGCTGGCAGACCGACGGGCACTCGTTCAGGAGTGCTGGCCGTATTGACAAGCCTAGTCCAGTTGCTGCCCGCCGGCTTGATACAGATCAGCATGGTGCCCATGGTATCGACCATCGGGTGGCCTCCCCGGCCAGTGATCGGGAGGGGCCGGTGGCGACACTCAACTCACCGGTGGCGTGTCCCGAGCCTTGGCCTCCATCTCCTGGCGGATTCGCACGGCCTGGTTGTCCACCGGTTCGATGTCATCCCAGCTCACCATCTGGCCTGCCGGCACGTGACGCCTCATCCGCAGCCCGTGGGCCAGGCCGATCGGCAGCCCGCGCATGGCCAGCGAATCCTCGGCCCGGGCCAGACGCCCCCACACCGTGTAGCCGCCCTCCCCATCGAGCAGGTCGCCGGGGGCCAGCGCCCGCTTGGCGACGGCCACGACATCGGAGATGAATGCCATCGGCGTTCCGGTCGGCTCGCCGCGCAGGGCCGCATTGGCCACGGACACCCCCAGCTCCAGGCCGATCAGGTGCGAGGGCCGATACAGGGCCCCGTAGCGCCCGCTACGGTCAGTGGAGACCTGGTACTCACGGAAGCAACGCCGCACGTAGTCGGCACCGGCGCCGGCATCCTCCGCCGCCTCGAAGGTCACATAGACGCCCCAACGCAGATCGCCGACCACATGGCGACCATCACGCTCCTCGCTGGAGATCACCTCGACCATGCCCGCCTGCTCCAGGAGCCCGCCATCGGCCGCCGGCTTGAGGATGTCGGCGAGGTCCTGCACCCCCACCGGCGGGAACATCAGGCCCTCCTTCGGCGCCCTGAGCCCCGCGGCGTTGGAGATCGCCGCCATCTCGATGGCGGACTTGGTGCCATCCAGGAAGGAGTTGAACATCTGCGGGTTCATGCCACCCCGGGCGGCCTCCTCGGGGGTCAGCCCATAGTGGTCCCAGACGGTGTCGGGGGTCGAGGCGGAGTAGCCGGGCAGGTACTTCGTGCCCTTGCCGGCGGCCACCACGCGGAACCCGCAGGTCCTGGCCCAGTCGATCATCTCGCACACCAGCGCCGGCTGGTCGCCGTAGGCCATGGAGTAGACCAGGCCGGCCCGGTCGAACTTCTCGACCAGGTAGGCGCCGGCCAGCACATCGGCCTCGACGTTCACCATGACCAGATGGCGACCGTGCTCGGCGGCCAGCAGCGCATGCCGGATGCCCGCCGTCGGGCTGCCCGTCGAATCGATCACCACGTCCAGGCCATCCGCCCTGATCAGCGACTCGGCATCCTCGGTCAGGCAGGTCCTGCCACTCCTCGCCGCCTCATCGAACGAGCGGGTGACCACGGCGTCGACATCCCAGCCGGTATTGGCCAGGGCGGCCCGGGCACGCTCCAGGGAGAGGTCGGCGATACCCATCAGGTGCATTCCCGGCGTCATGCGCACCTGCGCCAGGAACATGGAACCGAACTTCCCGGAACCGATCAGCCCCACGCGAATCGGTTTTCCCTCTGACTGGCACCGCACAAGCCTTGCATACAGGTTCATGAGAAAACTCCATGAGCAGCGGCGAGCCGGAACCTCAGCTGCGCCGGCTGGCCTGGTAGCGGGGATCATCGGGCGATGGCGCCCCATGGCGATGTGGCAGGCCGAGTCCCGGCCAGGCAGCTGGCCCGCCCCGGGGGGATCACGCCGGTGACGGTGCGCCGGACCATGGCGACAGCGGCCTCTGGCGCCGACGGGCATTGGCGGCCACCCTTGCAGGGTAGTAGGTGAACGAAGGAGGCACTCATCCATGGAGCCCCGGGACATGATCGACCGCACCACCCCGCCCCGCATCCTGGTCTTCGCCGGCAGCGCCCGGGAAGACTCCTTCAACAAGCAGCTGGCCCGCCTGGCCGCCGACCGCATCGAGGCGCTGGGTGGCGAGCCCACCTTCATCGACCTGCGCGACTACCCGATGCCGCTCTACGACGGCGACCTGGAAGCCGAGAGCGGCCTGCCCGAGAACGCCCTGGCGCTGCGCCGGCTGCTGGCGGAGCACCAGGGGCTGCTGATCGCCTCGCCGGAGTACAACGGCTTCATCACGCCGCTGCTCAAGAACACCATCGACTGGCTCACCCGCCCCCATGACGGCGACAGCGGGCTCAAGCTGTTCCAGGGCCGGGTCGCCGCGGTGCTATCCGCCTCTCCCGGCGGGCTCGGCGGCATTCGCAGCCTGGCGCTGATCCGCCAGTTGCTGAGCAATATCGGCGTGACGGTACTGCCGGACCAGCTCGCCGTGGCCAGGGCCAGGGAGGCCTTCGACGACGACGGCAGCCTGGCCGGCGACAACCAGCAGCAGAAGCTGGACGCCATCTGCGGCCGGCTGATCGCCACGCTGGAGCGGCTCGGGGACCACGAGCGCGGGGACTCTCCTGCAAGGTGAGCCATACTGACGACGAAGCCCGTCAACCGGAGGCACCGGCATGGCGCTTGACGCACTCGATGGCCCTTTCCGTCATCGCTACCTGACCCACGAGGCGCTGACCCGACAGCTCCAGGCGTGGGCGCAGGCCCACCCCCGGCTGGCCCGCCTGCAGAGCATCGGCACCACCCCCCAGGGGCGCGACATCTGGGTGCTGACCATCGGCCCGGAGCCGGAGCGACGTCGCCCCGGGGTCTGGGTGGACGGCAACATGCACGGCACCGAGCTGGCCGGCTCCAGCGTCGCCCTGGCAGTGGCCGAGGCGGCCCTGGCGCTGCACCTCGCCCCCGAGACCCTCCCCGGTGACTGGCCCGAGCACCAGTGCCGCTTCCTGCGCGAGGTGCTGTTCCACGTCTGCCCGCGGATCTCGCCGGACGGCGCCGAGCAGGTGCTCCGCCAGGGCGGCTTCGTGCGCTCCACCCCGCGGCGCACCCCGGACAGCCCCGCCAGGCCCCACTGGTGCGTCCTGGACCTGGACGGCGACGGCCGCTGCCGCTACCTGCGTCGGCATGACGAGGCCGGTGACTTCGTCGAGTCACCCGACCATCCCGGCCTGATGCTGCCGCGCCGGGTGGAGGACCCGCCGCCCTACTGGCGGCTCTACCCCGAGGGGGTCATCGACCACTGGGACGGCGTGACCGTCCCGGAGCCCGACTGGCTCAAGGACACGCCGGACTTCAACCGCAACTTTCCCTGGGGATGGCGGCCCGAGCCGGAACAGCTCGGCGCCGGCCACTACCCGGGCGCCGAGCCCGAGACCCGGGCCGTCATCGATTTCGCCCTCGCCCACCCCGACCTCTATGCCTGGCTGAACCTGCACACCTTCGGCGGGGTCTTCATCCGCCCGCTCACCGATGCCCCCGACGGGCGCATGGACCAGCACGACCTCGCCCTCTACCGGCAGCTGGCCGCCTGGGGGCAGGCCCTGGCCGGCTACCCCACCGTCAGCGGCTTCGAGGAGTTCACCTACGAGCCCGACACCCCGCTGCATGGCGACCTCACCGACTTCGCCTATCACCAGCGTGGCTGCGTGGCCCAGGTGTGCGAACTCTGGGACCTCTTCCAGCGGCTCGGCCAGCCCAGGCCGGAGCGCTTCATCGACCACTTCACCGCCTTCGACCGCGAGGAGATGGAACGCCTGGCCCGCTGGGACCTGGGAAACAACCGGCAGCGCCTGTTCCGGCCCTGGCGGCCCCTGGACCACCCCCAGCTGGGCCCGGTGGAAGTGGGCGGGCTGGACCCGTGCATCGGCATCTGGAACCCGCCGCCGGAGTGCCTGCCGGCGATCTGCGACAACCTGGCGGCCTACTGGCTGCAGGTCGCCTCCCTCCTGCCACGGCTGGTGATCGAGAGCGTGCGCGACACGCCGCTGGGCAATGGCTATCGGGAACTCGAGGTGACGGTGGCCAACCATGGCTACCTGCCCAGCCACGGCGTTCAGGCTGCCCGCGAGCGCCCCTGGAACAGCGGCGTGGAAGCGCTGGCGACTGCCGTGGGCTGCCGGCTGCATGACCCCGGCCGGGCCCGGCAGGTGCTGGGCCACCTGGATGGCTGGGGCCGCGGGCTGGGCGACACCGCCCATATGCCCTGGTTCCAGCGCTCGCGCGGCAACACCCACCAGGCGCGAGCCCGCTGGGTCATCCTGGGCGAGGGCGAGGTGACCGTGCGGATCGGCAGTCCGCGGCTGGGTGAGGTGCACCAGACAATTCCGATCCCCGGGAGGTCCGGTGCGCCGGGACCCTGCTGAGCGGTCACGACACCTCTGCCCACGCGGTGGGGGATGCCCCAAAGGGAGGAGCATGCGATGGACATAGCACTGAAGGACATCACCCGCGAGAACTTCGAGGCCGTCATTGCGCTGGAGGTAGCGACATCGCAGCGTGACTATGTCGCTGACAATCTTTACTCCATTGCCGAATCAAGCTTACATCCCACCTATCGGCCTCGCGCCATCTATTGCGACGGGGAAGTGGTCGGCTTTCTCATGTACGAATCCTTCGAACACGACGACCGGCCGCCTGCCTACAACATCTTCCGTCTCATGGTCGACCGACACCATCAGGGAAGAGGCATCGGGCACAGGGCCATGCAGTGCGTGCTGGACGAGATCAGGGCACAGGGCCCCTTCGAGCGGATCGCGATCTGCTACGTGCCCGGCAACCAGGTCGCCCGGGACTTCTACGCCAGCCTCGGCTTCCAGGAGACGGGGCTGAGCGAGGAGACAGGCGAGGTCATCGCCGAGATCCGGGGGTGACGAGGGGCGCATCCTGCGGGGCGGGTGTGCGCCAGCCCGGTCACGGGAGACGCCCTTCCCGGGC
Organism: Halomonas terrestris; assembly: GCF_049166755.1. NCBI lineage: Bacteria > Pseudomonadati > Pseudomonadota > Gammaproteobacteria > Oceanospirillales > Halomonadaceae > Halomonas > Halomonas terrestris. The sequence continues at coordinate 44,111 of NZ_JBMHFZ010000008.1, read as the reverse complement.
GAGCCGCCGCCGCACCCAGCGTCGATAGGCACGTTCCAGCAACGGCTTGAGACCCGGCAGGCCGAGCAGCCAGGCCAGCGGCGCGAGTCGTGGCACCCGGCGCATCAGCAGGATGTAGGCATCGATGCCCTGCACGATGCATCCCTCGTGGTCCTCCACGTGGAGCGACAGCAGTGCCGCGCCGGGGTCGACGCCGGCGGCGCGCAGGGTCTCCTCGTTGGCGGTGACGTCGACCCACTCCACCGAGTGCGCCGCGTCACCGGCCCAACGCTCGTAGCGCGCCCTGTCGCGCCGGCAGATGGGGCAGACGGCATCGTAGTAGACCTTGAGGAGGGGCCAGTCGCGCATGATGACTCCGCTTGCCGGGCAGGCCCGGCCGCTATCGATGGCTACGCCTCAGAGCCTATCATGGCGCAGCCGCTCGATGTCATCGGGCGTGACCTCCTGGCGCCGGGCATCCAGCACCCTGCCCCCCAGGTCGGCAACCGACTGCACGAAGTCGATCAGCGCCTGGGGATCCCGAGCCACACGATGCTTGTTGATGAACTTGATCAGGATCGACACGCCGCCGACGACGGGCTGCGCCGTCCCTTCATGCAACGGCGGCAGGGTGCCGGGTGGCGAGGCGTTGGCGATGGTAAGCTCGTAGCCGGCGCGGGGTACCGGAACGAGATAGATGCCCAGCTTCGCGTCGTACCGGGCCCCTGCAGCTTCCAGCAACCCGGCGAGCCTGCGGTTGGTGTCCTCCCCCGGCCGGTCGAGCACCACGAACAGGCACTGCTGAACGCCCTTGGCAGGCTGAACGGCTCGGGCGCCCCTGGCTGGCCTGGCATCGCCAGCGTCCGGCGCCGCGCCGGCCGGCCGCCCCGCCACCCCGGGCGTCTCCGCCACGGCCGGGCTCTCCCCGGACGCCGTCTCCTGCTCCCGGGTGCCGCTGGACCGGCCCATGACATAGAGCACCGCCAAGCATGCCAAGGCGGAAAACATCGCCAGGCCGGCGAGCAGCACCACGCCGATGATCGGATTCATCCGGACTCGTCTCCTTCCCATCCCCCGCGTGCGGGGCGGTCACAGGGATATCGTCCGATCACCGACATACTTTAGAACCCCCGCCGGGACCGCCCGCCCAGGGCGCAGGTCGATGAGTCGGAGGGCTTCATTGCCGACGAGATGGCGATATGGTGGGGTGACTTGACGAAAGCAGCGTGGCTGCCCTGCACAACTCGAGGTTCGCCGTGGCAATCAGACCGGAACGGCTCTGGCGCAGCCGACTCAAGAACGGCCTGCAGACCCTGCTGATCATGGGCGCCCTGTCCCTGGTCCTGGCCGTGCCCGGTTACCTGCTGGCCGGGGGCTTCGGGGTGCTGGTGAGCCTGGGGTTCGTGGTGGCCGGGGCCTTCGCCAGCAGCTGGGTGCCGGCCCGCTTCATCCTCGCCGATGCCGGGGCCGGCCTGCTCGACCGCCACCAGGCGCCGACGCTCTATCGGGTGCTCGACGCCCTCTACCGGCGCGCCGGCCTCACCCGGGCGCCACAGCTGTTCTACGCGCCTTCGCCGGAACTCAACGCCTTCGCCGTGGGCACTCGACACGACGGCGGCATCGCCGTGACGGATGGCCTGCTGCGGACCCTGACGCTGCGCGAGCTGGCCGGGGTGCTGGCCCATGAGGTCAGCCACCTGCGCCATGGCGACACCCGGGTGATGTCCATGGCCGCGGCCATGACCCGCCTGACCCTCTGGCTGACCACGCTGCTGCAGCTCAGCCTGCTGGTGATGCTGCCGCTGATCCTGGCCGGCGAGATCCGCCTGCCCTGGGGGCTGCTGCTGGTGGTCGCCGTCTCACCGACCCTGAGCACCCTGCTCCAGCTGGCCCTCTCCCGCAATCGGGAATACACCGCCGACCTGGACGCCGTGGCCCTGACCGGCGATCCCGAGGGGCTGGCCTCTGCCCTGGCCGTGCTGGAGCATCACCACGGCCGCTGGCTGGCCACGCTGTTCGGCCGCCAACCACCCCAGGGGCTGGACTGGCTGCGCACCCACCCGCCCACCGAGGAGCGCATCCGCCGGCTGATGGCGGTCGACGAGGCGCCGGGGCAGCGCCTGCCTTCTCACCTGGAGGAGCACGCCCACGAGCCTCCCGTGATCATCGAGCGCCCCGGGCCCATGGGTCGGCGCTACTGGATCCGGCGACGTTGAGCGGGGAGCAGGGACCGGCCGCGGTATCACGGCCGAAGCGCAACGGCCCTAATGCGACGCCCCACCATACGGCTTGTAGAAGACGAACTCGCCGACCTCCACCGTCTTGATGTATTCCGCGGCCCAGGAGGGCCATACTTCCCGCTGGTGGAAGTAGAGTGCCCCACCGGTGCGGTCCGGCAGCTGCTGGTTCAGCGCCTGTCGGGCGACTTCCCGGGCGATCTCGTGGCGGTCCTCCTCCACCACGTGATCCGGACGGCCATCGCACCACCACGAGAACTGACAGGCCCCCTGCTCGGACCCCTGAGTGACGACCTCGCAGATCGTATCGGGAAAGCCCTCGTGGCCCAGCCGATTCATGACGACATTGGCGACGGCCTCCATGTCGGCAATCTCCTCCCCCTTGGCCTCCCAGTAGATGGTGCGTGACAGGCAGGTGATCGCCTCGTCCAGAGGGGCGTCACCCGACGGATCGACCGCCTGCACCTCGGGCCTCGTGATGGCCCCGGCGGGGGGAGGCGCCGCCTCGTCGCCCTCCGGCGAGGCGGCCTGCTCGAGCTCTTCCGCCTTGCTCGTGGCGGCTTCCGCACGCTCTTCCCGTATCGCTTCCCGGGCCACCACGGCGCCCTGGGCCGCGAGCAGGATCACGGCAAGGCAGGCCACTCCCCATCTCCGGCCCATTGGCAGCACCTCTCGGATGAACCGAACCCCGCACGTCACGTCCGACGAGCCTGAATCGCCACGTACACAAGAGAACCGGCCGTACCACTCGGGGCAACGGCCGGACATCTCGTGGCGGCTTCATCTTCCTTGACACGATGCTCCTTCAGTCTAGTGCGGGACCCTGAGAAGCGCTCGCCCCTGCGCGGCATGAGGGGGGCGTCATCCCGCCGGCCTCAGCACCCGGCCCAACGCCTCCGCCAGTACCGGCGCCATGGCGATGGCATTGCTGTCGTGGGCGATGCAGTCGGTGCTCCAGATCTCCCCGACGCCGGCGGCCTCGATCACGGCCAGGGCATCGCCGGCGAACAGCGCGTGGGTGATGGCCACGTCGACGGAGGCGGCACCAGCGGCAAGCACCTGCTCGGCGGCGCGGGCAATGGTGTGGCCGGAGCTCGCCACGTCGTCCATCAACACCACCCGGCGGCCGGCCAGGTCCAGGTCGGGGAGCCGGATCACCACGTCCCGGTCACCGTGGCGCTCCTTGCGGCAGACGCCATGGTCGAAGCCGGTCGCCTCGGCGGCACTGCGCACCCACTGCAGCGCCTCCTCGTCGGGGCCCAGCAGCAGCGCCTCGCGGCGTTTGCCGGCGACCAGCTCGGCCAGGCGCGGCGCCCCGGAAAGCGCAATGGCATGCTCGATGGGGATCGCCTGGTCGAGGCGGTCGATGCGGTGCAGGTGCGGGTCCACGGTGATCACGGCGTCGAACAGCTCGGCCAGGAAGCCACCGACGATTCCCTGGCTGACGACCTCGCCGGGATGGAAGGCGATGTCCTGGCGCATGTAGGCCAGGTACGGCGCCACCAGCACCAGGCGGTGCACGCCCTGGCGCCGGGCATGGCGGGCGAGCAGCAGCAGCTCGATCAGCTTGTCGTTGGGGCGGTCGAGGCTGCGGTAGATCACCAGGGTGTCGGGAAAGGTGCCGGACGCGGCGAAGGGCAGCGTGAGCTTGAGTTCCTCGTCGGGAAAGCGGTGGCAATCGACGGCATGGGCCTCCAGGCCCGCCGCCTCGGCGAGACGGCGAGCGGGCGCCGCCTCGTCGGGGAAATGGAGCAGGGCAGTGATCATCAGAACTCCACGTTCAAGCGGGTGATCTCGTCTTGCCGGCCGATGGTGATGCCATTGTCGCGTTCGCTGGACCGGTGGGCGAAGGCCAGTTCGTTGCGAAAGGCCGCATAGACCCGATAGAGCGGCTGGCCGGCGTGCACGTCGTCACCGATGCGCACGAAGACATCGACGCCGGCACCGGCGGCCTTGGGGGCCCCCGCCAGGCGGGCGATGCGCGCCAGCTTGAGGTTGTCGATGGCCGTGACGACCCCCTCCGCGGCAGCGACGACCTCGAAGCTCTTGGACGCCAGCGGGGGAGCATCCGGGTCGAAGGGCTTCTCGCCCTGGGCCCGGATGATCGCCTGCATCTTCTCCAGGGCCCGGCCGGAATCGAGAATGTCCCGGGCGATGCCGAAGCCGTCGCCACCGCGCACGTCGGGGTCGAACTCCAGCATCCGGCCGGCCAGTCGCAGCGACTTCTGCCGCAGGTCCATGGGCGCCTCGGGGTGGTTGGTGAGCACTCGCATCACGTCGCGAGCCTCCAGTACCGGGCCGATGCCGCGGCCGACGGGCTGGCTGCCATCGGTGATCACCACGTCCAGGGTCAGCCCCATGCACTTGGCGACGAACTCGAACAGCTTGCGCAGCTGGCGCGCCTCGGGCATCGAGCGCACCTTGGCGTTGGGCCCCACGGGAATGTCGAGCAGCAGGTGGCTGGAGCCGGCGGCCGACTTCTTCGAGAGGATCGAGGCGACCATCTGCCCGGGCGAGTCGATGGACAGGGGGCGCTCCACCGAGATCAGCACGTCATCGGCCGGCGAGAGCTGGCTGGTACCGCCCCAGGCCAGGCAGCCGCGGTGGGTACGCACGATATCGCCCAGGTCGTCGAAGGGCAGGTCGACGTTGGCCAGCACCTCCATGGTGTCGGCGGTGCCCGAGGGCGAGGTGATGGCCCGCGACGAGGTCTTGGGACAGAGCAGGCCGTGGGCCGCGACGATGGGCACCACCAGCATCGAGGTGCGGTTGCCGGGAATGCCGCCGATGCAGTGCTTGTCGACCACCGGGTGCTCGTGCCAGTCGAGCCGGCGACCCACACGGCCCATGGCATCGCTGAGGTAGAACACCTCCTCGCGATCCAGCTCGCCGCGGTCGCAGGCGACCACGAAGGCGGTCAGCTCGATCTTGGAGTAACGCAGCTCGGCGATGTCGCGGATGATGTCGCGGAAGTCATCGCGGGAGAGCCGCTCGCCGGCGATCTTGCGGTGCAGGGCGGGAATCGAGGTCGGCGGCTCGGCCTGGGAGACGCTGACCGGGTGGTCCTCCTCCACCCCCAACGAGGCATAGGCGTCCTCGGAGAGGCCGAGCTGGTCGCAGTCGACGATGGCGGCGTCGTCGACCACGTTGAGGCTCGCCAGGATACGCTGGCCATTGGCGCGGATCTCGACCTTGGAGAGTGCCTGGAAACCCTCGGCGCGATAGAGGTCGCACTCCCGGTGCAGGTAGGCCACGTTCTCGCGGTAGGTGTCGATGCCCACCCGCTTCAGCTTGAGCGGCGACAGGGTATCATCCAGGGCTTCGACAACGGGTCTCGTCTTCTTCACGGCAACCTTCCATGCAGCGGGAGCCGGCCACGGCCGACTCCCGGTCATTCGTTCTTGACGGATGGCCCCATCCTAGCAGCGCCTCGCAGGGGCGTCATTCGGGCGCGGCACGAGCCCCTCCCGGCGAAGACGCCGACCTCGCCACAGGGACCCGCCGCCACACCGTGACTAGCCGTGCGAGGGCGCTGCCCTGCATTGGCCAAGGGGCTGCGAATACAGTGCCTGGGACAAGCGTTCGGCCAGTTCCGCGGCACCGTTCAGGGAGGTGTCGGGGCGTGCCAGGGCAAACTCCCCGTCCAGCTCGAAGCGGGCACGATCACGCCGGCATGAAGGAGCGACTTCTCTCGTTGAAGGCGGACCTGAACCAGGGGGAAGGCCAGGAAAGCCATACCTCGGTAGCGAGCTCCCACTGCGGTGGGCAGCATGCCCGATGCGACAGGAAGCCGGGCCGCTCCTGGCCAGAATCTTTACGGATTTTTTAGCATTGCCTGTGGTGCCATGGTTGCCATCGAACGTCCGGGGGACGGCGTGACAGGCGGGTCGATACCATGGCGAGTCGTTGGCAAGAGGTTCACGAGCAGTGGCGCAACTGGGCGCCGATCCTCAAGGTGCTCTCGGTGCTCTGGCTGGTGCTTGCGGCCTTCATGGCCGTGCCCTGGCTGGTACTGGTGCTCGAGGAGGAGTCAGATGCGTGGGCGTTCGCCCAATCCATCGGCATCGTGCTGGGCGCGGTGGTCTTGAGCGGGCTGGCGACCCTGGGCATCGAGATCGCCTTGAAGCCGTGGCAGATGTTTCTGGTGACCTCCCTCAGCTGGATCAGCATCAGCACCCTCGCCAGCCTGCCGCTGGTACTGGGGGCGCCTCAGCTCACCTTCACGAATGCAGTATTTGAATCGGTGTCGGCCATCACCACCACCGGCTCCACCATACTGGAAGGCATCGAGAGTCTTTCCGATGGCCTCAAGCTGTGGCGGGGCATGATGCAGTGGCTGGGTGGCATCGGCATCATCGTGATGGGCATCGCCATCCTGCCTTTCCTCAAGGTGGGCGGCATGCGGCTCTTCCATACCGAGTCCTCCGACTGGTCCGACAAGGTCATGCCGCGCACCGGTGGCATCGCCAAGGCCACCCTGTCGATCTACGTGGGCTTCACCCTGGTGGCCATGTCGGGCTACTGGCTCGGCGGGATGACGCCGCTGGATGCCGTGGTGCATGCCATGACGTCGCTGGCGACCGGTGGATTCGCCAACTCGGATGCTTCCTTTGGTGCCTATGCCGATCAGCCCCAACTGCTCTGGATGGGCTCGCTGTTCATGCTGATGGGCGCACTGCCCTTCGTGCTCTACATCCGCTTCCTGCGCGGCTCGCGGATGGCGCTTTGGCGAGATCAGCAGGTTCAGGGCCTGCTGGTACTGCTGCTGGTCGTGATCCTGTTCCTGACCGGGTGGCGTATGTGGCTCGGGACCCCTCCCTTCGATGCCCTGACCCAGGTCGCCTTCAACGTCATCTCCGTGGTGACCACCACCGGCTATGCATCCGATGACTACACCGCCTGGGGAGCGCTGTCGGTCGTGGCCTTCTTCTATCTGACCTTCGTGGGTGGCTGCAGTGGTTCCACCAGCGGGGGAATGAAAATCTTCCGCTTCCAGGTATCGGCACTGCTGCTGCGCAACCAGCTCCGCTATCTGATCCATGCCAGCGGTGTCTTTCCCAACCGCTACAATGGCCAGCCGATCACCGACGAGATCACCCGTGGCGTGGTGGCCTTCTCGTTCTTCTTCTTTCTTACCATCGCCGGGCTGGCTCTCGGCCTGGCGATGATGGGGCTCGATATCGTGACAGCCCTGTCGGGGGCGGCCACCGTCGTGGCCAACGTGGGGCCTGGGCTGGGCGATACTATCGGCCCGGCCGGCAACTTCGCGCCGCTGCCCGATGCTGCCAAGTGGCTGCTGTGTGTGGGGATGCTGATGGGCAGGCTGGAGATTCTGACGGTGCTGGTATTGTTGACGCCGATGTTCTGGCGGCGCTAGGTGGGTTTCCCAGGCGAACCCGGGGAGAGAACATGCAAGAGAGCGTAGAGAAGGTGCCCAAGGGTGTGGAACGTCTCGCTCCTGTTCGGCTGCTGGTGGCGCTGAGCGGCGGGGCCGAGGATGCCGCCCTGGTGCGCACGGCCCATCGACTGGCGGTGCGAGACGGGGTGAACTGGTGCGCGGCCTATGTGGACAGCGGACGCGAGGATCCCCATCGGCGCGAAGTGCTGGAGCGAGACTTTGCCCAGGTGCAACGGCTGGGCGGGGAGACTCGGGTCATCGCGGGCCAGGAACGTGCCCGGGAACTGGCGGCCCTGGCCAGGGAGCTCAAGGTGGCCACTCTGCTGGTGGGCCACGCACGCCCCTCCGGCTGGCGAATCTGGCGCCGACCGGTAGCGGAGCGGCTGGCTCGCCTGGGCGGGCCTTTCGATCTGGTGGTCGTGGCCGAAGCGCGTCAGCGGCCTCGCTTCCAGCCCCGTCGCCGCGAGATCCTGTGGCGCTGGCGTGATCCGTTCATCGCAGCTGCATCGACTCTGGCTGCCCTGGTGCTCGCCGCCGGGCTGGAGTCCTGGCTGGAGCTGGGCAACCTGTCGCTGCTGTTTCTCGGTGCGGTGCTGGTCAGTGCGACGCTGGCGGGCACCCGCTCGGCCATGCTGGCCGCGCTGCTGGGCTTCGTCGGCTTCAACTTCTTCCTCACCGACCCACGCCACTCCCTGGCCATGGTGGAGCAGGATCAGGTGGTGACCGTCGTCGTCTACCTGCTGGTGGCGGTAGTCGTGGGGCAACTCGCGGGCAGTGCGCGCAAGAGACTGCTGGCCCTGCGCGCCAGCCGTGAGCAGACCTACCAGCTGCTGGCCTTTTCGCGAGAGCTGGCGATGGCAACGCATCGTGAGCAGGTCGAAGCGGCAGGCGTGGCGACCCTGATGCGCTGGCTCGGCTGCCCGGTGGTCATGCTGGGTGCTGCCGACGCATCAGGAGACATGACGCCCACGCACAGCGCCCCGGAGGGTGCATCACTGGATGCCGGGGCTAGAACGGCCGTGGCCTGGAGCCGTCTCCACCTCCGCCCCAGCGGCAAGGGAACCCAGCAGCCGATGGACACGGACTGGCAGGTCATCCCGCTGCTGGAACAGGATCGGCTGGTCGCCTTGGTGGGCCTGGGCCTGGGTCAGCGGAGCCGCCCTCCCTCGCCGGACGAGGAGGGGCATATCGATGCCATGCTGCGTTTGCTGGCCCTGGCGCTGGAGCGTACGCGTCTGGTGGCCGATCTGGAGGCCTCGCGGCTCTCCGAGGAGAACGAGCGGCTGCGCTCGGCGCTGCTCTCCTCGGTTTCCCACGACCTGCGAACGCCGCTTGCATCGATCATAGGCTCGGCGAGCACCCTGCGCGACCTGAATGACCAGCTCAGCGATTCCGACCGCGCCGAGCTGCTTGATGGCGTCCTCACTGAAAGCGAGCGACTGGATCGCTATATCCAGAACCTGTTGGACATGACCCGACTGGGCCAGGGCGGGCTGAAGCTGGAACGCGACTGGATCTCCCTGGATGATCTGGTAGCCAGTGCCCTCAGGCGACTGTCACCCCTGCTGCAGGGCTTGGAGGTGCAGCGGGAATGGCCTGCCGACCTGCCGCTGCTGCATGTGCATCCGGCGCTGATCGAGCAGGCGCTGGTCAACGTCATCGAGAACGCCGCACGCTTCTCGCCCCCCGGTGGTGTGCTGAGAATCGAGGCTGGGCTCGACTCGGGGGAACTCTGGCTCTCGGTCATCGACCAGGGACCCGGCATCGAGCCGCATCTGCGTGAGCGAGTTTTCGACATGTTCATCACCGGCGGCGAAGGGGACCGCGGACGTCACGGCAGCGGGCTCGGGCTGGCCATCTGCCGCGGCATGCTGGGTGCCCACGCCGGCACCATCGCCGCCGAGCCGGGCCCCGGGGGACAGGGCACGCGCATCGTGATGCATCTGCCCCTACCCGACGACATGGAGGCGAGCAACGACCATGCCGACTGAACCCCGACGCATCCTGGTGATCGACGATGAGCCGCAGATACGCCGCTTCCTTCGCATCAGCCTGGCCTCCCAGGGCTTCGTGGTTCACGAGGCAGCAAGTGGCCGGGAGGGGCTCGCGATGGCGCTCGAGGAGGTACCCGACCTGGTGCTGCTGGACCTGGGTCTGCCCGACATGGATGGCCAGGCAGTGCTGGATCGCCTGCGAGCGCGCAGCCAGGTGCCGGTGATCGTGGTCTCGGTACGGGGGCAGGAAACCGAGAAGGTGCGTGCCCTGGATCACGGCGCCAATGACTATGTCACCAAGCCCTTCGGTATCCAGGAGTTGCTGGCCCGCATCCGCGCACTGATGCGCCATCGTCAGCAGGCACCCTTGTCCTCGACGGGAGGCTGCTATCGCCGCGGTGCCCTGGTGATCGACCTGGCCGTCCGGCGCTTGTGGCTTGATGGGGCGCCCGTGCACCTGACACCCAAGGAGTATGCGGTGCTGGAGCGGCTCTGCCGCCATTCTGGAAGGGTAGTGACCCAGACCCAGTTGCTGCGCGAAGTGTGGGGCCCCTCACACGTCGAGGATACCCACTACCTGCGCATCGTGATCAGCAAGTTGCGCCACAAGCTTGGCGACGACCCGAAGTCCCCCCGGCTACTGCAGACCGAGGCCGGAATCGGTTATCGCCTTCAGGTCGAGCCTGATGACGCCCATGCCCCCGACGTCGAGACGCAGAGCACCTCTTGAAGATCATCATTCCCGGCGCCGGCCAGATCGGCGGCACCCTGGCCCGCCAGGAGAGCGACATCCGCGGGGGAGGATAGAGAAGGCATTCCGCAGCAACGGCGCAGGCGGCTACGCCGGGCCCAAGGCCGTGCAGACCCGGTCTCGCCCCTGACGCTTGGCGCGATACATCGCCTGGTCGGCCGACTTGAGTAGCTCATCCAGGACGACCTCGCCACAGGGACCCGCCGCCACTCCGAAGCTTGCCGTGCCGCCAAGGGGCTGCCCCGCGTAGGCCAGGGGCTGCGAATGCAGCGCCAGGCGCAGGCGTTCGGCCAGTTCCGCGGCGTCGTTCAGGGAGGTACCGGGGAGCGCCAGGGCAAACTCCTCGCCGCCGAAGCGGCACAGGATATCCCCGCTGCGCAGCTCGGCCCGGAAGCGCCTGGCCACCTCGCGCAGGACATGATCACCGGCCGCATGGCCATGGGTATCGTTGATCGACTTGAAGTGGTCCAGGTCGATCAGCATCACGGCGAAGGAGTCCCCGGGCGGGAGACGCGCCAGCTGCTCATGGCAGGCCGCGAAGAAGGCGCGCCGATTGAGCAGCTGGGTCAGCTCATCGCGATAGGCCAGCCTCTCGATTCGCTGATGCGAAGCCTTCAGGGCATCCTCCAGCGCCTTGCGCTCGGTGATATCGGTGGCGATCTCGACCCTCACCAGGCGCCCATCGCTCCACACGATGGCCTGATCGCGACACTGGTACCAGCGACCATCCTGGGTGTTCTGGAACTCCCACGCCACGGCGGGGCCGGGGCGTCCCTGCTCATCCAGCAGCCGGGAATTGTTGCAGAACGCGCAGGGCCCGCTCTGGCCCTCCTGCAGCACCTCCCAGCACTTGCGACCGTTCGGCTCTCCCCACTGCTGACGCCCGTAGGCATTCAGGAAAATTAGATCATGGGAGCGCATGTCACTGGCATAGACCGCCGCATCCAGGCTATCGAGAATACGCAGCAGGTCCTCGGCACCGGGCGACGCCGTGGTGTCCTCGGAAACCTGGAGCGAAGGGATCTTGCGGGTCATGGGCTGCCTTGAGGGATACCGGCCATGGGCCATCGTCGACGATCACGCCACTATGGCAGCCGGTTTCGTTGATTGCCATTGGACCTCGGGACAGGCTCCCGCGCCAGGGGAATGACCGCGCAAGACTCGCATATCCCTTGTGCATCCGGCTGCCTTCGGCCGAGGCTGTCTGCTGCTGCGCACGACAGGGTCGCTTTCTTTACTCGCAGTGACCGCCTCCAGGAAGCCCTGAAGGGGCGGTTTCCCGTAAAGACATCGCGTAAACCTTTCTGCGTACAGGAAAGATATGTTTTCTAAAGGGTATGTCCGCCGCAAATGAGACGTGCCTGACGGGGGCTCCGACGCTCCCGCATGAGGCACGCAGTCGTCCCGACTTGCCCTGCATCAATTGTCCTCCTGGTTAGCAGGGGCTAGGCTACTCATATCCCCCCCAGGGGGATATGGATCGACATGCCTGGTGGTGGTTATTGGCCACCCCCCGCCAAGAGGGTTCGTATGGAGCTGTTCCGGGATCGGCGCTATCGCCACCTCTTCTCCGCTCAGGTCATTGCCCTGATCGGCACCGGGCTGACCACGGTCGGCCTGGCGCTGCTGGCCAGCGAGCTGGCCGGGGAGCGCGCCGGCGAGGTGCTGGGCACGGCGCTGGCCATCAAGATGATCGCCTATGTGGGCATCGCCCCGGTGGTCGGCGCCTATGCCACCCGGCTGCCAAGGCGCGCCCTGCTGGTCACCCTCGACCTGCTGCGCGCCGCGGCGGTGGTGAGCCTGCCGTTCGTCACCGCGGTGTGGCAGATCTACCTGCTGATCTTCCTGCTCAACGCCTGCTCGGCGGGCTTCACACCGGTCTTCCAGGCCACGATTCCCGACATCTTCGAGGACGAGCGCCGCTACACCCAGGCGCTCTCCCTGTCGCGCCTCGCCTATGACCTGGAGAACCTGCTGAGCCCGCTGCTCGCCGCGCTGCTGCTGGTGGTGATCTCCTTCAGCCTGCTGTTCGTGCTGAATGCGGCGGCCTTCCTGCTCTCGGCGCTACTGGTGGTGAGCGTATCGCTGCCCTCGCCGCACCCGCAGACGGCCGTTGGCGGGGTCTGGGCCAGGCTGACCCAGGGCATGGCCCGCTATCTGCACACCCCGCGACTGCGCGGGCTGCTGGCCCTCAACATGGCGGTGGCCGCGGCCGGCGCCATGCAGATCGTCAATACCGTGGTCTACGTGCGCCACGCGCTGGGCATGGGGGAGACCCATGTGGCCATCGCCTTCGCGGCGGCAGGCGGCGGCTCGATGGTCGTCGCCCTCACCCTGCCCAGGATACTGGAGCGCCTGGAGCAGCGGCCGGTGATGCTGGCGGGTGGCCTGCTGATGAGTGCCAGCCTGATGGCGGGCCTGGTGGCGCCGGGCTTCGCGCTGTTGCTGCTGCTGTGGTTCGTGCTGGGCGCCGGGGCCTCGCTGGTGATGACGCCCACCGGCCGGCTGCTCAAGCAGTCCTGCCGGGCCGAGGAGCGCCCGGCCCTGTTCGCCGCCCAGTTCTCGCTCTCCCATGCCTGCTGGCTGATGGCCTATCCGCTGGCCGGCTGGCTGGGGAGCACCCTGGGCATGATGACTGCCTTCGCGGCCCTGGCCATCCTGGCCCTGGCCGCCACCCTGCTGGCCGCGCGTCTGTGGCCGGCGGAAACGGCAGAAGCGCGCGCCTGAGCAGGAGAGGCATGCCCTGCCGTCGACGGTGGAAGGACAGGTGGAGCCGGCGGGACCGGTCACGCCACTACAGATAGCGGACGATGGCCTTGAACTCCTCGATATGGGCCTGCTGGACCTGCGTCCTGTCGCCGATGGCCTCGTCCAGGCAGTGGTCGATGTGATCCTGCACCAGGGTCCGCTTGGCCTGCTGGATGGCCTTCTCGACGGCATGCAGCTGCTGGGCGATATCCAGGCAGGGGCGGCCGTCCTCGATCATCCGGGTGACGCTCTGCAGGTGGCCCCGGGCGCGGTTGAGCCGCTTGATGATGTCGGGGTGGCTCTCGTGGGCATGTGGTGGCATCTTCGGCTCCCTGGCGTTGTTCCTATCCCCATGGGGAGGATGTTAAGCTCCTGCCGGCAGCGTGCCAATACCGCCCGTCGCGGCCTGGCACCTGCGTTCCCGGTTTCCGCTCTCATTTTGGTTGGCTTTTCATGCTCCACCGGCTGCGCCATCGCCTCGGCTACCTGATCCTGCTGCTGCTGTTCGTGCCCGGCCTGGTCCTGACCACTGCCGGCGAGGCGCTTGCCCATGGGCCGCTGAGCGCGGCAGCGATCGAGGCGGCGCAACAGGAGGCGGAAAGGGACAGCCATGGGCACTCCCATGTCCATGAGCATGACCACGGGGACGGCCGCCACCTTCACCACGACAGCGGCAGCCACTTCCACGAGACGGCGGATCGCCTCGGCACTGGCGTCAGCCTGGCGCCGGGGTTCCGTGACGCCCCGCGGACGATCGCCCGGCATGGCGTCCCGCTGCGCCGCGTCTATCGCCTGGAACGCCCCCCACGGCCGGCCATCGCTGGATGACCGGGGCCGTCCGCCGGACGGCCGATACCCAAGACAGACCCGTGGAGGTTTCATGTTCCCATCCCGAATGGGGGATGCGCTGGGCTTGCCTGACAAGGCCCGACGCCATGCCCTGACCCTGCTCACGCTGCTGGTGCTGCTCCTGGGAGCCAGCGGTGATGCCCTTGCCCACGCCGTTGCCGAGGGCGACAAGGGCTATATCCAGGAAATTTATGGCGTTCACCTGATCTCGTTCGTCTACCTCGGTGCCAAGCACATGGTGACCGGGTACGACCACATCCTGTTTCTGCTGGGGGTGATCTTCTTCCTCTACCGGATGCAGCACATCGCCATCTACGTCAGCCTCTTCGCCATCGGTCACTCCACGACCATGCTGCTGGGGGTCTACTACAACATTGGCATCAACAGCTACCTCATCGATGCCATCATCGGGCTCTCCGTCGTCTACAAGGCGCTGGACAACATCGGTGCCTACCAGCGCTGGTTCGGCGTTCAGCCCAACACCAAGGCGGCGACGCTGATCTTCGGCCTGTTTCACGGCTTCGGCCTGTCGAGCAAGATCATCGAGTACGAGATCTCGCCTGATGGCCTGGTGCCCAACCTGCTGGCGTTCAACGTCGGGGTGGAGGTCGGTCAGCTGCTGGCCCTGAGCGCCATCCTCATCGTCATGGGCTTCTGGCGGCGCACCGCCGGTTTCCTGCGCCACGCCTACACCGCCAACGTCGCCATGATGTGCGCCGGTTTCATGCTGGTCGGCTACCAGCTCACCGGCTATTTCGTCGTCTGATTCAGGGAGTCTCCGATGTACAACACCGATCTACCCACCCGGGCCGAGCTGCCCTCGACCGGCAAGCTGATCCGTTCCACCCTGGTGGCCGCCGTGGTGGCCGTCGCCCTGCTGGTGACCGTGGTGCTGCCGGCGGAGTACGCCATCGACCCCACCGGCGCTGGGCGCCTGCTGGGCCTGACCGAGATGGGGGAAATCAAGCTGCAGCTGGCCGAAGAGGCCGAGCTCGACCGGGCGGCGACACAGGCCGCCGCGGACGAGGCGCCCCCGGCCGTGCCGGAACAGCAGACCCAGGCCTCGGCGGAGAGCCAGGTCGCTGCCGAAACCTCCCCCGAGATCACCCCCGAGCCGCCGACTATCGCTTCAAACAGCGAGGCTGAGCCGGCCCAAGACGCGGCACAACCCGAGGCCAGCCAAGCATTGGCTGACGCCTCCTCCCAGGAAGAGGCTTCGGCAGCGAACGGGGCAGTGGCCACCTGGCGTGATGAGGTGAGCTTCACCCTGACGCCGGGCGAAGGCACCGAGTACAAGCTGACCATGGAAGAGGGTGCTGTCGCGACGTTCGCCTGGTCGTCCGACGGGGGGCCGATCAACTTCGACACCCACGGTGACGGCAACGGCAACTCGATCAGCTACGAGAAGGGCCGTGGCGTGCCCGAAGACGAGGGCGAGTTGGAAGCGGCCTTTACCGGCAACCACGGCTGGTTCTTCCGCAACCGCAATGACAACGAGGTGACCGTGGTGCTGCGCATTGGCGGTGACTACGGGGAGCTGAAGCGCATGCTGTGAGCCCGGGCAAGGCCCACGTCGCCTCGGCCGCCAGGCCGAGGCGACGCTTCTTCCGCCGGCGACCACAGCACCAGGACGACTTCCCTGCTTCTCCTACCGATCCCGATCCCCCTTCCTGAGCCTCCTCGCTTCCCTGACTCTCCCCCCTTCCGGCCTCGCTGCCAACATGAGGGTTTCAAGAAAACCTGAGATACCTTCATCCTGGGGTTCGGGTTTTCCCGATTCCTTCATGCAACGACGCGATCAGCGGGCAGGTGACGTTGCCTTGCCGGGCATGGCAGCGGGCCACCATGTCACTCAACACCCTCTCGATCTGCTGCAGCCTGTCAAGCTTTTCGCGCACGTCCCGCAACTTGTGCTCGGCGAGCTCGCTGGCTTCCTGGCAATGGGTGCCATCCTCCAGCCGGAGCAGGTCACCGATCTCGTCGAGGCTGAAGCCCAGCTGCTGCGCCGTCTTCACGAACGTCAGCCTGTCGATATCGGCAGCGCCATAGCGTCGAATGCCCCCCGGAGGTCGTTCGGGCTCCATCAACAGGCCGCGCCGCTGGTAATAGCGGATGGTTTCCACATGAACGCCCGCCGCCCTGGCCAGGCCACCGATGGTCAGTGAATCCAACTCGTTCGCCATGCACCTTGACTCCGTAGCTGACTACGGAAGTAACCTTATCCCGGCAAACATCGCACATGAAAGGGAGACGACATGCCGGCATCGAAATCGGGCCGTGGTCCCTTGGCCTCCGGCAGGAGGCCTGTGCTGCTGCGTGTGGGCGTGGTCGGCACCGTGCTGGTGGCGCTGTGCTGCTTCACGCCGATCCTGGTGATCCTGCTGGGCAGCGTGGGATTGGCGGCGCTCACCGGCCACCTGGACCTCGTGCTGCTGCCCGCCCTGGCCGGCTTCATCGGCCTTACCGCCTATGCGCTGTGGTGCAGGAAACGAGCCGATGCCTGCTGTCGCAATGCTTCCAGAGACTCAAGGAGCTCCCCGAATGCGTGATGACAAGGCCCTGCACATCGCCGTGATCGGCAGCGGTGGAGCGGCCATGGCCGCTGCCCTCAAGGCCGTCGAGCGCGGCGCGCGGGTCACCCTGATCGAACGTGGCACTCTGGGGGGGACATGCGTGAACATCGGCTGCGTGCCCTCGAAGATCCTGATCCGCGCCGCCCATATCGCCCATCTGCGTCGGGTGAGCCCCTTCGATGCGGCGCTGAGCGTGCAGGCGCCGGTGGTGGATCGGGCGAAACTGCTCGCGCAGCAGCAGGCGCGAGTCGAGGCGCTGCGCGAAGCCAAGTACGCGAGCATCCTGCGCGACCACCCGGCGATCACGGTGCTCGATGGTGAGGCTCGCTTCGTCGATGCCCACCGCCTGGCGGTCACGCTGAACGACGGCGGCGAGCGCACCATCGACTTCGATCGCGCCCTCATCGGCACCGGGGCGCGTCCTGCCGTGCCGCCGGTGCCGGGGCTTGCCGACACGCCCTACCTGACCTCCACCAGCGCCCTGGCACTCGACACCCTCCCCGAACGATTGATCGTGATCGGCGCCGGCTTCGTCGCCCTGGAGCTGGCCCAGGCCTTCGCCCGGCTGGGCAGTCGGGTCACCGTGCTGGCTCGCAGCCGCCTGCTGTCCGCCGAGGATCCCGCCATCGGCGAGGCCGTCGAGACCGCATTCGCGCGCGAGGGCATCGAAGTCCTCGAGCAGACCCAGGCCAGCCGCGTGGACCACGTCGACGACGAGTTCGTGCTGGCGACCAACGCCGGCACCCTGCGGGCGGACCAGTTGCTGATCGCCACCGGCCGCACCCCCAACACCGAGGCCCTGAACCTGGAGAGCATCGGCGTGGCCACCGTGCAGGGGGCGATTCGGGTGGACGATCGCCTGCGCACCACGGTGGTAAACATCCATGCCGCCGGTGACTGCACCGAGCTGCCCGAGTTCGTCCATGTCGCCGCCGCTGCCAGCAGCCGTGCCGCCATCAACATGACCGGCGGCGAGGCACGCCTGGACCTCGGCGCCATGCCGGGGGTGATGTTCACCGACCCCCAGGTGGCCACCGTGGGCCTGACGGAGGCCCAGGCGATCGAACAGGGCATCGCGGTCGAGACCCGTACCCTCGAGCTGGAGAACGTGCCGCGGGCGCTGGTGAACTTCGATACCCTGGGGTTCATCAAGATGGTCGCCGAACGCGATACCGGACGCTTGCTGGGCGTGCAGGCGGTGGCGGGAGAAGCCGGTGAGCTGATCCAGGCGGCGGTGCTGGCGTTGCAGGCGCGCATGACAGTCGAGGCGATCGGCGACGAGCTGTTTCCGTACCTGACCATGGTGGAAGGTCTCAAGCTCTGCGCCCAGACCTTCACCAAGGACGTGAAGCAGCTGTCCTGCTGTGCAGGGTAAGATCAGGCGGCATGCGCTGGCGGCATGGCAGCGCGGGAGCCGTTGCGAGGCAAGGGCATGAGTGGCGGGCAGCGGTTCATGCCTTGGGAGGGACAAGTTGGCACAAACGGCATCGCCCATCCGCTGGGGATGGGCGATGGGAAGGCTCGCCCCTTTCGGTATGGCCGGCCACCTTGTGCTTCAGTACTCACGGCCGAGCAGTGCCTCGTCGAAGGGGTAGCGGCTGAGCTTCTCGACGCCGCCGTCGGTGATCAGCACCTCCTCCTCGAGCTTGACGCCGTCGGCGGCGCCCACCTCGCCGATGTAGCTCTCCACCGAGACCACCATGCCGGGCTCGAGGATGCCGTCCTTGGAGAAGCGGTCGAAGTCCATGTGGTGCGCCACCAGTGGGGTCTCGCCGTGCATGCCCACCCCGTGGATGATCGAGGGGTAGCGGCGATCCAGGAAGCGCTCGGGGATCTTCCAGGCCTTTTCTGCGATCTCGCGGTAGCTGATGCCGGGCTCGAGGATGCCCATGTTTTGGTGCACCTGGTCATAGGCCATGCGGTAGAGCTCGCGCTGGTAGGCGCTGGGCCGACCGGGACCGACGTGGAAGGTGCGCGAGAAGTCGGAGTAGTAGCCGTGGCAGCCGATGGTGTCGGTGTCCAGGGCGACCAGCTCGCCGGGGCGGATCTTGCGGTCGCTGGCCTCGTGGAACCAGGGGTTGGTGCGCGGCCCGGAGTTGAGCAGGCGGGTCTCGATGAACTCGCCGCCGCCGCGGATCACCTCGCCGTACATGATGGCGAACAGCTCGTTCTCGGTGACGCCGGGCCTGATGGCGGCCTCCACCTCGGCCACCGAAGCCTCGCTCGCGGCCATGGACTGGGCCAGGCAGGCGATCTCCTCGGGGGTCTTGATGCGCCGGCAGTGCAGGGTGTCCTGCATGCAGTCGGTGACTTCCAGGCCCTGGGCCTCCAGCGAGCGCGCCAGGTTGAGCGCACAGCGGTCCAGGCCGACTTTCTTGTTGCCGCGGCCGTGCGCCTCCACCAGCTCGGCGATCTCCACGCCGAAGGGGTCGGAGGAGAGGTTATCGCGCTGGTTCACCGCCGACCACACCACCTTGGAGGTGCGCGACTCGTCGATGGTCTCCAGCCAGGTGGAGACATGGGCGCTGCCCGGATACTCGAAGAGGATGATCGGACCTTCCAGCGGCACGTAGATGTAGCGCGTGGAGTTACGCAGGAAGTAGCCGAACATGTTGCGCGAACCGGTGGCGTAGCGCTGGTTGTTGGGGTCGAACAGCACCAGGGCGGCGTAACCCTGCTCGGCCATCATGGCACGCAGGCGCGCCAGGCGCCCGGCGCGCAACTGCACGGGGTCGAAGGCGGTGGGGATGCTGTCGCCGTTGGCCATCGGGGCCGAAGGCACGACCGGAATCCGGTCCGGTTCGCTGTCGGTCAGTTTCTCTGACTCTACGATGCTCATGGGGTCTCTCGCTGTGTCGTCAGGGGGACGGCCACCCGGGGACGGCGGCCATCGCTATCGGCTCGGACGGCTGGCTCAGTCGACCAGGCTGTCGCTGCGGCTCATGCCTTCCTCGAGGAGCCGCTCGTGGATCGGCGCCATGCGCCCGAAGATGCGCCGGGCGCGCTCGGGGCGGCCGATGAAGCCCGGCTCCTTGGCGTAGGCGAAGATCACCGTGTGGCGCTCCTTGTCGCCCTCCACCGGGGTGACCCGGTGCAGCGAGTAGCGGCCGAAGAATACCTGCAGGTCGCCGGGCGCCAGGTCCAGGGACTTGAGGCGCGAGCGGTCGCCGTCGATCACCTTCTCGACCTCTTCGAAGTTCTCGCCCTCGGGGCTGCGGATGCCCGGGGCATACTCGAAACGTCCGCCGCCGTGGGACTGGCGGGTCATCATGGTGACGATGAACTCGTTGGTGTCGTAGTGCCAGGGGTGCTGGCAGCCCTCGCGCAGCACATTGACCACCAGGTCGGCCAGCGGATCGGCGTACTGATGGATCTCCTCCATGCCCACCACGGCGCCGATGAAGCGCTGGAAGTCGGGGTGCTCGTAGACCTGGCGGATGATGGTGTCGCCATCGATGCGGTCGCCGGCGACGAAGCCGTTGGTGCGATCATCGAAGCGGTTGAGCGGATGGCTGGCCGGCAGGCCGGGGTCACCGTCGCTGTTGTAGGGGTTGGTCTCGGTCTGGTTGTAGTGGGCCTCCGGCGAGAGGCGTTCGGTCTCGCGCTCGAGGCGTGCCAGCGCCTCCTCGGGCACGAAATGCTTGAGCACCACGCAGCCGTCCTCGTCGAGCTGGCGGCGACACTGGTCGATCAACTGACGGCCCGCGTCCCCATCCAGGTCATCGATGGGGTAGCGGGCCAGGTCGATCAGGCCCGCGAGGGAAGTGGTTTCCGGAAGTGTGGCGTTGGCATCCATGGGGGTCGTGCTCCTGCCGTGTTGCGTGTGGTGCTGGACAGGATAGTGACGCCAGTTTCATAATGAAAATGAATGGTTGAGATATAACTCATTGCAAAGGCTCATTGATCATGGACACCGACCTGCTGCGCGCCTTCGTCACCGTTGCCGAGTGCCAGGGCTTCAGCGCCGCCGGCAAGGTGCTGCACCGCACCCAGTCGGCCGTCAGCCTGCAGATCAAGCGGCTGGAGGACCAGATGGGCAAGTCGCTGTTCGAGCGCACCAGTCGCAGCGTGCTGCTCACCGCACCGGGCGAGCGACTGCTGCCCTATGCCCGGCACATGCTCAAGCTCGAGGACGAGGCCAGGGCGGCGCTGGGCGAGCTGCAGCGCGGGGAGCTGATCCGCTTCGGCACCTCCGAGGAGCAGGCCGGTGCCTATCTTCCCGACCTGTTGCCACGGTATGCCGAGCGTTTCCCCGGCACCCGCCTGGAGGTGATCTGCGACATCAGCGCCTCGCTGGTGAAGGCCTTCCAGGAAGGGCTGCTGGACATGGTGCTGTCGATCCGCCATGCGCCGACCCAGTCCGGCCACCTGCTGGGCTGGGAGCCGATGGTCTGGGTGGTGGCCGAGGATCGTCGGCCCCAGGAGTGGGAAGTGCTGCCGTTGGCCCTCAACCCGGAGGGCTGCATCTTCCGCGCCCATGCGCTATCGGCGCTGGGCCGGGAGGAGCGACGCTGGGAGATGCGTTACGTCAGCCAGTCACCCACGGGGATCAACCTGCCGGTGCAGGCGGGGCTGGCCATGACGGTCAAGACACCCCGCAGCGTGCCGGAAGGGTGTCGCATCGTGGGCGAGGACGAGGGGCTGCCGCCCCTGGGCCAGGTGGAGATCGAACTGCATCGCCGCCCCGGCCACACCAGCGAGGCGCTGGAGGCGTTCTGCCAGGAGCTGGAGCGCCTCGTCACCCACAACGATGCCGTGGCGTCACCGGAGCCCGTCGACTGACCACCACTTGTCCGCTCAGGCCTTCTTGACGAACTCGGACTTCAGTTTCATGGGGCCGATGCCATCGACCTTGCAGTCGATGTCGTGGTCGCCCTCGACCAGGCGGATGTTCTTCACCTTGGTGCCGACCTTGACGACCGAGGAGGACCCCTTGACCTTGAGGTCCTTGATCACGGTGACGGTGTCGCCGTCGCTCAGGACATTGCCGTTGGCATCGCGCACCAGCGCCTCCTCCTCGACGGCTCCGCCGCCCGTCTCCCGCGACCACTCGTGGCCACATTCCGGGCAGACGAACTGGATGCCATCATCGTAGGTGAACTCGGAGCCGCAGGCCGGGCAGTGGGGAAGGTCGCTCATGGAAGGTGTCCTGATGCAGGCGGTTGGAAAGCCGCAAAGCCTACACCGTCGCCCGAGGCGGTGCCAGGCGTCCCTTTCGGCGTTAGGCTCCAGAGGAGCAGGTACCATCCACAGGAGGCAACATGAAATTCGCGATCATGGGCAGCGGTGGCGTGGGGGGCTATTTCGGCGCACGCCTGGCCGCGGCCGGCGAGGAGGTCACCTTCATTGCCCGCGGCGAACACCTGGCGGCCATTCGACGCGACGGGCTGAAGGTCTCGAGCATCAAGGGCGATGTCACCATCGCCCCGGCCAGCGCCACCGATGACCCCGCCACGGTGGGCGTGGTGGACTGCGTGCTGGTGGCGGTGAAGGCGTGGCAGGTGCACGAGGCCGCCGAGGCCATTCGCCCCATGGTCGGCCCCGGGACCGTCGTGGTACCGCTGGAGAACGGCGTGGAAGCCGCCGACACTTTGTCCGCGGTACTGGGCAGCCGCCCGGTCATCGACGGCCTGTGCGGCATCCTCGCCTGGCGCGAGGGCCCCGGGCATATCCGCCATGCCGGAGTCGACCCCTTCGTGCGCTTCGGCGAACGCGACAACCGGCCCAGCGAGCGCACTGCCCGGCTCAAGGCCGCCTTCGACAGGGCCGACGGGATGACCGCCGAGATCCCCGACAATATCCAGACGGGGGTGTGGAGCAAGTTCCTGTTCATCTGTGCCATGAGCGGCATCGGCAGCATCACCCGGGCGC
The DNA here is from genome assembly GCF_049166755.1 of Halomonas terrestris. NCBI lineage: Bacteria > Pseudomonadati > Pseudomonadota > Gammaproteobacteria > Oceanospirillales > Halomonadaceae > Halomonas > Halomonas terrestris. The sequence continues at coordinate 21,711 of NZ_JBMHFZ010000008.1, read as the reverse complement.
CCATCGGGGAGACCCGCACCCTGCCCGAGACCCGCGCCCTGATCGAGCAGATCCTGGCCGAGATCGAGGCAGTGGCCCACGCCCGCGGCGTGGCGCTGCCGCGTGATGCCGTGGCCCGGGCCATGAAGTTCATCGACGCCCTGCCCCCCGAGAGCACCGCCTCCATGCAGCGCGACATCATGGCGGGCCGCCCCTCGGAACTGGAATCGCAGAACGGCGCCGTGGTACGACTGGGGCAGCAGTACGGCGTGTCCACCCCGGTCAACGCGGTGATCCACGCCGCCCTGCTGCCCCAGGAGAAGGCGGCTCGCGAAGCAGTCTCGGGAAGGCCGGGGCCCGTCGGGCATCAGCCTCGCTGATAGGTCCCCACCAGGCGGTTCATGCCGATCAGGTGGGGCTCGACCCGCTCGAGGAGCTCGGCCAGCGACAGCCCTTCCGGCAGGTCGGTGGCCTTGTCCAGTGCCAGCACCCAGAAGTAGTAGTGGTGCAGGCCGTGGCCCTCGGGCGGCATGGGGCCACCGTAGCCCAGCCTGCCGAAGTCGTTACTGCCCGGGGTACCGGCCTTGGCCGCCTCGTCGAGGGAGGTCGTGGAGGCCGGCAGGTTGTAGAGCACCCAGTGGACGAAGCCGTAGCTGCCGTTCTGCACCAGGGGAGCATCCGGGTCATGGCAGATCACCGCGAAACCCTGGGTACCCTCCGGCGCATCGCGCCAGGCCAGGGCCGGCGAGACATCCTCGCCCTCGCCGGTGTGTTTCACCGGAATCGCCCCCCGTTCCGCGAAGGCGGGGCTTTGCAGTTGCATGGTCGAGAGTGCAAAGGCCATGACAAGCAACCTCCTTGCATGATGAGTCGGCGCAACAAGTGCCGCCTCAGCGTCGGAGAAAGACGATGGAGTGTCAATCATGAAACGCCTGCTGATCGTGGCCCATGCACCCTCCCCCAATACGCTCAGGCTCCGCGAGGCCGCCGAGCGCGGCGCCCGGCATCCGGACATCGAGGCCGTGGAGGTGGTGGTCAAGGCGCCGCTCGACGCCGGCCCCGACGACGTGCGCGCCTGCGACGCCATCCTGCTCGGCACCACCGAGAACCTCGGCTACATGAGCGGCGCCCTGAAGGACTTCTTCGACCGCAGCTACTACCCGGTGCTCGATGAGAAGCAGGGACTGCCCTGCGCGCTCTACATCCGCGCCGGCCGCGACGGCACCGGTACCCGCCGGGCGGTGGAGAGCATCGTCACCGGGCTGCGCTGGCGCTGGGTGCAGGAGCCGCTCACCCTGCGCGGGGAGTGGCAGGAGGGGTTCACCGAGCAGGTCGAGGAGCTCGGCCTGTACCTCGCCGCCGGGCTCGACAGCGGGATCCTGTGAGCCCTGCGGGCGCGTCGCCGACTCCCCGCATGGCGGCAGAGCGGCAGGGGGCGGGGCAGGCGACTATGCTTTCCTCAAGGAAGGCCATATGGCTTCGCGACCCTTATCAGGATGGCTCACCCCACCGCCGCACGGCGGGCCAGGGTTCTCAACGGAGGGACGCCATGCACACCGACAGGAGAGCGCCTCCAGCCCCCCCTTCGCGCCTCGCCATGGCGACTTGCCTCGCGGGCCTGCTGGCCGGACCGCTGATACCGGCAAGCACCTTCGCCGACGAGGATCGCATCATCATCGGCACGGCGAGCCCGGCCGGCGTCTACCATGTCACCGGGCGCACCCTGTGCCGGCTGCTGGAGCCCCCCTGCACCGCCCGGACCAGCGATGGTTCCGCCGCCAACCTCCAGGCGGTGCGTCAGGGCGAGGTGACCGCTGCCCTGGCCCAGTCTGACCTCCAGCATTATGCCGTGTCGGGCCTCGAGGGGTTCCGGGATGCCGGGCCGGACGCCTCGCTGCGCTCGCTCTTCTCGGTGCACGGCGAACCCTTCACCCTGGTGGTCCGCCGCGACAGCGGTATCGAAGCGTTCGACGACCTGCGCCAGCGTGCCGTCAACGTCGGCAACCCAGGCTCGGGCCAACGCGGCACCATGATGAAGCTGCTCGAGACCAGGGGCTGGACCCTCGAGGACTTCAGCCTGGCCAACGACCTGCCCGCCGACCAGCAGTCGCTGGAGCTGTGCCACGGCAACATCGATGCCATGGTCTATACGGTGGGCCACCCCAACGACTCCATCGAGCAGGCGATCCGGCTCTGCGACGCCGCCATCCTCGACGTGGGTGGCGAGGCGGTCGACCGGCTGGTCGAGGGGGCCCCCTACTTCACCCGGGCCACGATTCCCGCCGGCATCTATGCCCCCGATCAGCCGGCCGTCTCGACCTTCGGCGTCAGGGCCACCCTGGTCGCCTCGGCGGAGACCGACCCCGAGACCATCCGTACCATCGTCGCGGCGGTCTTCGACGATCTCGATCACTTCAAGTCCTTCCATCCGGCATATGGCGATCTGACGATCGAGTCGATGATCCGGGAGGGACTCAGCGCCCCGCTGCACGAGGGCGCCCTGCGCTACTACCGGGAACGGGGCTGGATCGAGGGCGAGGACGCTCAGTCAGGGGAAGCCCCCGACGCGACGGAGAGGGATGACGGGTTGGAGGCTGGTGCGCAAGGCGCCATACCCGACGCGCCGAACGGTGCGAACGACGGCTGACCGGCGGGGGCATCACCGCGAACGTCTGCGGCACCCCTCGGGGTGCCGCAGGCGTCTCTACGGGTCGAGGGGGCCGGCGGAAACCGGCACCGCCCGCCCTACTTCAGCCGCTCGAACACGGTGGCCACGCCCTGGCCCATGCCGATGCACATGGTGGCCAGGCCCAGGGTGGTGTCGCGCTGCTGCATGACGTTGAGCAGGGTGGTGCAGATGCGCGCGCCCGAGCAGCCCAGGGGGTGGCCCAGGGCGATGGCGCCGCCGTTGAGGTTGACCTTGTCGTCCAGGGCGTCGAGGAAGCCGAGGTCCTTGAGCACCGGGATACCCTGGGCGGCGAAGGCCTCGTTGAGCTCCACGGTCTGGATGTCGTCGCTGGTCAGGCCCGCGGCCTTGAGCGCCTTCCGCGAGGCCGGCACCGGTCCATAGCCCATGATCGAGGCGTCGCAGCCGGCCACGCCGGTGGAGAGGACCCGGGCGATGGGCTCGAGTCCCAGCGCCTGGGCGCGCTCGTAGCTCATCACCATCATGCCGGATGCCCCCACAGAGAGCGCCGAGGAGGTGCCGGCGGTGACCGTCCCGCCGCGCGGGTCGAACACCGGCTTGAGCTCGGCCATCTTCTCCAGGCTGGCGTCGGCGCGGATGACTTCGTCGCGCTGCACCATCACCTTGAAGCCGCGCTCGTCGTGTCCCTCCACCCCGATGACCTCGTTGTCGAAGTAGCCCTTCTCCATGGCGGCCTGGGCGCGCTGGTGGGAGCGCACGCCGAACCTGTCCTGCTCCTCGCGGGAGATGCCGTGCATCTTGCCCAGCAGCTCGGCGGTCAGGCCCATCATCATCGCCGCCTTGGCGGCATGCTTGCTGGCCGCCGGGTTGACGTCGACGCCGTGGGTCATGGCGACGTGCTCCATGTGCTCCACGCCGCCCACCAGGTAGACGTCGCCCATGCCGGCCTTGATGTTGGCCGCGGCGGTGTGCAGCGCGCTCATCGAGGAGCCGCACAGGCGGTTGACCGTCTGGGCCGGCACGCTGCTCGGGATGCGGGTCAGGATCGCCGCGTTGCGGGCGATGTTCATGCCCTGCTCCAGGGTCTGGTTGACGCAGCCCCAGAGGATGTCATCGATCTCGCCGGGGTCGACGCCGGGCGAGCGCTCGAGCAGCGCCTCCATCACCGCGGCGGAGAGGTTCTCGGCGCGCACGTGGCGGAAGGCGCCGTTCTTGGCCTTGGCCATGGCGGTCCGCACGCCGTCGACCACCACGATATCTCTCGGGTTCAAGCTCATCGTTCTGTTACTCCTGTTCGTGGTGGGTGACTCAGGCCTGGGCCGGGGCGCCGTAAAAGGTCTCGCCGGCGGCGGCCATGGCGCGCAGCTTCTCGGTGGGGGCGTAGAGCGGCCCCAGCTCCTCGGCCAGGCCGTCGGCCAGCTTGACGAAGGCGTCCACGCCCATGGCGTCGATGTAGCGCAGCGCGCCGCCGCGGAACGGCGGGAAGCCGATGCCGTAGATCAGCGCCATGTCCGCCTCGGCCGGGCTGCCGACGATGTCATCTTCCAGGCAGCGCACGGTCTCCAGGCAGAGCGGCACCATCATGCGGCTGATGATCTCCTCGTCGGAGAACTCGCGGCTCTCCCTGGCCACGCCCTTGACCAGCTCGATGGCGGCCTCGTCACGAACCTTCTTCGGCTTGCCCTTGCGGTCCTCCTCGTAGGCGTAGAAGCCCCTGGCGTTCTTCTGGCCCAGGCGGTCGTTCTCGAACATCGCCTGGATGGCGCTCTTCTGCTCGCCGTCACCGCCCAGGCTGCCCATGCGCTCCGGGAAGCCCTCGGCCATCACCTCGCCGGCATGCACCGCGGTATCCATGCCCACCACGTCGAGCAGGTAGGCGGGGCCCATGGGCCAGCCGAACTTCTCCATGACCTTGTCGACCCGCTGGAAATCGGCGCCCTGCACCATCAGCTGGCTGAAGCCGCCGAAGTAGGGGAAGAGCACGCGATTGACCAGGAAGCCCGGGCAGTCGTTGACCACGATGGGGGTCTTGCCCATGGCGCGGGCGTAGGCCACGGTGGCGGCCACCGCGGCGTCAGAGGTCTTCTCGCCGCGGATCACCTCCACCAGCGGCATGCGGTGGACCGGGTTGAAGAAGTGCATGCCGCAGAAGTTCTCGGGGCGCTTGAGGTTCTTGGCCAGGCGCGTGATGGAGATCGTCGAGGTGTTGGAGGCCAGGATGGTCTCCTCCCCCACCAGGCCTTCCACCTCGGTGAGCACCGCGTCTTTCACCTTGGGGTTCTCGACCACCGCCTCGACCACCAGGTCGACGTGGCCGAAGTCGCCGTAGGAGAGGGTCGGGCGAATGTTGCTCAGCTTCTCGGCCATCTCCCCGGTGGTCAGCTTGTTGCGCTCCACCTGCTTGGCGAACAGCTTGCGGGCCTCCTTGAGTCCCAGCTCGATGGCGTCGTCCTTGATGTCCTTCATCAGGATCGGGGTGCCCTTGGAGGCGCTCTGGTAGGCGATCCCGCCGCCCATGATCCCGGCGCCGAGCACCGCGGCCTGCTTGACCGGCCGGGCCTGCTTCTCGTACTGGCTGCCCTTCTTCTTGACCACCTGGTCGTTGAGGAAGAGCCCCACCAGGTTGAAGGCCACGTCGGAGAGCGCCAGCTTGGCAAAGGCCTTGGCCTCGATGGCCTGGGCGCGGCCACGCTCCTCGCCGGCCCCCTTCTGGATCACCTTGATCGCTTCCACCGGCGCCGGGTAGTGCGGGCCGGCCTTGCCGGCGACATACCCCTTGGCCGTCTCGAAGGCCATCATCTGCTCGATGGGACCCAGCTTCAGCGGGCCGGTCTTCTCCTCGCGGCGGGCCCGATAGTCGAGTTCACCGGCATTGGCGCGGGCCAGGATGTCCAGCGCCGCGGCCTCGAGCTGCTCGGCGGGCACCACGGCGTCCACGGCACCCATCTTCAGGGCCGCCTCGGCCTTGTTCTCGGTGCCGCCGGCGATCCACTCGATGGCGTTGTCGGCGCCGATCAGCCGCGGCAGGCGCACGCAGCCGCCCCAGCCCGGCAGGATGCCCAGCTTGGTCTCGGGCAGGCCGATCTTCGCGGAATCGGCCATGACGCGAAAGTCAGTGGTCAGGGTGATCTCGCAGCCCCCGCCCAGGGCCAGGCCGTTGATGGCGGTGACGGTGGGGAACGGCAGGTCCTCGATGGCATTGAAGATGTCGTGGACCCTGAGATTCATCTCGACCAGGTACTCCTGGCCCTTGTCGAAGACGCCATGGAACTCGGTGATGTCGGCACCGACGATGAACGCCTCCTTGGCGCTGCCGATCAGCAGCCCCGCCAGGCCACTTTCGGCCTGGAGGGCCCTGACGGCCTCCTCGAGCTCGGCGACCACCGCGCTGGAGAGCTTGTTGATGGACTCGTCCTTCAGGTCGAAGGTGAGCGTGGCGATGTCATCGCCGCTGCGTGCCACCGTGATGGCCTTGCCTTGATAGATCATCCGCGAATCTCCACGATTTCATACGGCCGTTTGAATGCCGACAGCTTGGTCCACTCCAGCGGAGACGTCAACCCCCCCGATCGCACTCCGCTGGCCGGCACGCCCACCCGCGACGCCACGGCAAGCCCCCATCCTCCGGTCCCGGCTGGTAGTATCCAGTCTGGTCCTGATCAGGGTAATCGACATCTCCATGACGGCTTCCTCCGGCTCCTCCCCAGCACCCGGCTCACCACGGCTTCAGCGGATGCAGGAGCGCTTCGAACGGCTGATCGAGCGTGTCCGCCCCTGGAGCTGGCTATGGCCACCGATCGCCTTCGCCGCCGGGCTCGGCAGCTTCTTCCTGGTCGACCGCCAGCAGTGGCTGGGAGCGCTGCTCGCCCTGGGAATGCTGCTGGCCTGGCTGCTGCTGCTCTCCGAGAGCCTGATCCGGCGTTTCTTGGCTCGCCGGGGCTACCCGACCCTGTCCTCGGGGGTCACCACCTTCTTCGCCCAGATGATCCATCAGGAGACACTGTTCTTCTGTCTGCCGTTCCTGCTCGCCACTACCGCCTGGGCCAGCGGCCAGGCGCTGTTCACGCTTCTGCTGCTGGCCATGGCGGTGTTCTCGATCCTCGACCCCCTCTACTACAGGCTGGCCGATCGACAACGCTGGCTCTACTTCGCCTTCCATGCCCAGTGTGTCTTCCTGGTGGTGCTGGTGACCCTGCCGCTCCTGCTGCACCTGACCACCGGCCAGAGCCTCAAGCTGGCCCTGGCCGCCATGGTGCTCTTCAGCCTGCCGAGCCTGCTGCACCTGATCCGTCCGCGTCGGCTGCGTGGCTGGCTGGCACTGATGGCCCTCGTGGGCATGCTCGCCGCGCTGGCCTGGGTCGGCCGAGTCTGGGTGCCACCCGCCAACCTGTGGATCACCGCCACGGCGCTCTCCCCCGGCTTCGATGCCGAGGACCGCGAGCCCCGCGACACCCTGCGCCTGACGCCCGGATCGCTACAGGCTTCCGGCCTCTATGCCTATACCGCGATCCGCGCACCGCGCGGGCTGCGCGAAGAGATCTTCCACGTCTGGCGACACGAGGGCGAGGCGATCGACCGCATTCCACTGGTGATCGAGGGTGGACGGGACCAGGGCTACCGGGCCTGGAGTCACAAGCAGAACTTCCCTGAACGCGTGGAGGGACGCTGGCGCATCGACGTGATGACCGACAGCGGCCAGCGCATCGGCGTGCTGCGCTTCACGGTGGGCGAGGAGAACGGGACCCTGGCCGATGGGCGAATCCAGTCGCCGCCCGGGCTGCCCGGGCTCGACTGGCAGCGGCTGATTCCGGACCAGGGGCAGGCGGATCCGGAGGACGCCCCGGCCACCGGCGAACGGTAAGCGTGCTTGCATTACACGCTGGGTCTACGGACAATCCAGCGAAGTCAACCGACACCCAGAGTCCCATGCATCAGAACATCGGCTTGCAGCTGACCCGAGTGCCGCGCCTGTGGCGTGCCGTCATCGATCACCGCCTGGCGCCCCTGGGACTGACCCAGACCCGCTGGGTCACCCTCTACACGCTGTGGCGACTCGGCGATGGCCAGCCCCAGTGCGACCTGGCCCGTGCCATCGGGGTCGAGGCCCCTTCCCTGGTGCGCACCCTGGACCAGCTTGCCGAGCAGGGACTGATCGCGCGTCAGCCCTGCGACCAGGACCGCCGCACCAAGCGCGTCTATCTCACCCCCGACGCCACGCCGCTGCTCGAGCGCATCGATGCGGTGGTGACCCAGGCCCGTGCCGAGATGCTCGCCGGGCTCAGCGACGAGGACGTCGAGCACCTCGCCGACCTGCTGTCGCGTATCGAGAGCAATGGCCTGGCCATCCAGGCCCGCGAATCGGACGACTGACCTTCCGTCACTCGCGCCGGCTGCCGAGGACCCCGGGCGCCTCGGGGACATCGGGACGTCCGGCCAGGCCGTCGCGCAGCGCGGTGAAGTCCCCCAGGTAGGTGGCGAAACGGGGAAAGTCCTGGGACTCCCACCACCACAGGGTCAGGGCGTGACGATTCGACTCGATCACCAGGGCATCCTGGGGCAGCCGCGAAAGCAGGCCCTTGAAGCGCTCCTCCAGCGCCTCGGGCAACGGCCTCAGCGGTTCCCGACGCCAGCGCCAGCCGTGGGCCAGGGGTTTCAGCGAGTCGGCGGCCTGGCTGTCGCGCACCAGCACGAAGTCCGGCCCCGGCCGCTCCTGCGGATAGTGCCAGCGGTAGGCCGGCATCGCCGTCTTGACGCCATGCAGCGGGGGGATCTCCAGCTTGACCGAGAGGCCGGTCTTCATGGCCTCGTTGCGCAGGCGGGCGACCCGCTGCTGGCGTGGACTCGGCCTGAGCCACATCACCGGCGAGATCACCAGCATCAGAACGAACAGTATGATCAACCAGGCCATGCTCTCTCCCGAATGGCTTGATGCGTGAATCTTGATGCAAGTCGTTGTCTTGCTTCGTCAGTCGTCCTAGAGTGGAGGCATCCTGATACCTCTCGATACCCACCCAGGAGCCCTACCATGAGCAACGAGTATCGTCACGTCCTGGTCGCCGTCGACCTGACCAAGGACTCCCACAAGGTGCTGGAGCGCGCGGTACAGATCGCCGAGCGCAACCAGGCCAAGCTGTCGATCATGCACACCCTGGAGCCGCTGGGCTTCGCCTATGGCGGTGACATCCCCATGGACCTCACCAGCATCCAGGACCAGCTCGACGAGCATGCCAAGCAGCGACTGGCCGAGATCGCCGACCCCCACGTGGCCAAGGAGGACCAGCACGTGCTGGTGGGCATGCCGGATACCGAGATCCATCGCTTCGCCGAGGAACAGGGCGTCGACCTGATCGTGGTCGGCTCCCATGGTCGCCACGGCTTCGCCCTTCTGCTCGGCTCCACCTCCACCGGCGTGCTGCACGGCGCCCAGTGCGACGTGCTCGCCGTGCGCGTGGGGAAGAAAGGGGAGGAGAGCGCCGAATAACGGAAGCACTGATTGGCTGCTGCGCTCGACGACCCACATGGATGTGGGAAGTGCGTTGGTTCGTGGGGAACGAACCTAGCCATCCTGGCCGCCGGCGGTGCCGATGCGTCGGACCGTCGCTCTCCTCATGTAGCAGACTACACTCCGGCAGCTCCGCTCCGGCGGCGACCAGCCTCTCTTCGCTCGCGACGCCAATCAGCGCTCCCTAGCCTTTATTACAATTTGCCTTATCACCCCCCCGCCGCCATCGCCTCCAGCTCCATCCACCGCTCCATGGCGGCGTCCAGCTCGGCCTGCCGGTCACTCAGGGCCTGCAGGGTCGCGGTGACGCTGTCGGCATCCTGCTGGTAGAAGGCCGGATCGCCCACCTTCGCTTCGAATTCGGCCACCTCGGCCTCGAGCCGTTCGATCTCGGCCGGCAGGCCATCGAGCTCGCGTTGCAGCTTGTAGGAGAGCTTGGCGGGCTTTTTCCCTCCCCCCGCTGAGGGCTCCTTCGCCGCCGTCGCCTTCGAGGTCGGCGGCGACTGCTCGGCCATCTCCTCGGTGGTCTGGGCCGGCTCTGCCCCCTGGCGTGCCGCGCCCTCCCAGGGGGCCGGGGGCAGCTTGCCACCCTGGCGCACCCAGTCGCTGTAGCCGCCCACGTACTCGCGCACCCTCCCCTCGCCCTCGAAGGCCAGCACACTGGTCACCACGTTGTCCATGAAGGCCCGGTCGTGGGAGACCAGCAGCAGGGTGCCGTCGAAGTCGAGCAGCAGCTCCTCGAGCAGCTCCAGGGTCTCGACGTCGAGGTCGTTGGTCGGCTCGTCGAGCACCAGCACGTTGGCCGGCTGGGTGAAGAGCCGCGCCAGCAGCAGGCGATTCGATTCGCCCCCGGAGAGCGCCTTGGCCGGCTGACGAGCACGCTCCGGGGTGAACAGGAAGTCCTGCAGGTAGCTCATCACATGGCGGTCGCGCCCCCCCACGGTGACCCGGTCGCTGCCCTGGGCCACGTTGTCGTAGACGCTCTTCTCGGGTTCGAGCCCGGCACGCAGCTGGTCGAAGTAGGCCACCTTCAGGTTGGTGCCGAGACGCACCGTGCCCTCACTGGGCTCGAGCTCGCCGAGCAGAATCTTCAGCAGGGTGGTCTTGCCGGCCCCGTTGCGGCCGATGAAGCCGATGCGGTCGCCGCGCTGGATCTCCAGGCTGAGGTCGCGGATCACCACCTCGTCGCCGAAATGCTGGGAAACCCCCTTCAGCTCGACCACCCGCTTGCCGGTGCGCTCGCCGCTGTCGACCGAGAGGTTCGCGCGACCCTGGCGTTCGCGACGCTCGCTGCGCTCGCGACGCAGCTGCTCCAGCGCCCGTACGCGCCCCTCGTTGCGCGTGCGCCGGGCCTTGATACCCTGGCGGATCCAGGCCTCCTCCTGGGCCAGCTTCTTGTCGAACACGGCGTTCTCGCGGGCCTCGACCTCGAGCTCATGGGCCTTGCGCGCCTGGTACTCGGCATAGTCGCCGGGGTAGCGTCCCAGGCGACCGCGGTCGAGCTCGAGGATCGCCGTGGCCAGCTTCGACAGGAAGGTCCGGTCGTGGGTGATGAACAGCACGGCGCCATTGAAGGCGGCGAGCTGCTCCTCCAGCCAGGCGATGGTATCGAGATCCAGATGGTTGGTCGGCTCGTCGAGCAGCAGCAGGTCGGGCTCGGCGACCAGTGCCCGGGCCAGCGCCACCCGGCGGCGCCAGCCCCCGGAAAGGGCGGCCATCTCGGCGTCGGCCGGCAGGCCCAGCCGGGTCAGCACCACGTCGATGCGCTGGTGGAAGGTCCAGCCGTCGATCGCCTCGAGCCGGGTCTGCAGCTGCTCCATGCGGCGCATGTCGGGATCGGCGTCGTGAATCAGGTGGTGGTACTCGGAGAGCAGCTGGCCGGCCTCGGGCAGCCCCTCGGCGACCACGTCGAAGATGGTCTGGCCGCTCGCCTCGGGCAGGTCCTGGGCGAGCACGCCGATCTTCAGCCCCGGGGCACGCCAGATGCTGCCGCCGTCGGGAAGGATCTCGCCGGCCACCAGCTTGAGCAGGGTCGACTTGCCGGTGCCGTTGCGCCCCACCAGCGCCAGGCGCTCGCCCTTCTCCAGCACCAGGTCGGCGCCGTCGAGCAGGGCATGGGTACCATAGGCCAGTTGCAGCTGTTCCAGACGTAGCAGGGTCACACGCTCACCTCATCGAATACCGAAGGCGGCTAGTGTAACGCATGGCCGGCTCGCCGTGGTCCCGCTCGCGTGTCCCCGGGCCCGATCCCGAGTACAATGCGGCGCCACCCGATCCCCCGCTTTCAAGATCAGAGGAGTTCCGTCCTGGTGGATCCGACCGAGACCTTCGACGATTTCCTGCCCGAGGCGCTGCGGCTATGCTCCCCCGCGCCGCTGGTGGACATCGGCGCCAACCTGACCCACGACAGCTTCACCCGGGATCTCGAGGCGGTTCTGGGACGCGCCCGAGCGGCGAACGTCACCACCCTGATCCTCACCGGTACCGACCGGGGGCATGCCGAGCAGGCCGTGGCGCTCGCCCGCCGCTTTCCCGGGCTGTACGCCACGGCGGGGGTGCACCCCCACGACGCCAGTCACTGGGACGGCGCCCTGGAGCGGGCCATGGGGGAACTGCATCGCCAGCCCGAGGTGGTGGCGGTGGGCGAGTGCGGCCTGGACTTCAACCGCAACTTCTCGACGCCCGCCGAGCAGGAGCACGCCTTCGAGGCCCAGCTCGGCCAGGCGGTGGAGAGCGGCAAGCCGCTCTTCCTGCACGAGCGGGATGCCGGACGGCGCATGCGCGAGATGCTGCACGCCTGGCGCGACGACCTTTCCGATGCCGTGGTGCACTGCTTCACGGCGGATCGCGACACCCTCTACGGCTACCTCGATCTCGACCTGCACATCGGGCTGACCGGCTGGCTCTGCGACGAGCGACGCGGCCACCACCTGCGCGAGCTTGTCGGCGAGATCCCCCTGGACCGGCTGATGGTGGAAACCGACTGCCCCTACCTGCTGCCGCGCAATTTACCTGCCAAACTCAAGGGCAGACGTCACGAGCCGGCCCTGCTGCCGTGGATCGTGCGGGAGATCGCGCGCTGGCGGGGCATCGAGGAGCGCAAGCTGGCCCAGGCCACCACTGCCACCGCCCGGGCCTTCTTCCGCCTGCCGGCCGACCGGACGCAACATGACGCTCAACCCGAGGAGCAATGACATGGATGAGGTTCCCGGCTTCATCGCCGTGGAGACCGGCGACGATGGCGGCCTGCCGCTGGCGATCGCCTGGACGCTGCGCGATGGACGCATCAAGCACACCCTGATCCAGCCGGACGACGACTGGCTGGACGACGAACTGATCTCGCTGGGCGACTACAGCCTCGAGGAGCTCAACAGCATCGGCGTGAGTCCCCTGGACGTGATCCGCGAGCTGGAGAACGACCACTTCAGCGAGACGCTCTACACCGCCGGTGTCGGTGACGACGAGGCCGCCCTCTCGCGGCTCTTCGACACCTACGGCCTCGACCCCTTCGTCGAACTGGCCCCGGCGGAGACCCTCTATGCGGCCCTGGACCCCGGCGCCTGGGCCAGGGCCCGGGGCGAGCTGTTCGGCGAGATGGGGCTCGAGCCGCTGCGGCCGGAGCACGAGGTCGAGGTGATGCTGCACCTGCACCAGCGGCTCGCCCCGGATGACCCGAACGGCTAGGCGACGACCCTTTCCCGCTGCGCCTCGAGGCCCATGCAGATCAGCGGCGGGTCCTCCTCCTGGCGGGCCTGGAAGTCCGCCTTGCTCTCCAGCCCCCGCCAGCCGAGCTGGATCAGCGCCTGCCCCGTGGCGCCCCCCAGGGTGGCACCGGGGCCGGGGATCAGGATGCGGTCCGGGGCGAACTCGCGCACCCCGACACGCAGGGCCGCGGTGAAATCGTAGGGCGCCACCAGCTGCTCGCCGAGGGTGTAGTCCCAGAGTGCCGGGGGGTCGCTGCTCCAGGGCGTCCAGACATGGCCGCGACCGTCGATCAGCGGCACCCGCGGTGCCCGGAAGGAGAGCTCGGCGAATCGCCGGCGGGCGAGGTCCCTCACGCCCTGCTGCAACGGCGTATGGAAGGCGGCATGCTGGTGCAGCCGCATCGGGAAGCGCTCGCGCGGCGGCAGCGCCTCGGCCAGCGCGGCCAGCCCCGCCTCGTTGCCACCGAACACCAGCATGCCGCCCAGGTCGATCGACAGGTAGAGGGCGCGCCCCTCCTCGCCGTGCAGCCGTTCGATCATTGCCAGCAGCTCACGGCGCAGCGCCCACTGCGGCCGCCACTGCTCGTCCACCCAGGGGTAGAGCAGCTGGCCGCCGACCAGGGCCTCCTGCATCATCTGCCCCATGCCACCGATCAGGGTGAAGGCCTCCTCGTGCGCCAGGGCGCCCCCCGCCCCCAGGGCGATGTACCAGCCCATGGAGTTGCCGGTGACCGCGACAATTTCATGGCGCTCCGGGTCGATGGCCAGCAGGTCGGCCAGGGCGCAGGCGTGGATCAGCGGGGCGGCGTGCTCCCCGCGCCCGTGCAGGCTCTGGCGAAAGGGAATCTCGCCATCCAGCTCGCTCAGTGTCGGCAGCCCCGCCTCGCGCCGCAGGGTGTCGAAGCGCACCAGCCAGTCGCTGCCGGCGGCATGCCGGAGCAGGCTTCCCCATTCGGTCTGGTGGTAGGTGCCGCGTCCCGGGCAGACCACGAGCAACCGCTCACGTCTTCCGCTCATCACTCGTCACTCCCTGCCAGCGTTCCCCGGGCCGCCGCGATGGCGGCCGTCTCGTCCTTGTCGCCCGGCGTCACCAGGCGTCGCACGCGGTCGATGATCGCCTCGCTCGACGGCAGGGTCGCGGTGGCAGCCCGGCCCAGGGGGATGAAGCTGTCCTCGGCGGTCAGGCGATGCAGGCGGTGGCTCTCGACGCCGCGCTCGACCAGGGCGGCGATCAGCTCCTCGCTGATCGAGCCGGAACGCCGGCACTCGTCCACCACCAGCACCTGGGCACAGCCGGCCACCCGGCGATGCACCGCGTCGTGGTCGATGGCGGTGAGCCAGCGCAGGTCGAGGATGCGCAGCGCGATTCCTTCCGACTCCAGGCGTGCGGCGGCCTGGCGGGAGAGATAGACACCGTTGCCGTAGGTCACGATGGCCAGTTCGCGCCCTTCCCCCCACTGGCCGGGCTCGCCCACCGGCAGGCGGTGGTCCGGCCCCGGGTCGCTGAAACACCACCCCAGGTCACCCTCCTCCAGCAGGTCGCGGCTGTGGTAGAGGGCGATGGGTTCGAGCATCACCACGACACGCTGCTCCTCGTCGGCGAGTCGCACCGCCTCCTGCAGGAGCCCCACGGCGTCTGCGCCATTGGACGGGCACGCCACCAGCAGGCCGGGAATGTCGCGCAGCACGGCGATGGCATTGTCGTTGTGGAAGTGGCCGCCGAAGCCCTTCTGGTAACCCAGCCCGGCGATGCGCACCACCATGGGATTGGTGTACTGGCCATTGGAGAAGAAACTCAGGGTGGCGGCTTCCCCCCGCAACTGGTCCTCGGCGTTGTGCAGGTAGGCGAGGAACTGGATCTCGAGGATCGGCACCAGGCCGTTGTGGCCCAGGCCGATGCCGAGCCCCAGGATACTCTGTTCGTCGAGCAGGGTATCGATCACGCGATGGGGACCGAACTGCGCCTGCAGCCGCTGGGTGACGCCATAGACACCCCCCTTGCGGCCGATGTCCTCGCCGGCCATCACCAGGTGCGGGTAGCTGGCCATCAGCCGCTGCAGTGCCTGGTTGAGCAGCCTGGCCATGGGCGCGGGTGCGGCGTCGACCTCGCCCTGCCAGGGGCGCCGTCGGCCGGGCCGGGCCGGCGGCACGATGCTGGCCATGACCTGTTCGGCGGTTTCCAGCCTGGGGCGGCGGATCGCCTCCTCGGCCACCTGGGCCACGCGCTCGCCCACCGAGCGGTAGAGGGCGGCGATGGCGTCGTTGTCGAGCACGCCGTGTCGGCGCAGCAGGCCGGCACTGACCAGCAGCGGGTCACGCGCCTCGTCGGCCTTGATCCGCTGGGGTGTCATGTAGGCCTGCTGGGCATCCGAACCGGCATGGCCGAACAGTCGCACGCAGCGCATGTGCAGGAACACCGGTTGCTTGCGGATCCGGGCGATGCGCTCCGCCTCGCGGGCCACGTGCCAGGTATCGAGCAGGTCGAGGCCGTCGCAGCTCAGGTAGTGGAAGCCGGGACGAGCGCGCATGCCGGCCTCGATCCAGCCCTCGGGCGTGGGGGTCGAGATACCGATGCCGTTGTCCTCGCAGACCATCACCAGCGGCATGGGCGCGCCCTGGTAGGCCGCCCAGGCGGCGGCATTGAGCGCGCCCTGGGCGGTGGAGTGGTTGAAGGAGGCGTCACCGAAGCTGCACAGCACCACGCTGTCGGCCGGCCACTCGCCGCCCCCGCCCAGCCGCCGCCACAGGCCGAGGCCGTAGGCGGCGCCCACCGCCTTGGGCAGGTGCGAGGCGATGGTGCTGGTCTGGGGCGGCACGCTGAGCGCCTTCGAGCCCAGCACCTTGTGTCGCCCGCCGGAAACCGGGTCGTCGGCCGAGGCGGCGAAGCTCAGCAGCAGGTCCCACAGCGGTGTCTGCCCCGGCACGGCGCGGCTG
This sequence comes from Halomonas terrestris, assembly GCF_049166755.1. NCBI lineage: Bacteria > Pseudomonadati > Pseudomonadota > Gammaproteobacteria > Oceanospirillales > Halomonadaceae > Halomonas > Halomonas terrestris. Next base: position 5,945 of record NZ_JBMHFZ010000008.1, on the reverse strand, counting down.
CGCTGGATCAGGAAGGCGGCATCGCGATAGTGCAGGAAGGCGGGATCGGTGGTGCGGAAGGCCCCGGCGATGGCGGCATTGCCCTCGTGGCCGGCGCTGCCGATGGTGTAGAAGGCCTCGCCCCGGGCCTGCAGCCGTCGGGCGTGAAGGTCCAGATGGCGGCTCATGAGCTGTGACTCGAACAGCTCGGCCAGGCCGGCGGCACTCAGGCCGACATCTTCCAGGCGCCATGCATGCCCGGGGGTCGGCCAGTCATCGTCACCCAGGGCGGCGTAGAAGCGGCTCTCCTGGGCCAGGCTGTCCCGGGGCGGGCTGTCGTGCGTCATGGGGGCGGGCTCCAGTAGGCATGGTGTACTGCCTACAGCCTAGCGCGACGCCCTGGCAAAGGAATAATATCGATATCCTGCACCAGCTACAGGATACATCTATGGATGTGCGCAGCCTGCGCTACTTCATCGCCGCCTTCGAGGGCGGCTCGATCAGTGCCGCCGCCCGGCGCTGCCACGTGGCCCAGCCCTCGATCTCGGCGGCCTTGAGCCAGCTCGAGGAGCGGCTCGGCACGACACTCTTCGAACGCCACCGCCGCGGGATCACGCCTACCGAGGAGGGTCGGCGGCTCTATCCGCTGGCCCAGCGAGTCAGCGAGGACCTGCAGGCCATCACGCGGCTGTTTCGCCGCCCCTCTCCGCCCACGCCGGTGCGCCTGGGCCTGATGCGCTCGCTGGGGGCCAGCCGCATGACAACACTGCTCAAGGAGTACATCGGCCAGGGCGACAACCTGGCGCTGACCCTGGTCAACCCGGAGGAGCCCTGCGATGCCCGCATCATCGGCGAGCAGGACCTCGCCCCCCAGGAGGCCTTCCAGCCGATCTGGCACGACAGCTATCGACTGGCGCTGCCCGGCGGGCACCCGCTGCTGCTGAAGGGCCGGGTCGCGCTGGAGGATCTGGAGGAGCTGCCCTTCATCTGGCGCCACCCCTGTGCCGCCATGGAGCAGCTGGCCGATGCCCTCAACCAGGCCGGGGTGCGCTGCCAGGTCAGGGCTCGCCTGCGTACCATCGAGTACACCCTGGGGCTGGTGGCCGCCGGCGTCGGGGCCTCCCTGGTACCGGCCTGGCCGGAGATCCTTTCCCGTCACGATGTCCAGTGCCGCCCCCTGGCGGGCCTGGACGTCCATCAGACCATCGGCGTGGCCTACCCGGCCCGCGGCGCCACGCCGGCACTGGCGACGCTGCTGACGCTGGGTCAGCAGGCCTGGGACGCGCGCGAGCGTGCCGGTGCCTCCAGGTGACGGCGCCCCGCCTCGACGGCCTGGGCCGGGGCGAGGCCACGCTGGTAGACGCCCTCCAGGGCCGCCCGAAAGGCCGCGGCCCGGGCCGGCAGCCCCTCTCGCTCGTAGCGCGCCGCCCGGGCTTCGACACGTGCAAGGAAGGCGTCACGATCGACCTCCACCTCTCCCCCCAGGTTGTCGACGCTGACATGGAAGCGCAGCCCGCAAGCTCGCGAGAAGAGCAGCTCCAGGGCCTGGGGGGCCACTTCGACGGCCTCGAAATTCCGCTGCTCGGCGGCGTCGCGACCGTCGGGCAGGTACCAGTAGCCATAATCCTCCAGCTCGCGCCGCCGGGCGCCGGCGATGCACCAGTGGCTGATCTCGTGGAGCGCACTGGCATAGAAGCCGCGGGCGAAGATCACCCGGTGCCAGGGACAGGCGTCGTCGGCCGGCAGGTAGAGTGGCTCATCGCCACCACGCACCAGCCGGGTGCCGAAGGGGGCCTGAAAGAGTCCGTCGAACAGCGCGATGACATCCTCGAGTCGATGGGTCACACAAGCTCCCTGTTGCTGGAATCGAAAGGCTGAAAGCGCGACATTATAGGGGCACGCCGGACGAGGCGAAAATCGGCAGCGGCTGATAGACTCATCGGTTCGCCCCGCGTCCACCGGCACCGGGGCCGTTTCTCGCCTCATGCACGGAGCACTTCCCTTGGCCCAGTTTGCCTCCGACCTTCTGGCCGCCAGTCGCAAGGAAACGCGACCCCTGATCCTCCTGGCCCTGCCCATCTGCGGGGCCCAGCTCGCCCAGGCCGGGATGAGCGTCGTCGACGTGATGATGACCGGCCGCCTGAGTGCCACCGACCTGGCCGCGGTGTCCGTGGGTTCCAGCCTGTGGCTGCCTCTCATGCTGTTCATGACCGGTACCCTGATGGGGCTGACGCCGATCGTCGCCCACCTGCTCGGGGGAGAACGCATCGCCGGCATTCGCCCCCATGTCCACCAGGCGCTGTGGGTGGCCCTGGCGCTGGGCATCGCCGCCGCAGGGCTGCTGTGGTTCTCGGTGATGCCGATCTTTCGCCTCATGAGCGTTCCCGAGGAGGTGGCCCGGGGTGCCGCCGCCTACCTCTCGGCGGTGGCCTTCGGCATGCCGGGGGTGGCGCTGTTCCAGGCGCTGCGGGCCTTCTCGGACGGCGTCAACCATACCCGGCCGGCGCTGTGGATCAGCCTGCTCGGGCTCGGCGTGAACATCCCCAGCAACTTCGTGCTGATCTACGGCGGGGCCGGCCTCAGCGGGCTGTTCGGCTCCTGGCTGCCGGGCTGGGTACAGGCGCTGCCGGCGCTGGGCGCCCTGGGCTGCGGCATTGCCACGGCGCTCTCCATGTGGGTGATGGGCCTGGCGATGATCGCCTACACCCAGAAGAGCCCAGCCTACGGCGGCATCGAGCTGTGGCACACTCCCTCGCCGCCGCGCTGGCGCCTGATCGGCGAACTGCTCCACGTGGGCGTGCCGATCGGCGTGGCGATCTTCGTCGAGGTCACGCTGTTCACCCTGATCGCCCTGTTCATCGCCAGCCTCGGCGAGGTGACGGTCGCCGCCCATCAGGTGGCCCTGAACTACACCTCGATCCTGTTCATGCTGCCGCTCTCGCTGAGCATGGCGCTGACCGTGCGGGTGGGCAACACCCTGGGCCAGGGCCGGACCGAGTTCGCCCGCCTGGTGGCCTGGAACGGCATCTTCATCTGCCTGCTGGTGGCGGGACTCAACTGCCTGCTGCTGTGGCTCACCGCCGAACCGGTGATTGCGCTCTACACCCATGATGTGGCAGTGCAACGACTCGCCCTCTCGCTGGTCATACTGGCCATGATCTTCCAGCTGTCGGACTCACTGCAGGTGAACCTCGCCGGGGCCCTGCGCGGTTACAAGGACACCCGCGTGATCATGCTGATCACCCTGGTGGCCTACTGGCTGGTGGGGCTGGGCGGCGGACACTGGCTGGGTACCCGGGGCCTGCTCGGCTGGACCGGGCCACTCGAGGTGCACGGCTACTGGATCGGCCTGATCGCCGGACTCACCGTGGCTGCCCTGCTGCTGGGCGAGCGCCTGCGGCGAATCGGCAAGGCGGTGGCTCATGGTCGCCTGGCGCTTCCCCGTGACTGAGCGGCGCCGGTGCCACTGGCTGGCACTGGCGCTGGTGGCCTTCCTGCTGGCCGGGTGCGGCGACAGCGGGGAGAGTGACGCCCTGCTGACCGACTACCAGCAGCGGCTCGCCGAGAGCCTGGGGCTCGAGCCCCCCGCCCCCGAACGGCCGGACAATATCGGCAGCTTTCCCGACAAGCGCGAGCGCCTGCTCGAGATCCCCGAGACCCGCGATGGCCTGCTCAACGTCTATGCGCTGCGCGAATGTCACATCACCAACCTGGTGGCGGAACGCAACAACCAGCTGGGCCGGGTGGCGCCGGCAAGCCAGCGCTGGCTCTACGAGCTGGAGCTGTGGCGCCGACTCGACGCCTGCTGGAACAGCGAGGTCCCCGAACGCCTCTCCGACGCCGACCGGGAGCGACTGGCACGCCTCACCGAGACCAAGGCCGAGCAGTTGCCCCGTGTCAGCTGGAACGCCCTTTTTGACTCCAGCGAATGGGCCGGCAGCTTTTCCCGGGCCAGCTCGCCACTCTCCCCGGAGGAGACCCACCCTCACGGCGACCAGCTCGCTGCCCTCGCCTACCTGCGCGACGCCACCCTCCACCAGTTCGACCCCGACTGGCAGCCCGACTCGGCGACCCTGGAAGGGCACCTCCAGACCCTGCAGACCCGCCCCTTTTCCGCCGAACTGCTGCGCACCCTGATGCTGGCCGAACAGCGCCTGGAGGAGGCCTCCGAGCTGCTCGAGCACGCCCTGCAGCGGCGCTGTTCTCGCCTGTCGGGATTTCCCGAGGCGCTGCACCAGTCGCCCGAGTACGCCCGACTGCAGGACTGGCTGACGCGCCTCGAGGAGACTGCCGGCAGCTGGCTCGCCGCCATCGACGAGCTGTTCGCGGCCCAGGTCGAGGGCCCCGACGCCGTGGCCGACTATCGCCGGCGCTGGCTCTCGCCGGAAGCATCCGAGGCCCCCCTCCAGGCCTTCGCTGCCGCCCGCGAACGCCATGCGTCCCTTCAGGAGTCTCTCGCTCGCCGCTGTCGTTGACCCCAGAGGGCTTAACCTGCGAGTGGGACTGTGCTATTGGTTGTGCAACGAGTGACGCAGTGCGCTACCGTCCGGCCCAGGAGCCTGCCGGGCTAGACCGATTCGTAGCGAGCATGCCTGGTTTCGCCACAGATCAGCGTCAAGCCCGACGGACTCCCCGAGCCGATGCCGTGAACACGCAGCACGTGGAGGGACATCATGGGTATCCCGCTGTCACCCCGCCCGGCCCGGGTCATCGACCTGGAAGTCATGCGCCAGCGTCAACGCGCCAGGCGCCGCCTGATCCGCCTGGCTCCCGAACTGGATAGCCTGGAGATGGTCTATCGGCTCGCCTCGAGCCCCGACACCCTCTACGGCATGCCCCTGCTCGCCTGGGGCCTGCGCGAGGATGGCGAGGTGGTCGGGCTGGTGCCCTGGATGGAGGCCCTGACCCCCTGCCATCGCCTGGACGACCCCGATCACGGCAGTTTCGTCGGGTATCGCGACCCGGAGACCGAAGAACTGTTCGAAGCGGCGCCCGAGCACAAGGTACTGGAGCTCGAGCACGCTGCCGCCTACTTCGACTACGAGGACACCAGCGAGACCACCCTCATCCAGCAGCTCCCCGAGACCCAGGGTACCCATGCCCTGTGCATGGACGAGGGCGATGCCCCCTGGCAACTCAAGCAGGTGTTCGGCTGGCGGCTGTACAACGATGGCTCGGTGGAGGCGCTGCTGGCCGACGAGCGGCTGGTGGAATCGACGCCCATCCTTCCCGGCGATGCCTGCCTCTACCCCGGCCACAGCCGCCATCGGGTGGTCTACTTCTTCCAGCGCCAGATCGCCAACCGCATTCGCCGCGAGGACCCCACCACCCTGGAGGCGCTGGCCCTGATGGTGATGCCCGACGACGAGCCTGCGCCCCCGCCGGACTGAGCCGGTGGCCGCTGCCTACCCCAAGCGGATAAAGTAGAGATAGCTGCCATCGAGTTCCTGCTGATGAATCAGCTCATGCCCCAGGAAGCTGCAGAACTTGGGCACGTCCCGGGTGGTCGCCGGATCGCTGGCGATCACCTTGAGCACGTCACCCGCCTGCATGTCGCGCACCTTGTTGTGCATCAGCATGATCGGCTCGGGGCAGTAGAGCCCCGTGGTGTCGAGTTCTGCGTCGTGATCGGGTGCAGCGTCCTCGGGCAGGGAGTCCACGGAATCAACCATCGATGACCTCAGCGTTGGGGGCAAATTCAGTAGGGAGCAACTAGATGATCAAGATCATTATCGAACGTCGTATCATGCCCGGGCTCGAGGAGGAATACGAGGAGGCCGCACGCGAGGCCATGCGCCACTCCCTGGGCGCACGCGGCTTCGTCGGTGGCGAGAGCCTCGTCGAGCTCGGGCACAGTGATCGACGCCTGATGATCACCAAGTGGCGCGACATGCGCGCCTGGAAGGAATGGTACACCAGTGAGGAGCGCTCTCGCGTCATGCAGCGTCTGCTGCCGCTGCTGACGG